>CAJTZQ010000045.1 GCA_910583795.1 uncultured Muribaculaceae bacterium
CATCACCACAAGAAAAAGGGTCACAGTAATCTGCGACCTCTTTGGTATAAGGCACCATGAAGGTGTTGTCTACGAAAATATAATCTGCCATTGTCAGTCTTTGCAGGGAGGGAATATAATATTCTTGGCACTGTCCAACATGGTGGAAAGCACCTTACGCTGGGATTCAGAGAGCTTTGGCGTAGGCAATTTTCCATTGCGCTCCGCTTCCTCGGTAAAGATTCTTGCATCCTCACCCCAAAGCTCGGGGGATGTTTTAATTGTCATTGCCATAGTTTTATCTCCTTATTTCTAATTTAAGTACAAAGATAAAACAAATTTATCACATAATCAGCTTAATAGGCAGTCAAAATCATTTGAAGATATTCACATGGTCTTGTTTTATTTCATCATCTCTGCCACGATAATGGACAGACGCCTTACTTCTCCTACCCGATGCTCTACCAGGGAAACTTTACGAGAAGGAAACCACAAGAGCAATCGTGATGTAAAGCCCGGCAACCGAAGCCGACTAAGAACAATAGTTGATTGAGTTGCGAACTTCCCACTGATGAGCCGTGCCGGCGAAATTGAAAACGCCGTCATGATTCTTCACGGAGAGAAAGCCCACTCGTTCTATTTCGGTAGTGACGCCTACAAGAGGCTTACCGTAACCCCCGCAAAACCAACAACAAGCTCTTCATGGTCATTCCAGGCGCAAGCCACACCGACCTCTATGATCAAAAGGACATCATCCCATTTGCAGAGATTGAGAAATTCTTCAATGAATATATCGGAAAATGAATCAACATTTCGATATCTGAGAAACTGTTTAAATTTATTTGTCGAAGGAATTGAGAAGATTTGTCAGACAGATTTTTGATATTTATGAAGGAGTTATGGGGTTCCATAATGACTGAATAAATATCATAAAGATGCCGACAAAGACCTCAATGACAAGACAAAATAAATTTTAAACAGTTTCTGAAAGTATACGGATAATAAAAATGCCGGAATGAAATTCATTCCGGCATTTTTATTATCCGTGGTTGTCGATTATCTGAAACGGCGGTTGCCTTCGAGAGTCGGCTTGCCGTTGTCTACCACATTCTTCTTTGCAGAAGCCTTGATGATATTGTAGGCTATCGGGGCAGCACAATAGAGCGAGCAGAATGTACCTACGATCACACCGAAGATCATCGCAAATGTGAAGCTGCGGATAGTGTCGCCGCCAAGGAAGAAGATACAGAGGAGCACGAGCAGAGTCGAGAACGATGTCATGATCGTACGGGTAAGTGTCGTGTTAAGACTCCTGTTGAATGTAATAAAGCGATCTTCTTTCGGATATATCTTCATCATCTCGCGCACACGGTCAAATACAACCACAGTATCGTTGATCTGGTAACCGATGATTGTCAAGACAGCAGCGATAAACGACTGGTCGATTTCCATTGAGAATGGGAGGAAGCCCCAGCAGATAGAATAGAATCCGACGATGAGGAATGCAGTCAAAGCCACAGCACATACGGCGCCAACTGAGAACGCTATGGTGCGGAAGCGGAGAAGGATATATAGGAACATGCAGACCACTGCTATACCTACTGCCCAATATGCGTCGCGACGCATGTCGTCTGCCACAGAAGGTCCTACTTTCTGGATAGAGATGATACCACGGCTCTCATCTGCGACAGCGAATGCGTTCATATCCATCACTACACCATCAGCTCCTGTAAGTTCAGGCTGAAGGTTCTTGTAAAGAAGTCCTGTAACCTCGTTGTCGATATTCGCATCCTCACCACTGATCTTGTAGTTTGTGGAGATACGAACCTTGGTCGGGTTGTCGATTGTGATTACGCCCACGCTGACAGTCTTGTCGTTAGCTTCTTTCTGAAGCTGCTCAAGAAGACGGGCCTGAATTTCGGAAGGATTAACCTCTTTGTCGAACTGCACCACATAGTTGCGACCTCCGGAGAAGTCGATACCCTGGTTCATGCCACGGATTGCAAGAGACGCGATTGAAATCACAATAAGAGCGATCCAGACAGTAGCTGCGGTCTTCCACTGACCAAGGAAGTTGATCTTGGTGTTGGCGAGGAAGTTGCGGCTGATACCGGTATCGAAAGTCATGTTGGCGCAACGACCATTCTTAGTGATAAGATCAAATGCGATACGGGTAAGGAAGACAGCCGTGAAGAACGAGCAGACAATACCGATGATAAGAGTGGTGGCGAAACCTTTGATCGGACCTGAACCGAAGAACAGAAGGATCACGCCGGTGATCACTGAAGTAAGGTTTGAGTCGAAGATCGCGGAGAATGCGTTGCTGTAACCTTCAGAGATTGCCTGACGGAGTTTCTTGCCAAGACGAAGTTCCTCTTTGGTGCGTTCGAAGATAAGCACATTGGCATCGACAGCCATACCGAGTGCGAGCACGATACCGGCAATACCGGAAAGTGTCAACACAGCCTGGAACGAAGCAAGGATACCGAGAGTGAAATAGAGGTTGAGCATCAAGCCCACGTTAGCTACAAGACCCGGAACGAGACCATAGATGCAGATCATGAAGATCATCAGGAGCACGAGAGCCACGATAAACGAAATGAAACCTTGCTGTATGGCTTCAGCACCGAGGCTCGGACCGATAACGTTGTTGCTGACCACGTCTACCTTTGCACTCATCTTACCTGATTTGAGCACGTTTGCAAGGTCGTTAGCCTCCTCTGGAGTGAACTGACCGGTGATCTCCGAGCTGCCGCCGGTGATCTCGTTGTTCACATTCGGGAATGAGTATACATTATTGTCAAGCACGATAGCGATAGGACGCCCGATATTGTTGCGGGTAAGTGTAGCCCAAGCCTGAGCGCCTGCATCATTCATACGCATGTTGACAGTGTTACCGCGCATGTTGTCATATTCGCTTGTAGCGGAAGTAACGACGTCACCCTCGAGAGAAGCGTCGCCCTTAAGCGCCACGAGCTCCCAGTAAGGAGTGGTGCGGTCTTCACCGTTAGCTTTCTTCATCACGTTGCCCTGGGCATCGTAAACGGGGAAGTCGACAGGCTTCACGCTCCATACTGCCGAGAAATCGCTGGGAAGTTTCTGCTTGGCAAGAGGAGATGCGAAAATGCTGTCTACAATAGCCTTGTTCTGAGGAGTCACCATACCGATAACCGGACTGCCCGCACGCTGGGTGCCACCAAGAAGTTCGATGATGTTGGTATGGTTGATTGTATCCTGCTGAGCCCATGCCTGAGCAAAAGAAGCAAGATCATTGGCAATCTCATTATAGTTATAAACTTCGAAGAACTCGAGGTTTGCCGAAGACTTGAGCAGCTCTGTGACACGTTCCGGCTCTTTCACACCGGGGAGCTCAAGGAGAATCTGGCCGTTCTTATCCTGAAGCTTCTGAATGTTTGGTGCAACCACACCAAACTGGTCGATACGTGTACGGAAGATGTTGAAGGCTGCGTCAACCTGGCTTTCCACCTGCTGCTGAAGAGCATTTACAACATCCTGGTTTGAAGAATTACTCTTAATCTTGCCAAGAAACTCACCCTCACGAGTGAAAAGTCCTGCCATGGCACCCGGCTGGATATAAGAGGCAACCTTGGAGATAAAATCCTTGTCACTCCCTTTCACGCCGTCTGCCTGAGCCTTGGCGATAGCATCGTTGATCTGACGAAGCTGGGCGTCGCCTGAAGCATATTGACGAAGAATGTCGGGCACGGAGATTTCGAGCACTACATTCATACCGCCTTTCAGGTCAAGGCCAAGCCCGATCTCAAGCTTACGCACCTGATTATAGGTGTAGCCGAGATACACTTTCTCTTTGTCGATCGAATCGTTAAACTGCTTTAGATTCTGTTTGTAGGCATCATTGGTTACGTCGCTTGTCTTCGCCATCATTGCGGCATATTCCTCTGCCTTTTTCTCATAGTGGGACGTCACGAATGAGAACGAGATATAAAATCCGCAAATCAAGATCAAAAGGACGGCAATGGTGCTGATAAACCCTTTGTTCTGCATGTTTTGTTGTTTTATTGTTGTTTATTGTTTATTGTCAGGTGGAAAACATCAAGGCGCAATTCGCGCGCCTATATATTTTTTCAGCTTGCAAATATAGTTCAAAATTTTGACCTAATACGCATTTCAAAGCCTAAAAATAGCGTTTTTATCTCATTTTAAATAAAATTTACCTCTTAATGCGCTCTCCAATCAAATTTATTTGCTACTTTTGAAGTCGCAAACCACAACTATTGTCTATGAATCGTCGCAGAAGGCATACAATTTATCTCCTCTGGGCTCTTGTTTTGGCAGGAGTCCTTGCATCGTGTGCCTCTATCGGCAACCCCTCCGGCGGTCCCCGCGACGAAGACCCTCCCAGATTTGTGAGAGCAAACCCGGCGCCAGGCTCCCTTAATGTCAACAGGCAGAAGATAGAGATAGAATTTGACGAGCTTGTCAACGTGAAAGATGCATTCTCTAAAGTGGTGGTTTCGCCGATATCCAAATCTACTCCGAGAGTGTCTTCTCTCGGAAGAAAAATCACAGTGCAGTTTAACGACACTCTCATCCCCAACACAACCTATACCATCGATTTCGCCGACGCCATCGAAGACAACAACGAAAGCAACAAGCTTCAGGGCTTCACTTATTCTTTCTCAACCGGCAACGTGCTCGACACTCTCCAGATTTCAGGCATGGTGCTTTCCGCAGATGCCCTCGAGCCTCAGCAGGGAATGCTTGTGGGGGTATATTCCAACCTTGCCGATTCAGCACTTTCCACCCTCCCGCTTGAGCGAGTGGCAAAGACCGACGACCGAGGACGTTTTTCCATTCAAGGTCTCGCACCGGGTGAATACCGTGTTTTTGCTGTCGCAGACGTCGACAACGATTATAAACGTGCAAATCCGGAAGAGGCAATGGCTTTCTACGATTTCACTCTTACTCCTACAGCAGAAAGGGTCAACGCTATAGACACTGTCTTCGACCTTCTCACAGGCGATGTCGACACAGTATTAAACCGTGAGCGAACACGTTTTCTCCCTAACGACATCCTCCTTCGTTCCTTTGAAAGCGATTATAAATCACAGTTCCTTCAGAAATATGAGCGTGTGGATTCAACACGCTTGAGATTTATTTTCAATGCGCCCTCCGAAACTTTGCCGGAAATATCACCGGTAAATGTTGAGGGGTATAAAGACTGGTGGACACTTGAACGTTCAGCAAAAAATGACACCCTCACCTATTGGCTCAATCCGGCGACCCTTGTGGCTACGGACAGTCTCCAGATAGCGGCAACTTATTTCCGCACAGACTCGGCTCAAAATCTCACTCTGGCGACCGACACCCTCAAATTTTTCACTCAACGCCCCAAGGTGACAAAGAAGAAAGACAAGAAAAAGAAAGACGAAAAAGCCGACACTGTCCCCGTGAAGATACCTGCATTGGGATTCAAGATGATTTCTCAGTCAACGCAGGAAGTGAACCTGCCGTTGATTATGGAGTTTGACACTCCTCTCAATCGGTTTGACACCACGGCGTTCCATCTTGAAATGATGGTCGACACGGTGTGGGCGCCTGTGCCAAAAGCATGGAAACCTGAGCATGTGGATTCGCTTAACCCCCGCACGTTCAAGATCGAATATCCATGGGAATATGCAACGGAATACCGTCTCTCCGTCGACACTCTTGCCGCAACCGGCATTTATGGGCTTATGACAGATCCCCTTGAACATAAATTCAAGACAAAGGCAGAAGAAGATTATTGTGCCTTGACTTTAAACATATCAAATTTCACCGACACAATCCCCGCGTTCGTGGAATTGGTCAACAATTCTGATGCGCCCGTGAGGAGAGAAAAAGTGGTGAACAATTCAGTGACATTCAAATATCTTGCCCCGGGGAAGTATTATGTAAGAATTTTCGAAGACCATAACGGCAACGGCATCTACGACACAGGTGATTTCAATCTCCACCGACAGCCCGACATGGCATACTATTACCCTAAAATTATCAATCTGAAAAAAAATTGGGAAAAATCAGAATCATGGAACGTGTTTGACACCGCAATCGACCTGATGAAACCTGAAGCAATAAAGAAAAACAAACCTGCGACCGACAAACGTAACCGCAACAACAAGTCGGAAAACGGACTCGAAGAGGAAGAGGAGGAGGATTATTTCGACCCGACCCGCAACCCGTTTGATCCCAACGACAAGGGCAGACGACGATCCAATTCATTTTCCCGTTGAACGGGAACGCTATCCACATAGCCCTGATTTATAGCTTTAAGTAGCTACTTATCCCTAAACATTTCTATTATTAATATTTTCACTTACACTCTTTTCGGGTGCATTTAACACAACAGACAATTATGGAAAAAGGCATCAAATCCCGAAGGAAAATCTTAGGGGTGGCTTTCAAACTTTTTGCCACCTATTCCTACCCGGACGTATCTTATTCCCTGCTTGAAGAAGCCACAGGCATCAGCCGCGGCTCGATGGTGTATTATTTCAACAATAAGGAGGGCATTTTCCGTGCAGTGCTCGACGCGTTTTTCTACGGACCCGACAACCTCGCTAAAATTAAACAGGAACAAAACAAATCATTGAAACTCTTCTATAATCTGTTCATTGAGAAAATAAAGGGAAATATTTCACTGCTTCTTCCCTATAACATACCTAACCTCAGTGAGGCAAGGCTCAACATTGAGCGGAGCGCCGCACAGTTCATACCTGGATTTAAGCAAAAGATGGCAACCACTCAGAAAGAAGATGGAGAAATCTGGGAGGAAGTGGTGCGTAATTCTATGGAATCCGGTGAGTTGCGCGGCGACATCGACATCAAGGCTACTGCAGAGCTGTTTCAGGCGATCACTCTCGGATTCTTCTATATGTGTTCAAAAGATCATCCCGAAGGAGGTGTGGATTATCTGCGCCATCTTTATGACGCCCAATATGCCCTCATCAAAAACTGATGCACGTCTCTTTTCACACTTTCGAATTGCAAACTGAATACTTTTCTATAAAACAAACAGAATACTTTTCTATAAAAGAGGCTGTGTCATTATTGAAGTTTGATAAAATGTAGAGACATCGCGTTGCGATGCTGCATATGATAATCAGAACCTTAATTTAACATGCCAAAAGCATCTCACTACATAAATTCAATTACGACACACCCCCTTTTATAGATTTAGTCATTTTGATAATCTTTGGGATTTTTCCCGAATTGTTTAAAAAAACATTTTGTAAAATAGGAAGGGGAACTGAATCCACACATATCAGATATTTCGTTTATCCTCAATTTCCTGTCACGCAGCAGTGCCGCCGCCTTCTTCAACCTGACGAGACGAATAAAATCGTTTGGAGAAAGATCGGATATCCCCTTGATCTTCCGATAAAATGTTGCACGGCTCATATTCATTTTGTCGGCAAGGAAATCCACATTAAGATTCTCATTATCCATATTTTCCGATATATGATTCATCAAGTCTGAAAGGAATGAAGAATTTGCTTCATTCTCCGCGATCGCATCTATCGGGACAGCCGGTGAATTCTTGTAAATCTCGACAATCTTTCTTCTGTTTTCCATAAGATTGGTTATGCGCGCCCTAAGGAAATCGATAGAATAAGGCTTGATGATATATTCGTCCGCACCGTGTCGCAATCCGTCGATACAACTATTTTGATCAGTGTTTGCAGTCAGCAACAGCACCGGGATATGAGAGTATTTGATATTATCCTTTACAAACCGGCATAATTCCATACCGTCCATACCGGGCATCATTACATCACTGACAAGCATGTCTACATAATTATTTTCCAGGCACAAAACAGCCTCTTCCCCGTTGCGTGCCGTTATCACATTGAAAGATTCCCCGAGCTGCCGTGCCATAAGGTCAAGCATGTCATCATTGTCTTCAACTATCAGCACGGATGCACCCCCGGCTGAAGGGAGATCAATGCCCCGTTTCTCATTATATAATGATAGCTGACGTTCTTCAGGTTTTATGTCGATCACATATTGCTGCCGGAGAGGCAAAGAAAGTATGAAAGACACCAATCCATTTTTCTGGTCTACCATTATGCTGCCCTTGTGAGCCTCCACAAGTTTTTTCACAAGAGCAAGTCCTATTCCCGATCCCTCACTGTTCTCATCCACTTTTACAAATGGTCTGAATATTTCAGAAATTTTGTTATCCGGAATAAGCTCGCCATCATTAGTGACAGATATGCAGACGTTGCCACATAATTCTTTTATTTCAATAGAAATAAACGTCTTGGCATGTTTAAGAGCGTTCCAGAGAAGATTGCTCATCACTTTAGTAAACGCCTCTATGTCTATATGCACATTCAGCGCTTCGGGCGCTTTAATATCCAAAGAAATACCTTTCAACTGTAATGACGGCATAAATCTCTTGGTCTCAGATTCAACAATGTTGCAAAGATCGGCAGAGACAAAATTAAGTCGCAATTCATAAGTATCCGCTTTCCGGAAATCAAGGAGCTGATTGACAAGGGTGAGAAGACGCTCGGTATTTCTTTTCACGATCGACAGGTTACCATAATTGGAATCCGAACTTGATGTGTTTTTGAGCAGTTCATCTATCGGAATTTTTATAAGGCTGAGAGGAGTGCGAAGTTCATGCGTGATATTGGTAAAGAAATTTATCTTCATGTCATAAACCTCCTTTTCAAAATTTTGCTGCAATCTGGAAATGGCATCTTGCTCTCTTTTTAAGATTTTACGTCTGTAATAAACCACCATAAGATATCCGATCCAGATAATAATTACACCATAGGCGATATATGCCCAGATCGTTTTATAAAAAGGAGGGGCGATTATAATCTTTATCTGTTGTGTAGCCCTTTCCCACTTTCCATAGGCATCGGAAATTCTCACGATAAAATCATACGTACCGGGAGACAAATTGGAATAAGTGGCATGCTGTGTCTCTCCCGAACGTATCCAGTCTTTATCCCATCCTTGAAGCTTGTATTCATAATTAATCCTGTGAGGGGAGGCATAATTGACTGCCCCGAACCCGATAGTAAATGCTGATTTTCCATACGGGAGTATAATCTCTTTTGAATAGTTTATGGAACGTTCTAACATTTCAGGGAATTCACGGGCAGAGATTTCCTCATTGTCTACCTTGAAACTACTGAAAACTATACCGGGCACACCCACAGAATCTGCAAGACGGTCATATCTGAATCTCACAAACCCCTTCACTCCACCGAAATAAATATTACTATCCCTGTCTACAAAACCTGATTTATAATTAAACTGATCACCGGGAAGCCCATCGGAGTGAGAATAAGTCCTTACTGTGCCATTTGTGGGATCAATCCTGAAGAGCCCGTTATTTGTACTTCCCCATACACCTCCGTCAGGAGCTTTCAAAATTTTATAGACCACATCATCAGGAAGACCATCTTTTTTAGAGTATTCTCTAATTATGTGTCCCCCAGAATCAAGCAACGCCACACCCGCCCCTTTTGTGCCTGCCCATACTGTGCCATCCTGATCTGCAAGCAGGCAAATCACCTTCTTCCCGCCTTCGGGATTGTTCCCGGATATCGTCTTGAAATGGCTCCAGGTATTAGTGATCAGGTTGTGTTTAAAAACGCCCTGCCCGATCGTTGCAAACCAGATCTGTCCTGATCCGTTTTCCAGAATATCATTAACCTGCGATCTGATAAAGTCTGCATAACCTACCAACAAACGGTTTGCAGGATTGTAATATTCTAATCCAGTTCTGGTACCGACCCAAACATTTCCTTTACTATCTTTAAATAAAGAATATATATTATCATCCCCTTTCTTTCCTGTTGATGAATGAGGAATCCTGCACACCTCCCCTGAACGGGTGTCGACAGTAAAGAGACCGTCGGAAAAAGTACCGGCCCAAATTTTCACACCGTCTTTCATAAGGGCATGCACGTTTCTCGCATTTGGCAAGGCAATGGAAAAATGTACATTCCTATCCATGACATTCAAACCTGCATCTTCAGTCCCTATCCACAAATTTCCGTCGGCATCTTCACAAAATTCGCTGATACACTTTCCTGTCAACGATCCCGACGATGATGATGGATAAAACTTTTCAAACCCACCTTCCAACCCGGAATGATAGTTCACTCCTCCAAAATATGTACCGATCCACATTCCCCCCTCTCTATCCATGAATAAACTGTGTACGGCATTGTCTGACAAGGAATACGGATCTGCCAATGAATGTTCCAGATGTGTCATTTCCCGGGTTATGGGGGAATACACATAGAGTCCCTGCTGAGTGCCGAACCAGTATTTCCCCTGTCTATCCCTCTCAATACATCTGACAAATGAACCTTGCGGAAGAGAACGGGCAATATCCGGTATTTTCCATTTGCCCGACCTCGTGTCGACAGATATGACACCCTCGCTGACTGTACCGACAAGAAGAGTTGTGTCATTGATTATTTTAATGCAGTTCAATTCGGTGTCACCCAACTGATGTTTCTGTGTGTCGACCAACACACTGACTTTCTTATTGTCCCATATTTTCAATACCCTGCATCCGGAGACAACCATATAAATGTTGTCTTGAGAATCCAGACACAGCGACGTGATCTGTTCCCTGTCCCCAATATATTTATCAAGTGAAAAATGATATATTTTGCCGTTCCGGTCAAACTTAAAAATCCCCCATCCGGAAATACCTGCCCACATATTCCCTTTTGAATCAGGAATCATTGTGCGCACCACACCATCCACAATACCCTTTCCTTTTACATAATATTTCAATTGCCTGAATGTTTCAAGTTCCGGGTCAAAAATGACTATACTGTTTTCAGTACCGATCCATATTTTATCTTCTCCATCTTCCGAAATAGAGAAAATAGAATTGCTGCTCAAACCTTCCTGCAAATATTGATTCAAATTATAAGTTTTCAGGTGTGACCCATCATATCTGTTAAGACCATTTTGAGTCCCTAACCATAGGAAACCCTGCCGGTCCTGCTCAATGGCATATACCATGCATTGGGTCAACCCGTCTTCTACATCCAGCCGCTTGAAATAATACGCTAAATTATTTTTACTGCGCAACGGAAACGAACAACATATCACTGAGATCACGACAACCGCGCGCATAAAAACTGATAATAATGTTGACATTGGTTTCATATCCGGTTAGTTTGCTTGATTAGATTCTTTAGGTATGATAACGGTCCCTTTTTTCAGTCTTTTTAACCCGGCAATACAACATAGGCTTATAGTCTCGCCGATGATAAAGCGCAATGCAAATCAGGGAACTATGAACTGATTTAAACTTTTACGGAATGTGAATAAAATTAAAAAAATCTTGGTTTTAAGACCTCTATTTCAATCTTCCGCCATCTTTTTGGCTGATTTTGCATCGCTCATCGGTCGTTTAGCCCGCTAAACTCCCTCTTCACGATTCAAAATCATCTCAAAAATCTGACGAAATCTTAAAATAGAAAAAGTTTAAATCAGTTCTATGACAAAATTAATCAATTCATATTTATTATGCAACAACATTACATCGCCTTATATACAACCAATTAATTCGTTATTATAAACTATCTAATATTCATTTAATTACAAAATAGTAATATCGTATCAGGGCGTCTCAATATTGAAATTGAGATAAAATTTCAATTATATGAACCGATTTTCCAAGAGATCAGCCCATAGATGAGGCTAATTTTGCGGCGGATAGGGAAACGACATCTCGTCATACTTGAAAATCTATCCGATTAAACCAATAACTTTTTTAACATAAAATCTAACTGTCATGACAAAAAATGAATTGCCGCTAAAGGTGTTTTTTCTTGCCGCTATCGGTCTCATGGCTCCGACTACAGCCTTAGCTTCGTCGGGAAAAGAATCTACCATGGCACAGATCAGTCAGGAAAATACATTTGTTGTGAATGGAATTGTAACTGACAACAACGGAGAACCTCTTCCCGGTGTCAGTGTGTCAATCGTAGGAACCAAGACCGGAGCCACTACCGGAATAGACGGGGATTTCAAGATCAATGTAAAGAAAAACGATCGGCTGAGATTCTCCTATGTAGGGTATAACACAATTGAACTCCCTGCTTCAAAAGAGATGAAAGTTGAACTGAATGAAGACAACAAACTTTTATCCGAAGTTATAGTGACGGGCGTAGCAAAAGGGACTTCAAAGGAAAAACTCGCATTTAACGTAGAGAAAGTGCAGAATTCCGCTCTTAAAGAAGTAACCGGAACTTCAGTGGCATCCACCCTTTCAGGAAAAATGCCGGGCATCAAGGTGCTCCCTACAACCGGAAATCCTAATGATGAACCGATCATACAGCTTCGAGGGGCACTTTCATTTGCAAGCACCGCCCAACCACTCATCATAGTTGACGGTATCGTGACAAGCGGGTCGCTAAACGACATCAATATGGAGGATGTTGAAAATATCGAGGTTATAAAAGGGGCGGCTGCCGCATCTTTTTATGGTTCGAAAGCCGCTGCCGGCGTAGTCTCAATCACCACCAAACGGGGTAATTCTCTTGAAAACGGAAAAGTGGACGTGACTTTCAAATCGGAAGTGGGCACAAGCTGGATCGGGTTTATGCCCGAACGCACAACAGCCCACGGACATGTAGTTGACGGAAACGGCAATATAACCTCCGTGATTGAAAACGACGGGATATGGGACAACAAATACGACATGAGTCATGACTCATACGATGATTTCTTCGGACACCGCCTGTTCACGACGAACACTCTCGGCATTTCCGGACGTTCAAGAAGCGGAGACATCAATTATTATGCATCTATTCAAAACACATTGAATCCCGGGGTGATTAAAAAGCTTAAAGGATTAAACCGAACAAGTTTCCGTGCCAACATGGAAGCTAAATTAAGCAGAACCGTGACCTTCACGACATCAAATATGTTTGTCAGGAAGAAAACAGACAACCGCAACATCAATTTTGACGACATTTTCTATGCCGATCCAAATGCAAACTTCAACGCTCCCAATATCGACGGCACACCATATAAAATTAATCCCAATATAGTATCCACCCGAAATAATCCAAATCCACTTTACACTTTCGAAAACAGCCGGGCGGAAGGACATTCATACCGATACTTAGGGCTTTACGCAATTCGCTACCGTCCTATTGAATGGCTAAGCATGAATGTCAACTATAGTATTGACTTCAGCAATTCCTATGCCTATGCACTCTCTCCCAAAGGAAATTTAAAAGTGTCTTCACCGGATGGAACCGATAGGGAACTTGGTTCGATTTCAACAAGCTCCTGGAACAATTTCAAGCATAATCTTGAGGTAGGCGCCCTGTTCTCGAAATCTTTCGGGGATTTCAACACTACTTTAAAGCTTCAATATCTTTACGAAGACGACAAATACAGGTCTGTATACGGAGCGGGATCAAAACTGGCAGTGTCGGGCATGAGCAATATATCTCTGGAACTGGCAAATCCTGAAACCCTTGATATAAATTCCAACGGTAACCGTATAGTCTCGAATAGTTATACCGCCGTATTCCAAGGAGATTACAACGGGGAATATATGCTCGACGCCCTTGTGAGAAGAGACGGTGCATCCGTGATCGGAAATGACGACATGTGGAACACATATTATCGTCTCTCCGCAGCATGGAACATAGCAAAAACTTTCAAGCTCCCTTATATCAATTATTTGAAACCACGTGTTTCTTACGGCACGGCAGGTATATTGCCGGCATACGGGGCTAAATACGAAACCTACAGCATGAGTGCGGGATCCCTTTACGGCGCTTCCCAAATGGGGAACTCAAAACTTAAGGCTGCCCTTTCAAGAGAACTTGAAATCGGATTGGATATCAAATTCCTTGACCGGTTTGACATCGCTCTAACCTATTCTCATAAGAAAAACACCGACTTACCTTATGTAATGTCTGTTTCCGGCATTACAGGTTTCTCCTATCAGAATGTAAACCTCGGTGAATTTTTTGCAAAAAGCTATGAGGTCACCGTTAATGCAAATATCTTGAACAGAAATGATTTTTCCTGGAATATAACAGGAACATGGGACCGCCTGACACAGAGAGTCGGTGATCTTGGACGCCCTAATTTCCAGTCAGGCAATCTTTACATTAATTCAAACGAAAGATATGGAAAACTTTATGGCACCAAGTTCGCAAGATCTCTTGATGAGGTAAGGACTCACAAAGATATCAAGCCGGGACAGACAGCTGAAGATATTTTCACAATCAACAACTATGGTTATGTCGTAAGGAAAGACCGTATAGGCACGACTGAAGAAACCCACATGTATGTTCTTGATGAGAAAGGCAACAATAAGAAAGTGTATCTCGGCAACATTAACCCGGACTTCAATCTCAACCTGACAAATACTCTTTTCTGGAAAAATTTCACTTTCTATTTCACAATGTCGTGGCAACAGGGAGGCATGCTTTTCAACAACACAAAAATGTATATGAGCTTTGCAGGACGCAACGCCGCACTCTGGGATCAATCAGACAAACCGTGGGCAGGGAGGAAATCATACAGATATACCAATCAGCATCCGACAGAATCTTTCATGGAAGACGCCTCATTCCTTAAAATGAGAGAAATTGCCTTGAACTACAATTTCACTCGTAAACAATTCCAGAGTATCGGAATAAACTTTATCGAAGGTATAAAACTCGGTGTCATCGGACGAAATCTATTCACAATTACGAAGTTCTCAGGACCCGATCCGGAAACGCGCACCATTGAGGGTGGAGTGCTTAACGGAATAGAAACTCCTAAATACCCCTCAGACATCAGGACAATAACCGGGATGATTACAATTGAATTCTAACTCTATATAAGATTGATATTATGAAACTAAAGATATTTTTATTGTCGCTGATTGCCGTGGCAGTCTCTTCTTGCGACGATTATTTTTCCGGCATGGATATAAAAAATGAATATCAACCGGATATCAATACCGTTATGAGCGATGCAAGCCAATACCCGTCTTTGCTCTCCGGAATCTGTTCGACATATTGGGGAACCCTCCTTGGATATGGCAATGAAGCCATATGGCCTCTGGGAACCAATTCCGACCAGTTTGCACCCGGAGCCGGAAACTTCAATCTAAAGACATGGTCTTATTATGACGGTATGGAAAAACCCGAGATTGACAATTCATCTGAAACAGCTGCATTCCCCAAAGCAATATGGTATGACTACTACGGGATGATAAACACTCTCAAAGATATCCTCTCCGCAATAGAAAACGGAGCGGTTTATACCGAGAGCAACCAGGATGCAAACTACAAAATCCTTTCCAACACCTATTTCCTTATGGGGTGTGTCTATACAGAGATGTGCTTGATGTTTGATCAATGTTTCATTATAACTGAAACAACCGACATGACTTCGATCTCTGGCACCGATCTCGCCTCCGCTGCCCAGGCTCAGGCAACTGCTCTTGATTATCTTGACAAATGCATCAAGATATGTCAGGAAAAAGGAGATTTCAATAACCTCGAAGGGCTGTTTCCCAACAATACGATGGCAACCGGAAACAAGCTGAAACAACTCGCAAATTTCATGGCGGCACGTTGCATCGCTTATTTCCCAAGAACCAAAGAAGAGACTGCCAACGTAGATTGGAGCAAAGTGGCTTCTTACGCATCGGATGCCCTTCAGGAAGACATTATAGCAACTTTGCCAAACAACGACTACGGGCAATGGACTCTCGTTCAGAACTCTGCAAAGACCGGAGGATGGGCAAGAATCGGTATGCGTATTTTAAAGATGATGTGCCCGGATGATCCCAATGCACAATGGCCGCTTCCCCGCGATTTCGACAGCTCATCCATGATTCCTGAATTGTCGAGTCCGGACAAACGTCTCATCACAGACTTCGACTACACTCCGGAACAAAGATCTCCTGCCGGCACCAGTTTTTCAGGTTATACAAATTACAGTCCATATAGTCTTAACCGGTTTAACGATTATGCAACCGACGGCAACGGCGACGAATATCTTTTCACAAAAACCGAATCTGATCTGATTTATGCAGAAGCTTTGCTCAATACAGGAAATATCGCGGAAGCGGCAAACATAATAAATTATACAAGAGAAGGTCGAGGCGGACTACACGACATCACGGAGGCGTCTTCAAAAGATGATGCTATGAGAGCTCTTTACTATGAACGGTTTGTGGAATGTGGATTCCCTTACCCCGCCACTCCCTTCTATGACCGCAGACGCACACCCATAGACGAGTTCCAGCTCACGTCACGTTCTTTCCGGCAGCTCCCCGTTCCATACTACGAACTTAAGACATACGGACTTGAAAGTTATACTTTCGGTGGCGAGGCTGATGCAAATCCAAAATATATTTTCTAACTTTGAAAAAATTACACAACAATGAAAACTATATTAAAAGGCATATTCGCAATAATCATATTAATGATGTCGGGTTCATGCGACAGAAGCGGGGTTTATGAGGAATTCCAAAATGACATCCCCTGGGGCTTTTGTGTGGTGACTCATTCCGATGACAACATGACACAACCCGTTGCCGGGGCGACCGTCGAAATCTTTCTGACCGATGCTGAAAGAGAGGCAAATTCCACTCCATACCTATCGAAAACGACAAATGAAAAAGGTGAGGCACACTTCACCCTGGCTGAATTTAACAAAAACAATCAGGATCCTGAGAAATTGAAAGGGAATTATTATCTTAAGGTTTCAAAAGATGGTGTAGTGGTCAATGCCACAACCCGCTATCTTCTTATGAACAGCGGCGAGACCTATCAATGGGTACAAATACAATAATCATTGATTAGCAGGTCCGGGAGGCGGATATGCAGGTAAGTCCGTCTCCCGTTTTCCCATTTCAACCGTAATCAATATCTCAGTGATTAAAGATTGCGGGAATTAGAATCTGAATTAAATTAAACGGATATCATGCGAAAACTATATTTTCTTACGATTGCATTCTCTTTGCTGACAGCATTCAACTGTGTCGCCGGCAAGGATAATCCTCAATTATACATGAACAACCGTGCGCCACTTGTTGAAAAAGCCTATATGGAGCTCCCCATAGGAGCGGTCAAGCCTGAAGGGTGGCTTAAAGAACAGATGCTGCGGATGTGTAACGGTATGACTGGTAACCTCGACATACTTTATGAAAAAGTCATGGGCAAGCGCAACGGATGGCTGGGAGGCGACGGTGATGTATGGGAACGCGGACCATATTGGATAGACGGGCTGCTTCCCCTCGCTTACATCATGGATAACGATTCTCTCAAAGCAAAGGTAAAGCCATGGGTGGAATGGGCACTCAACAGCCAGCGGGAAGATGGTTATTTCGGACCATCGGAAGACCGTGGTCCGGAACCGGGACTACAACGAAACAACTCCGAAGACTGGTGGCCAAAGATGGTGGTGCTTAAATTCCTGAAACAGTATTACGACGCCACAGGAGATAAGCGGGTCCTGCCATTTATGACCAAATACTTTAAATACCAACTGAAAGAACTTAAAACCAAACCTCTCGATCATTGGACCTATTGGGGAAAAATGAGAGGAGGAGACAATCAATATGTGGTCTACTGGCTTTACAATCTCACAGGAGATAAATTTCTTTTGGAACTCGGCGACCTTTTAAACGAACAGACAATGGACTGGACAGGAGAGTTCCTGAAACGTGACATGCTCAACAGTCTGTTCAGCGTGCATTGTGTCAATCTTGCACAAGGAATGAAACAACCGATAATACGTTTTCAAGCCACAAAAGATGAAAAACACATGGAGGCAATTGATGTAGCCTATAAAGACCTTATGAGAAAACATGGATGGCCCATCGGTTTATATGGAGGGGATGAACTTCTTCACACAGGGAATCCCACACAGGGTTCCGAACTATGTAGCGCTGTGGAACTGATGTTTTCCCTTGAAAAGATGATTGAGATCACAGGACGCACCGACTGGGCGGACTGGCTTGAAAGGATTGCATTCAATGCATTGCCGACTCAAGTCACCGACGCTTTCGATGCACGTCAATATTATCAGCAGCTGAATCAAGTGGAAGTATCACGCCATGACAGAAATTTCGTGACATGCTACAACGGCACTGACCAGACATTCGGCATCCTTTCCGGCTATCCATGCTGCACGTCTAACCTTCATCAAGGTTGGCCTAAATTTGTCAGGAACCTTTGGTTCGCCACTCCCGACAAAGGATTGGCAGCCCTTTATTATTCTCCTTCCACTGTGTCGGCTACTGTAGGAGACGGCACAAGTGTTACGTTGTCAGAAGAAACCAACTATCCCTTTGACGGAAATATTTCTTTTAAAATCAATATAAACGGAAAAAATAATAAATCTGTAGATTTCCCTCTTCATCTCAGAATCCCCGGATGGTGCAAGGAAGGTATAATAACCGTCAATGGAAAGCCGTTTAGCAAAAGTCCGGCGGGAAGTATCGCACAAGTGAAAAGGACATGGAAATCGGGAGATATAGTGAAGCTGATGTTACCCATGGATATCAGTTCGTCAAGATGGTATGAAGGGTCGGCTGTAGTGGAAAGAGGTCCTCTTGTCTACGCTTTACGTATTGAAGAAGACTGGCATAAAGTGAATGATGACCGCAAATTCGGCGACCGATATGGCGATTGGTATTATGAGGTCTTCCCAAAATCCCCATGGAACTACTGTCTGATCGAAGATCATCTTAAAGATAAAAACATCAGGGATTGTTTCAAGATAGTTGAAAAGCCGATGCGGGATTATCCTTGGACTCTTGAAAATGCACCGATTGAAATCCATGCCAAGGGAAAACGCATGAACGAATGGTCCCTTTACAATGGTTCGGCAGGTCCGCAGCCCTATAGCACACAATATCAGATAGAAACGATGCCTGAAGAAGACATAGTGCTTATTCCATACGGATGTACAACTCTGAGAATCACCGAATTTCCTGTAACCAGAAAATAACGTCCCCGGGATAACCCCTTAACCTTCAAACCTTAAGTGAGCTTGCGAAACTTAAATAAATATAAATTACCTCCACATGAAACGGTTTAAAAAATATATTAAGTATTCTATGTGTCTCTCTGCCATTATCGGATCATCTCTGTTGATGGCAGGAGTCATCTCTTCTTGTTCCAATGTGTATGCAGACGATCCTGAGCCGCTGTCATCTGTCTCTTTTGAAAGAGTGAGACTGGAAGATGATTTTTGGTTGAACCGTCTCATCATACAGAAAAATACGCTTGTGCCGTTTTCTCTCTCAAAGACTGAACAAGTTGTGGAAAATCTAAAAATAGTGGGTGACTATCTAAAAAACGGGAATCGTCGTCCTCTTTTGGATCTTCCCCGCTATGTGGCTTCCGACCTTTTCAAAGTCATGGAAGGGGCGGCATGCCTTCTCACGATTGAAAAAGACACCATACTTGAAAAACAATTGGACGGTATCATCGATGTGATTGCCGATGCGCAATGTCCCGACGGATATTTTTATGAGCTTCATGCGGTCGATCCATCGATGCGTACTTTGGGGTTCGGTACTGGAGAACGCCCGTATTCGTTTGTGATTCACAGTCATGAATTATACAACATGGGGCACATGTATGAAGCAGCCGTAGCTTACTACAAAGCTACGGGGAAACGTAAATTTTTAGATATAGCCGAAAAAAGCGCACGTCATATCAACAAGGTTTTCTTTGAGGGAGACCCTGCCTACAACGACGGGAAACCCGTCAATCAGGCTCCCGGACACGAGGAAATAGAACTGGCGCTGATAAAGCTTTTCCAGGTGACGGGAGATTCGCTGTATCTTGACATGTCAAAAAAATTTATTGATATCCGCGGAGTCACTTTCCGTCCTGATGGAGAAGGGATCATGTCGGCGGAATATAGCCAGCAACATCTTCCTGTGAGGGAACAGATGACGGCACAGGGACACGCCGTCAGAGCAATGTATCTGTATTCTGCCATGGCAGACGTGCTCGCGGCAACGGGAGACAAATCTTTATCACCCGCGCTCGAAAGCATCTGGCATGACATTGTCGATAAAAAAATGCACATAAACGGTGGGCTTGGCGCCGTACCGGGAATCGAAGGGTTCGGGCCTGACTATGAGCTTCCCAATAAAAACACATACGATGAGACATGTGCCGCAGTAGGCAACGTATTGTTCAACTATCGTATGTTTCTGGCATCAAAAGACGCAAAATACCTTGACGTAGCTGAAATTGCCCTATATAACAATGTCCTTGCCGGAGTCAATCTTGAAGGGAATAAGTTTTTCTATGTCAATGTCCTTGAGGCAGACGGGAAAAAAGCTTTCAATCACGGTCGGGCAGGACGTTCCCCCTGGTTCGGCACCGCATGTTGCCCGTCTAATCTTGCCCGACTGATTCCACAGGTGCCGGGCATGATGTATTCCCACACTTCAGATGATATCTATTGCGGACTATATGCCTCCTCTTCAACCGACATAAACCTTGAATCCGGGAAAGTGACACTCCGTCAGACCACCGGTTATCCCTATGACGGGAAAGTGGTTGTCGAGGTTACGCCCGAATCTGACGGAGCTGAATTCACCCTCTGGATGAGAGTACCGACCTGGACAACCGATAGATTTGTGCCGGGAAAACTGTATAGCTATGCCGGAACAGGCAATTCTCCTGTTTCTGTGTCTGTAAACGGTGACAAATGTTCCCAAGAGCCTTTAAAAGGGTTCATCCCTGTGAAAAGGAAATGGAACAAGGGCGATAAACTGACCGTTAACCTCCCTATGGACGTGCGTTTTTCAGAAGCCGACACTCGTGTAAAGGCGGATTCCAACCGTTTTTGTATCACCCGCGGACCACTTGTTTACTGTGCTGAAAGTCCCGACAATGATTATACCCCTTCGCTGTATGTTGTCGCTAATCCTGATTTAAAGGCAAAAATTTCCAAATTCAACGAAGGTATTCTCAAAGGTCTGGATCAGATCAGTATTGAGGCGAAAGCTCTTGATGGGGATTCTTTAGTGGAAGCCGGGCTCACTCTTATACCATATTATGTCTGGAACAACCGTGGAGACAACACTTCGATGAATGTGTGGTTTGCGAAAGACGCTTCAACGGCAGAGGCATCTGTGGTGCGACCCCAGGGGAATATAGCGGATGTGGAAGCCACATTCACATTTAGCGGTGACAACGTGATTGCTATCGTAGATGGAGAATTACCGAAAAGTTCTTCCGACTCGGGGCCACTACGATGGACAAGCTGGCCAAAGAAAGGAGAACCGCAATCCGTAACGATAAAATTAAAAAAGAGACAACCGGTGGAGTCTATCTCCGTCTATTGGTATGACGACGAAGGAGGAGTGCAGATTCCCTCATCCTGGAATGCGGAATATTTTGCAGACGGAGCATGGCATTCGTTCCCGCTATACAACACTGATTTCTACAAGACCGACAAGGATCAGTTTAATGTGATCCATCCCGGTCATTCTATTGAAGCGGAAGCGATACGGCTGAATATAATTCCGAAAGCTGACGCCACTGTAGGTATTTTGGAAGCATCGATAGAATAGGGACGGATATTATGTGGTTATTACGTATTTTCTTCATATTGTCAGGATTGTTAATGTCTGGAATATATGACGTATTTTGCAAAGAACCCGCCAAAATAATCATTATTTCCTCATCCCACACCTCTCAGGCAGAATATCAGGCACTGACTTCGATGGCATCAAATGGAAGAAGAGAATTCATATCCTTAGAGGCTACCGATATTGACAGAGACAAGTTAAAAGATGCCGATATTGTTGTGTTTCATAGGGTAGACAGTTCAGAATTCAGTAAGGATGAACTTAATCTGAAGGAATCTCTTGTGGCGTATGTCAGAAATGGCGGTAATCTTTATCTTTCAATGGAAGGGGTAAGGTTGCTCAATAATTGGGGTGTCGAGCCCACTCCTATTACGGTGGAGTATCAGGAAGCTGTCGACAATGGATTCGGACGTGCAGTGGGATTTCATGCCTACCGTGAACACCCGTTATTTGAGTCGCTTGCAGGTGGTGCTTACACATGGAAAGGACTTGAAGACCACATGGCGCGTACATTAGGATTTTCAAAAGGGGCGTTACCTGTTGCCGGTGATTCCAAAATAATAGGTATCAACTGGGCTTATATCCATTATCATGAAGATCGGAAATTGATATGGGAAACCTCCTTAGGCAAAGGTAAAATCTTAGCGGTGGGAGCGTATGTCTATTATTCTCTCCCCAATACCAACAGCTCAACGCTATCGATATTCACAGACAATATATTTGACTATCTTGCAGGGACTCGTGTCTTTAAATCCAAACCGCGTGAATGGATATATGACTCAATCCCCGTGGCAAATGATCCGTCCTTGGTGGATAAATTAAATATACCGGACGAAAAATATATTATCCCGGAATCAGTCGGTCCTACATGTGTCAGGGAATCTGACAAAAGACATTTTTGGAATGTTTCCGGACAGCAAGCTCTCGTCATGGGACGTGAAAAAGGGGGCGTGGAGGAAGTGTGGATCCATCCGGTCATGACGGCAAGAGACCTGAGCGTGGGTGTGAAATTAAAAAACACCGATAAGATTTTATGGCTTGATACGGTTCGTTCTAAAACAACGAAAAGTTTTGAGTTCATGATGCGGGAATATCCATTGAAATCCGGATCCCTGAAAGAGGTCTTCTCCGCGTCGCCATCCCTGCCTGTGATTACTGTGAACTATGAATGGAATGATCCTGAAATAGAAGACGTTTATGTGACTTTAACAAGCAATCTGCGTCTGATGTGGCCATATTCGTTGGAGTCTACGGGCACTCTTCTATATTCAGTCTCTCAAGACGGGAAAGTGGCTGCGGTTTGCGATCGGAATAAGGAGCTCAACATGGTTTCGGCTTTCTCAAAGAAACCGAAATCATATAAATACGGTCCATACGATTTCTCCAATAAAAACATTCCCTCATTCGGTAAAACACCCGCAAAACATAAGCAGGTGTCATTCATTTGGGATTTTGACGGTTCGGAAAGATCGCTCACCCTTTACATGGCGGGCGGCGAAGAGGGACTTAATAATAGTATGGCTTTATTTAACGGGAATATTTCCCCCGATCAAAACATAGCCGAGACCTCACGCGCTATAAAAGACTTCTCTGATAAATATCTTATGATAGAAAGCGACGATCCGGTATTCAACGAGGCATATAAGTGTGCGCTTTTGTCAACCGATAAGTTATTCTGTCACACCCCCTCTTTAGGTAAATCCATGATGGCAGGGTTTTGGTCAACTTCAAGAGGATGGAACGGTGGACATGCCGTAAGCGGACGTCCGGGTTATGCCTGGTATTTCGGTCGTGACACGGAATGGACCGGCACTGTTATGAATTCATACGGTGATTTTGAGAAAGTAAAAGATATCTTGCTCACTTTCGGCAATTATCAAGACCCGGACGGCAAAATATATCATGAGTTGACCACAAGCGGATCAGTGCATTACGATGCTTCAGATTCAACTCCCCTCTATCTTGTATTGGCTGGAGACTATCTGAGGAAATCGGGAGATGTAGACTTTATAAGATCTCAATGGGACAGGATTATGAAGGCACTTTCATTTTGTCGCAGCACGGACACAGACAATGACGGACTGATTGAAAATACCGGAGTTGGACATGGATGGCAGGAAAGTCACCAGCTGCACGGCGCCCACACGGAAATATATCTGGCATCTATCTGGGCTCAGGCTCTCAAGGAATGTGCGTATATGGCGACGGCACTTGGGCTCGATTCCATAGCCTCCGGATGCAGCAAAGAATATGACGCATGCAAAAACATTATCAACAGGAACTTTTGGAATGATTCACTCCAATTTTTCAACCACGGATTAATGAAAGACGGCTCATATCAGACACAAAAATGTGTACTGGGCGGTTCTCCATTAATTTTCGGTCTTGCCGATATTGAAAAAGCGAGAATTACGGCACGAAATTTCCCGTCTAAATATTATTCCACTGATTGGGGCGTAACTATGGTGGGATATGACAGTCCTTACTATGCAACAGGAGGATATAATTACGGAAATGTCTGGCCGTTTTTGAACGGATTGGCAACACTGGCGGAATATAACGCAGGGCTGCGGTCGCAAGGATTCCGCCATGCGTTTTCATGTCTCAGGCTTTACAGACTGTGGGATTATGGAAATATTGCAGAGGTTATCCTGGGAGATAAGCTCAGTTTCACAGGAATCTGCCCTCATCAGCAATGGTCTTCTTCCATGAATCTGAGTCCTCTTTATGAAGGGATGTTAGGTCTGAAGATCGACGCGTTATCAATGTCCATGGATATGGAGCCATGTTTCCCTTCCGACTGGAATTATGCAAATGTGACTCATATCCCTATAGCTGACCGCAAGATTGGACTTAATTATCAAAGGGGAAAGTCAGTCTATAGTTATAAACTCTACAATGAATGTCACGGAGAAGTTTCCATTGACTTCTCTGCCATACTTCCACTTGCTTCCAATGTGAAATGGGTTAAAATAAACGGTAAAAAAGTTCCGTTTAATATAGTAAGTGAACCTCAGAACATTAAAGTAAAAGTCGGGACAATCATCCTCAGTGACAACAAAGAAATTGAAATCGGATATTCAGGAGGAATCGGAATATGCCTTAATCTTCCTGAACTTGCCGAGGGAATGGGCAACGACGGTCTAAAAATAGAAGCGGAGGAATTTGATGAAAAATCAAAAGAATACACTCTGCATCTGACAGGACGACCCGGTGTCCGTTATGATTTCAAGCTTTTGACACTGTCTGATGTAGCAACCGTCGAAGGTTCTGAAAAGCTGAAATCTGAAAGCCCTTACTCATTCTATACAATTCAATTTCCTGAGGGTCAGGAGCCTTTTGTATCGAAGAAGGTTAAATTTAAAATAAAATAATATCATGAAACATGTTAATAAATGGATATTTTGTATGATGTTTCCGACAATTGCATCATTCGGTGCCGAAGCGGAAATACATCATCAGAATCCGGTTGCAAAGCCTGAACAAAGTGTAACTGTCGGGAATGCGCGTTTCACAGTTCTGACTCCTCAGTTGGTGAGGATAGAATACAATGATTCAGGTAAGTTTGAAGACCGTGCCACTTTTCTTGCAGTGAATCGCGATTTCCCTGCAGTTGCCTATTCTGTAAGTGACTCTGCCGGACATACTGTAATAAATACCGGACAATTACGCATAGCTTACAGGAACGGAAGTGACGCAAGAAAACCTGACAACCTCAACATAAATGTATGTACGGAATCAGGACTTAAAAAATGGCATCCGGGAATGGAAGAGCCAAATAATCTCAAAGGGACTTACCGCACTCTTGACGGCAATAATGGCGACAGCCACCGTAAATTTATGGAAAATGGACCGATATCCCGCGACGGTTGGGCTGTGGTCGACGACTCCCCTAAAGCCAAACGCGGAGATGGAAGCCGGTCTCTGATTTTCGAGAAGTCTGTTGATGGAATACCATGGGTGGCATCCCGCCCTGCCGATGACAGCATGGACATATATTTCTTCGGCTATGGTCACAATTATAAGAAAGCTATCGGCGATTACACCTCCCTGGCAGGTAAGACACCGTTGCCTCCACGTTTCACATTCGGATACTGGTATAGCAAATATGACGGCTACACGTCTGACGATTTCCGGGCAATAGCCAAAGCATTGAAAGACAATGATATTAATTCCGATGTCATCATATTCGATATGGACTGGCATTACAACGGTCGTGAAGAATCGGGGGGACGCGGAGGATGGACCGGATGGACTTGGAATTCAAACCTGATACCGGATCCCGACCAACTCATCGCCGACATGCATTCGCAAGGATTAAGGGTGGCATTGAATCTTCATCCAGCTTCCGGTGTCGCTCCCGACGAAGACATTTTTGAGGCAATGCGTCTCGAGGTTCAACCGGACAGTGCAAAGACCCGCAAGATAGACTGGGCTATACAAGACAGTACATTCTATCGTTCTTTCTTCAAGCATTTCATTCGTAACGAAGAGGCTCGGGGTGTGGATTTCTGGTGGCTCGACTGGCAGCAGAAACTCGTGAACCCTAAAATCGACGGACTGGGTGAGACATTCTGGCTCAATCATGTATTTTTCAACGATATGGCAAACAACCGTGACCGCCGACCCGTGATTTTCCATAGGTGGGGAGGTCTTGGAAGCCACCGTTATCAGATCGGTTTCTCGGGAGACACTTATATCAATTATCCCACCCTTGAGTTTCAACCGTATTTCACATCGACCTCCTCAAATGTATGTTATGGGTATTGGGGTCATGACCTTGGGGGCCATATGATTCCCAAAGATTCCGATCAGGATCCCAATGATCCGGAACTGGTGTTGAGATGGGTGCAATATGGTGTCTTCACACCAATATTCAGGACACATGCCACCCGTGACGACCGGATCGAGCGCCGTATATGGACATATCCCAATTTCCCCCTGCTTAAGGAATCTGTAAAACTCAGATATGCCCTCCTTCCATATATTTATACCATGGCACGCAAATGTTATGACACAGGTATATCCCTTACAAGACCTCTATATTATGAATATCCTGAACTTGAAGAGGCATACACCAATGAAACCCAATACTTTTTCGGGGATGACATCCTTGTGGCGCCTATTTTTAAGAAGGGAAACAATGGCATTAGTGAAAAGACATTATGGTTGCCTGAGGGACAATGGTACTCCCCCTCTCATTCCAAGATGATAGACGGAGGAAAGGAAGTGACGATGAAATTTACTCACAGCCAATTCCCCTGGTTTATCAGGAAAGGTGCCGTGATTGTGACAAATCCCCCAGAACTGAAACATGCCTCGGAACAATCTGACCGTCTTATCATTAATTTTTATGGCTTAGCACCGGGAAGCTGTGATTTATATGAAGATTCAGGCGACAGTAAGGATTATGCCACTGAATTTGCCACAACCCGTATATCCCAATCGGGCAAAGGGAAAAAATGGGTATACACCATGGCTCCCCGCAAAGGCAATTATGAGAACATGCCGGCAAATAAAGATTGCATTGTAAGGATATATGACTGTCCCGAACAGGAGAGTTTAAAGCTAAACGGTAAAAATATGGAAACATCCTACAATCCGGTCTCACAGATATTGGA
The DNA here is from genome assembly GCA_910583795.1 of uncultured Muribaculaceae bacterium. GTDB lineage: Bacteria > Bacteroidota > Bacteroidia > Bacteroidales > Muribaculaceae > Lepagella. The sequence goes on from CAJTZQ010000045.1 coordinate 27,205, forward strand.
GATAACCATACCGAAAGTTGATTGTTCCAAAGGTTTTAAATTGAAGATTGAATATAAGTGATTCAACCTCCGTTTAAATACACTCAAAGAAACACTACTTTCGCAAGCACAACCTGAATCACTTTTAGTTTATTATCTTATTGAAAATCCCCGGCTGGCGTTTTGAGAACGCTGACCGGGGAATGTTTTAAAAATTTTAAGCCAACGCTATTCTTTAGCGTGTCGCTTTTCTTCTTTTCTGTCTTGGATGTAGTAGTAACCACCACTGACCAATGCAATGAGAGTCACGAAACTACACATAATGATGAAACCCATAATATATTAATTTTGAGAGTTATTATTTCGTCTATTTCTGAAACCGCTTATAGGTCTGTCAGAAACCAAATATAAGCCAATTAGAAGTGTCGCGGCAACAGAAATAATGCCAATAACATAAAGTACCCATGATTCAATTTCTCCAAATACCGATGAAAGAACCACCGCTGTTATGATATATTTGGCTATATCCATAAGCCATTTGCCTAATTCTTTTCTCATGCTCTTGCTGTTTGGAGTATGCAAAAATAAGCATTATTACCGAGATAACCAAATAAAATGCCTATTTGTTCATAGTTAACACACAATTAATCAACATTTAGGGAACAATTGACGAGTCTCATGCCATCCATAATGAAACTCTTGAAGTATTTGAATTTAATTCTTTTTCTTCCATATTTCATGTAAATCCCGGCTGGTGTTTTGAGAACGCTAACGGAAGTAATTTTATTCTTCACTATTGAATCAGATGCGTTTGTGGGAAGATATTTTCTTCCGGTCAGCCTGTAAATCTGCAAGAGTCTTCCGGATAAAACATTCAACTCAATAAAAAAAGGACAGAAGACCAAAATCTTCTGTCCTTTTTTATTGTCTTAATCACTAATGGACAATCACTAACGACTAATGACTAACCCACTAATGACTATAACTGTCTTAGAGTTTCGGACCTGCTGCTACAAGAGCCTTGCCTGCAGGATTGAACTCAAACTTCTTGAAGTTCTTGATAAACATCTCTGCGAGCTTGGTAGCCTTCTCGTTCCATACGGAAGCGTCGGCATAAGTGTCGCGCGGATCGAGGATCTTCGGATCTACACCGGGAAGTTCGGTAGGAACTGTGAAGTCGAAGATAGGAATCTGCTTTGTAGGAGCCTTCAGGATAGAACCGTCAAGGATAGCGTCGATGATGCCACGGGTGTCGCGGATAGAGATACGCTTGCCTGTGC
>CAJTZQ010000046.1 GCA_910583795.1 uncultured Muribaculaceae bacterium
CACGACCTACGGAACCACAATCCGTCGCTCTAACCAACTGAGCTACATCCACCATATTGCTTGTCAAGAGAATTCCACTAAAGGCTTCGCAAGGTTTTCTCCCGAAAAGCGATGCAAAGTTAGTCACTTTTTCTGACTCCTGCAAATTTTATCGCCACTTTTTTCAATAAAATTTAACTGATTTTATTAATCTCTTAAGAGATAGAGGAATGCGATTATTGAAATTTTTGCCGTTAAGCATAGACAAAATTGTCAGATTGCCGCTTATGCTGCGGACGCGATGTGTATCCGCAGACCCGATGTATCTGCGGACGCGATGTATCGCGTCCCTACAGGGGGTGTTATTTATTGGATTTTTATGCCGGAAAAGCCCATGAATGCCATTGCAAGGATACCGGCGCAAATAAGTGCGATAGGCACTCCTTTCATGGCACGAGGAAGAGGCATAAGTTCCAGTTGTTCTCTTATTCCGGCAAATATCCATAGTGCGAGAGTGAACCCGAGAGATGTGGCAAACCCATAAGTGACAGCTTCCATAAGATTGAATCCTTTTTGAATTACAAGAATTGCCACTCCAAGAACAGCGCAGTTGGTCGTGATAAGAGGAAGGAACACTCCAAGCGCCTGATATAGGGTAGGGACAGTCTTCTTCATAATAATCTCGAGAAGCTGCACAAGAAACGCTATGACGAGGATAAAGACAATTGTCTGCAAGAATTGAAGTCCCAACGGGTTGAGCACGTACATCTGCAAAAGCCATGCCACTACTGTTGCTATTGTAATGACAAATGTAACAGCCGCACCCATGCCGAGAGCAGAACTTGTCTTTTTTGAAACGCCCAGAAATGGACAAATCCCTAAAAACTGCGAAAAAACAATGTTGTTTATGAAAATTGCAGTGATGATGATTGAAATATAAGTCAGCATAACGTTTAGCATGTTTTACGGATTTTGTTTACTATGGCGATCAGGTATCCCAAAGCAATGAATGCCCCGGGAGCGAGAACAAACAGAAGCATCCCATAATCTTCCGGAAAGATTTCTGCTCCGAATATTTTGCCTGTTCCCAAGACTTCTCGCACACCACCCAGAAGAATGAGTGCAAAAGTGAATCCTATGCCGGTGCCAAGTCCGTCGAGAAATGAAGCGAAGATGCTGTTTTTGCTTGCGAATGCCTCAGCGCGTCCAAGAAGAATACAGTTGACAACTATCAGGGGAATAAATATGCCCAATGACTCGTTGAGCGATGGAAGCCATGCATTGACAGCCAACTGCAGCATAGTGACAAAAGAAGCGATTATAACAATGAATGCCGGAATCCTGACTTTGTCGGGCACGACAGACTTCACTGACGATATGACAACATTAGAGCATACGAGAACAACTGCCGTAGCTATTCCCATCATCATTCCGTTATGGGCTGAAGAAGTTGTGCCCAGGGTGGCACACATTCCCAAAAGAAGCACGAAAACGGGATTTCCCGGTATGATGCCGTTAAAAAAAACGTCCCAATATTTTTTCATTTCTTTTCTGCTTGAGTTTTTTCATATTGCCTGTAGGCTTCGAAGGCATTTCTCATTGTTTCGAGAAAAGCTCTCGATGATATAGTGGCGGCAGTTATGCCGTCGATTTCTCCTCCTGAATCTTTTGATACATAAAAAGATGTCTTATCGGGATTTTTCCCGATAACAGAACGGGCTCCAGCCGGATCACGGAACCATAATTCCATTTTTGTGCCCAGTCCCGGGGTTTCCGCCTGCTGAAGCACACGATAGTCTTTGACTGTGCCATCTGCCTCAAATCCACACATCACGACTATTTCTCCTGCAAATCCGTTCATAGATCTACCTTTTACCGCAGCTCCGGCGAGTTTGCCTTTTTCAAATGCCGGGTAGACCACAAAAGGGTTCCCATCTATTTCTGTTTCCCATTTATCAGCCTCCGGGTTGTTGTCGAATACGGGAGCTACCTCTGCAATAGCAGCTTGTTGTTGTGCCTGCGCCTGTTTTGCGATCGGATCCTTTGTAATTGAATACATCCATCCGAGAAGAGCCCCGGCAATCACAGTGATACATCCCAGCGATAAAATCATGTTGGGAAGAGTGGATGCTAACTTTTTCATGCCAATTTCCTCCTTTCTTTTTCACCGAATATTGATGGACGACAATACCTGTTGATAAGGGGAACAAAACTATTCATAAGCAAGATTGCGAAAGACACACCTTCGGGATAAGCCCCGTAGCGCCGGATAATAATCGTGATGAATCCGATCATGGCTCCGAATATCAACTGTCCCTTGTGTGTCATGGGAGAGGTGACGTAGTCTGTTGCCATGAATACAGCTCCAAGAAGCAGTCCACCCGCGAAAATGTCAAGGAGGGGATTGCCGCCAAACGCCCATGAGAAGAATGCTGCGGAGGCGATGACCGATACGGGTATATGCCAGGTGATTGTTTTTGTGACGAGGAGATAGATAAGACCGATTAGAATGGCTATTCCACCCACCTCTCCAAGCGATCCGTTCATTTGTCCGATTGCCATGTCAAGGAAATTGTAATCAGAAAATGAGGAAGAACCGGAATTGAGGTGAGAAAGCAATGTGGCGCCGGAATTTGCGTCTACCTGTTGAGAGGCACCAGTGGTGGCGTTGAAAGCTGAATCCACATCGGAAGGCCATGTGGTCATTGCCGCAGGGAAGGACAGAAGCAGGAAGACTCTGCCGACAAGGGCCGGATTCCAGATATTGCATCCAAGCCCGCCGAAGCTCATTTTCCCAATGCCTATGGCAACAATCGCACCGATGATAACCATCCACCATGGAAGAATGCTTGGAAGATTAAACGCCAAAAGAAGTCCGGTTATAAGTGCGGATCCGTTAGACAAAGTGCATTGCCTGTGAAATAAAAACCTTTCTATTGCCCACTCTGTCAGCAATGCCGTCCCCACGCTGAGGAGTACGACCCAAAGAGCCGGTAGCCCGAAGGTCCAGAGTGCTATGCCTAATGCCGGGATCATGGCAATCACCACGTTCCACATGCATCTGTTGATGCTTGCCGTTGAATGAATATGTGGAGAAAGGGATATGGTCAGCTTGTTCATATTTATTTTTTCTTTCGTAGTTCCTGTTTGCCAAGTTTGATCATGTCGAGCAGTGGACGATGAGAAGGACAAGTATATGCACAGCATCCGCATTCAAGGCAGTTCATCACCCCGTTTGCCGCCATATCGTCCCATTTTTTAACGTCAGCCTGAAGCATCAGCAAATAAGGTTCGAGTCCCATCGGGCAAACGCTTACACAACGTGCACATCTGATACATGGCTGCGTCGGCTTGCGCAACGATTCCGATTCGGGTAGAATCACTAATCCTGATAAACCCTTTGTGGCGGAAGCCTCAAGCGAAGAGATTGCTCGTCCCATCATCGGGCCTCCGGCAATGATTTTTCCGGTATCTTCAGGGAGACCTCCGGCGAATTTTATAATATCGTCAAGGGAGGTGCCGTTTTTTATACGGAAATTACCAGGGTTGGATAACCCTTTACCGGTGACAGTAACTATTCTGTCGGTAAGCGGACGTCGGTTGTAGACGGCATCGTATATGGCATAGGCGGTAGCCACATTGTCTACGATACATTTTGTCTCAATCGGGAGGGCGCCGGCAGGAACAACCCTTCCGGTGATTGCATAAATCAATTGTTTCTCTCCTCCTTGTGGATATTTCTTTTTTAGAGTCACCACTTTAAGCCCGGGATAAGGATCTGTAGCGGAAGACATGATTTTTATTGCATCAGGCTTGTTTTCTTCAATACCTATAATGCCGTATTTTGCACCTGTAGCCTTCATGATAAGAAGGGTGCCTTTCACTATTTTTTCAGCATCCTGACGCATTAATGCATCATCGCATGTGAGGCAAGGCTCGCATTCTGCACCGTTTATTAACACATATTCTGCAGATTTCCCTTTGGGAATAGAAAGCTTCACCTTGGTTGGAAATGTTGCACCTCCAAGACCCACAATTCCACAATCTCCCACTATGTTGATTATATCATCTGGAGAAAGTGTCTCAATCTCGTCAGTTGTTCTGGGGAGAGGATTGGTTACAGGGTTTTCTGAATCGGTCGTTATTACGATCGATTCTTGCCAAATCCCTTGCGGAGTTCTGGTGGGTTCTATTTTTTTTACAGAGCCGTTGACCGGGGAATGGACCGGTGCGCTTACAAATGCTGCAGCTTCAGCAATCTTTTGTCCGCATTCAATTTTATCACCCGGTTTTACAATCGATTTTGCCGGGACGCCTATGCATTGTGAAAGCATGATACGCAATTCTCCGGGTATCGGCATGTCGACAATAGGACAATCGCGGGTTGACTTATTTTCAGGAGGATGTATGCCACCTTTTTTAAATGTCTTCATTCTTATGGTGAATGATGTGGAATATTGAGTATCTTTAAAATAATTGCTAATCAATCGGTGATGATATCTCAGTCAGATATATCTCCTGTAGATTTAATTGAATGGCGCGGACAAGCTTTTATGCATTCTCCGCAAGAAGAGCATTTGTCTTGGTCTATATGTGCCAGGAAAGAGACAATGTCAGGAGCTTCGTTAGGACATACTTTGCGGCATTTCGTGCATCCGATGCACGCAACACCACATTCTTTCATAGCTATCGGTCCACGGTCGCGGTTTGCACACGCAACCCATACAATAGGCCGGTCGGGGTTTATCGGTGCGAGTTCACACAGATTTCTGGGACATGCCTCTACGCATTTCCCACATCCGGTGCATTTCTCCAAATCAACATGAGGAAGTTCTTCCCCCGGGATCAGTTGCATGGCACCGAAAGGACATGCATTGACACAATCTCCACATCCGAGACAACCATATATACAATCGCTTTCACCCTGATACAATGAAGCCTCCACAGCACATGAACGCACTCCGTCGTAGCGGTTGCGAGGATCTCGGTTTTCGCATGATGCACTGCATTTAATAATAGCTACTTTTCTTTGCGCGACCGCCGGAGCAAGACCGACAATGTCTGCAATCTTTCTCATGCCTTCGGCATCAACTCCGGTGCAGACGAGCCCTTCCATAGATTTGGCTCCCGCACACTCCATTGCGAATGCATGGCATCCGGAAAAACCGCACCCTCCGCAATTGGCACCTGGTAGAATCTCTTCAATCTCTCCGATTTTAGGATCTTCAAAGACATGAAATTTCTTTGCTGCAATGAATAGCAGAATTGCTGCAACTATGCCTATAACTCCCAAAATAAAGATAGAAAATCCGATAATCATAATCAATCAGAAATAATTTATTTTTCGTGTCCCGCGCGTTGGGGCTTACCGACAATAGTAAATGAAAATTCGTGAGCTATTTTATTTTTTGCAGACCAAAGCAAGATGAAGAAAATTATGGTGACTCCAATCCCGCTTAAGGCTGCTGCGAGCTGATTGAATGTTAAAAGATACACACCCGCCATCACTGCTATAAGGGCTATGCAAGGTAATACGGTGGCATACATTACGGCTTTCCGATGCATTTGTTCGGTGCCTCGGATTGTTATAATGTCTCCTATCTTGAATCCGGAGGCATGTGGAGTCACTATTGTCACAATATTAGAACCCTGACCGCTTGCTTCGCAAAGCTTTGCAGCAGGACATTCCCCACATTCATCAGAATCGTCGATCTTTACCTTAATAATATTCTTTGAAGGTTCAACAGATTCAACAATTGCCGAATGGTCGATATGATCAAGTGTATTTTCTGGCAACATGATTCAAATTTGTTATGTATTCTTTTTACAAAATTAATAAAATTTAGATAGATGGCTTTTATTATTTATTAAAAAATCTTAGAAAAATACTTTATCAACTATTTAGGTTAATTTTTGGCTACCTTTATTGATTTTTGATGCAATCCTGCACATCACCCTTCAGATATAGATGGAGAATATGTTTCATCAACGTGATATTCAATTTTATCTTGTTAGTTTGCAGTAATAATTATAACCGATTAATGTGCTTAATCAGTTAAGGATGTCAAATATTAAGATTGATTTGGAATAAATTTAGTTAAAAAATAGTTTTTTAGTTAAAAAACATGTGAATTTATTTGGAATTATTAAAATAATAGAATAACTTTGAGACAACTTAATGACTTAATCTTATCCTTGCAATGGCTTTAGGTCATTCCGGATGGATTTATTTGGAATGAATTAAATGTCCATTGATTTTTTCAGTCCCAATCCCTCTAAAATATTGACAAAGTTTAAACTTGGATAAGTCATTATCTGAGTTTCTTTGTGTAATTAATAATTGAGGGATAAATTCAGAATAGGGTCAGCTTCTAAGAAGTCTGTGCTCTATTCTGAATTGTTGTTGTCAATGGGGTAAGGCTTGGATGGATTAAAGATTTATGTTTTTATCAATATCTTTCATTTATGATGTAATTTTAGTGCAAATCACGCCAATATGGTAATGTATAGGGAAAATAATATTAACTTTGTAAAAATTTTTTGAATCATGAAACTCAATAAAATTCTTTTTGCAACATTTATGTTTTCTGCGCTTTGTTCTCAAGGTGCGGATATTGATAGCCCGACAGGTAAGTTGAAGGTAATAACATCAGTAAACGATGAGGGAAAACCTGTCTATTCAGTGATTTGTGACGGTAAAACAGTAATCGATAAGGCTCCGTTGGGTCTTACTACTGATTTTGCTGATCTTTCAAAAGGTTTGAAAGAAACCGATGTGAAAACGGGAGTGATAAATCGTGAATATGCTCAAGACAAAATCAAGAAAAGTAAGATAAATGTTTCCGCCACCAATGCCGTAGTTAAGTATGAGGGTGAAGGGGGGAAGCGTATTGATATGGAATGGCACGTTGCCGATGATGGTGTAGCTTTCAGATATTTGGTTCCGCGTCAGAACGGGAAGGGTTCTATGGTCGTGAAAGATGAGAAAAGCTCTTTTGTATTTCCTGAAGGAACCACTACATATCTTACGTCGCAATCTGATCCTATGATAGGATGGAAGCGGACAAAGCCCAGCTATGAGGAATATTACGTAGTGGATGCGCCAATGGATCAAAAGTCGGAATATGGTCACGGATACACCTTCCCAGCATTGTTTAAAACCCCTGACGGTATATGGACATTGTTGACGGAGACAGGCGTCGATGGATATTATTGCGGTTCTCATCTCAGCGACTACAAAGATGGAGGTTATTCTATAGCTTTTCCAATGGAAGGGGAGAACAATGGAAATGGAAGTGCAAATCCCGGCGTTGCTCTTCCGGGAAATACCCCCTGGAGAGTAATGGCAATAGGTGACAATCTTGCCCCGATAGTGGAAACAACGCTTCCCTGGGATCTTGTGGAACCTAAATATGCAACATCCAGACCTGCACGTCCGGCAAAAGGGACATGGAGCTGGATTCTCTGGCAGGATGGTAGCATCAATTATGATGATCAGAAAACATATATCGATTTTGCTGCCGATATGGGTTATGATAATGTCTTGATTGATAACTGGTGGAATACGAACATCGGAGAGAAAAAAATGGAAGAACTTATAAAATACGCCCATTCAAAAGGCGTGAATCCTATTCTCTGGTATTCTTCTTCCGGTCATTGGAACGATATAGAACAGGGACCCGTCAACAGGATGGATCGTCCTATCGAGAGAAAGAAATGGATGAAATGGATGCGTGATAACGGGGTAGACGCCATAAAGGTGGATTTCTTCGGTGGCGACAAACAGGAGACCATGCGTCTTTATGAAGACATCTTGAGCGATGCTGCCGATTATGGAATTGATGTTGTGTTTCATGGATGTACACTTCCGAGAGGATGGGAGCGAATGTATCCTAATTTTGTAGGGTCAGAGGCTGTACTTGCGTCTGAAAACATGATTTTTGATCAAGTGTTTTGCGACAAGGAAGCACTTCATGCCACTCTTCATCCATTTATACGCAATTCAGCTGCTATAATGGAATACGGAGGCTCATTTCTCAATAAGCGTATGAACAAAGGTAACGACGGCGGCAATGTGCGTCGCACAACAGATGCCTTTCAGCTTGCCGTTGCGGTGTTGTTCCAGAATCCGGTACAGAACTTTGCTTTGGCACCGAACAATCTCACAGACGCTCCCGCCGTTGCGATAGACTTCATGAAGAATGTCCCGACCACCTGGGATGACACCAAATATATAGCCGGTGAACCTGGTAAATATGTAGTCATTGCACGCCGTCATGGCGACACATGGTATGTTGCCGGTGTAAGCAATCTTGAGAAACCTGTGAAACTCGATCTTTTTCTGCCGATGTTTGAGAAAGGAGCAAAACTTCAGATGATCAACGATAACAAGAATGGGGAGCCTGTGAAGACAGAAATTACAGTAAAAAATCCTGAAAAGGTGACTGTAACCCTTAATCCTGCTTCCGGATTTGTTCTTCAGAATTGATTCGGATAATATGTAAAAAATCGGCATCTGGATTTTTAGACAGATGCCGATTTTTATTTTAAGATGTTAATGAGAATTATTTCCCCATAAGTTCTTTGAGCTTGTCGAAGAAGGCGGGATCATGTCCGACAGTGATATTGGCGATCTTCCCTTCAGGATTGATGATTGCTTTTGTAGGAAAACCTGAAACAGCATAATCATTAAGCACTGAAGAAGTTTCGGGATTGTAGACATTCACCCAGGGAAGTTCGTATTTTTCGACTCCCTTTTTCCAAGCCTCCTGATCTTCACGGCAGTCTACACCGATGATCTCAAGTTCTCCTTTATATTTTTCGTATGCTTCTTTAAGCTCGGGGAATCCTTTGATACACCAAGGACACCAGCTTCCCCAGAAGTCAAGAATCACCCATTTCCCTTTGAAATCGGAAAGGCTAACCATTTTGCCGTTGAGATCCTCAAGAGTAAAGTTAGGGGCAACTACATTACCTGAAGAAAGTTCTTTAAGTTTGCGTTCCTTAGCGAGGCTCTGTTGCACCATTTCATTCTGACGTTGCACAAGGGGATAAACAGCAGAAGTTTTAGCCCTTTCACCAAGATGTTTATATGCATTGTCGAAATCCTCACCCTGAAGGTTCATGATTGCGATGCATGAAGCGGTAGATGTAGGATTCTCTTCGATGAAATCTTTTATCGCATCAAGGAAGCTGCCATAAATTTCCTGCATTTTCTGACGATCGGGGTTTTCAGAAGAAGCAATCTCATTGATTTGCTTTACAAAAGGAGCCTCAATTTCATCAATCTTGTTCATGTCGTCGACAAGAGCGGACCCCGACATGTTGTAGTCAATAGGTTCAAGTGAGGCAATCTCCACAACGACATCGTCTCCCGGGAGAGCATATACAGGTATGTAAGATCTTTCACCTGTGACGATCTGGAAACTGTATCCCCCGTTGTCTGTGCCGATGGGGAGAACAGCCGCATTATCCTTGACAGGAACCTTGGTGGAGACTGTTCCTCTCTCTGCTCGACTTTTTGCATTGGCGAGATTAAGGATAGTGGTGTAGTTGTAATCCAGGGAGTCAAGTCCGGAATTTGCGGGCATTTTGACAGTGATGTCAGCCATTGCGGGAAGAGCGCACATGACAAGGACGGATAGTCCAGCAGCTAATAGCTTTTTCATATTAACAAATGTATGTGTTATTGGGTATATATGTATATACGTTTTATTTGATAGAATAATATATCAAAAATTTAAAATCGCTTATTATATTGATAACGTCTATGATTCTATTATAGTTTTGTGGAGCAGATTCATGAACTGGTAATTCTTAAGTCCCCATTTAGGTTCCACCACGAGTCCGGGAGGGCTTTGCGACAGAAACCGTTCGATAACGATACTATCTGGGACAATTTTAATAATCTCCACACAAAGATCGAGGTATTCATCTAAAGAGAATGGTTGCAGGTCAATCTCTCCCGCCTCCCATTGGCGGCAGAGTGGAGTGTCTTTCAATATCTGTAGTTGATGAAGCTTGAGAGTTTCGATAGGGAGTCCGCATGCCGCCTTTACATTTGCAAGAATCTGTTGACGGTCTTCACCCGGCAATCCTGCAATCAGATGGAGTCCGCAACGTATACCCTTATCGGCGGCACGATTGACGGCATCTGAGACATCTTTCCAGGTATGATGACGGTTTATTGCCGAAAGGGTTTGATCGGATGACGTTTCCGCTCCGATTTCAAGAAACACCGGAAGACGGAGATTGATGTCGGCAAGCAGGTTAATAACCCTATCAGGGAGAGTATCGGGACGAGTGCCTATCACGAGTCCTACTATGTCTTTGCATCCTATGGCTTCCTCATACATATTCTTCAGCAGGTCAATGTCTTGGGAATACGTATTTGTATATGCTTGGAAATAGGCAAGATACTTCATCTGTGGATATTTCCTTGCGAAAAAAGCCTTCCCTTTCTCAATCTGAAGACTTATCGGTTCTTTTTCCATGCAATAAGCCGGAGAGAAAGAATCGTTGCGACAATAAGAACATCCTCCGATGCCGATAGTACCGTCGCGGTTGGGACAAGAAAACCCGGCGTTGACAGAGATTTTCTGCACTTTGACGCCGGGAAATATATTGTTTAGATAATCGGAATAGGAGATCATACGAGATAGTCTGCAATGACAAGAGCCGCCATAGCTTTCACAACATGAACAGCACGCACGGCAACACATGGATCGTGTCGCCCGGCGGGGTTCAATATTGTGGCATTTCCATTGGTGTCGACGGTGTCGATAGGTTTGAGCAAAGTAGGGGTCGGTTTGAATGCGACAGAGAAATATATAGGCATCCCGTTAGATATCCCTCCTTGTATGCCTCCACTGAAATTGGTAGATGTTTTCAGAGGATCTCCTTCATGTTCAGAAGCAACAAACTTATCTGCGGTTTCGCTTCCAAACGAAGAGGAAGCCCGGAAACCAATCCCATATTCGAATCCTTTCGCAGCATTTATACTCATCATAGCTGCAGCAAGGGCCGCATGGAGTTTATCAGCCACAGGATTACCAATTCCGGCAGGGAGTCCTGTAATCAGGCAGCTTACCCGCCCACCGACACTGTCTCCAGCCTTTTTCGTCTCCTTTACAAACTCTTCCATAGCGAGCCTGATGTCGGGATTGACTTCCAGTCTGAAAGGATTCTCAGGATTTGTCATCAATCCGTCGAATATATCGCCGGCAGTCACAGGGCCTACTTGAGTGAGAGCCGATTGTATCGTGATTCCTTTTGATTCCAGCCATTGAGCCGCCAAGGCACCTGCCACAACCCAATTGACGGTTTCCCTTGCACTTGAGCGACCTCCTCCACGATGATCTCGGATTCCGTAACGCTTTATGTAGGTGTAGTCTGCATGATTGGGACGATACACTTTTGCCATCTCGTCATAGTCTGAGGAATGATGGTCGGAGTTTCTGACAATAAAGCCGATAGGAGTGCCGAGAGTTATTCCGTCGGGAGATATCCCGGATAGAAATTCGGGAGTGTCTGTCTCGTTGCGGGCTGTCACAAGTGGAGAAGATCCCGGCCGCCGCTTGGCTATTTCTGCAAGCAACGCATCAAAATCAATCTTGAAACCGGCAGGAAAACCATCTATCACGCCCCCCATTGCAGGTCCGTGACTTTCTCCAAAAGTGGTCAGTGTGAGATTCTTTCCAAAAGTATTCATTGAACTGTGACGATGTCGGCAAATGAAGCATCCGCTGCTTTTGCAAGATCTAAAGGTGATAATTTAAGTTGAAGCCCACGCTTTCCGGCACTGACATAAATGAAAGGGAAATTTTGGGCATCTTCATTGATGAAAGTGGGGTAGTGCTTCTTCATGCCGATCGATGTGCATCCTCCCCTGATATATCCGGTGAGGGGGAGCAGCTCTTTCATAGCAATCATCTCCACCTTTTTATTACCTGATACTTTTGCCGCTTTTTTCAAGTCGACTTCCCGATTGCCGGCAACAACACAAACGATAATGCCGGTCTTGTCGCCTCTAAGCACGAGGGTCTTGAATACCTGTTCGATTGGTTCCCCAAGTTCATTGGCTACATGGTCAGCAGCAAGGTTGTCAGGGTCGACAGTATATTCCACCAGCTCATATTTGATTTTAAGCCGGTCGAGGATTCTTGCGGCGTTAGTTTTTTCGCTCATATCGGTTTGATCACTTATCCATTGTCACGAGGAGTTCCTCGTTGTTTCTTGTCATCTCCATACGCTTCTTGATGAATTCCATTGCCTCGAGAGAATTCATGTCGGCAAGATAGTTTCTAAGCACCCACATGCGGTTGAGAGTCTCTTGAGGGAGCAACAAGTCATCGCGTCGAGTTGAGGATGCGATGATATCCACAGCGGGGAATATGCGTTTGTTAGAAAGCTTACGGTCAAGCTGAAGCTCCATGTTGCCGGTGCCTTTGAATTCTTCGAAGATGACTTCGTCCATCTTGGATGAAGTTTCGGTTAGCGCAGTGGCGATGATTGTAAGGGAACCTCCGTTTTCAATGTTACGGGCGGCGCCAAAGAATCTCTTGGGACGCTGAAGTGCATTGGCGTCGACACCACCTGAAAGGATTTTGCCGGATGCAGGAGAAACAGTATTGAAAGCACGCGCAAGACGTGTGATCGAGTCGAGCATTATCACCACATCGTGTCCGCATTCCACCAGTCGTTTAGCCTTTTCAAGAACGATATTTGCAATCTTTACATGGCGTTCTGCCGGCTCGTCAAAAGTGGATGCGATTACTTCGGCGTTGACACTACGTGCCATGTCAGTCACTTCCTCAGGACGTTCATCTATAAGAAGCATTATAATATATGTCTCCGGATGATTTTCGGAGATGGCATTCGCTATGTCTTTGAGCAGGATGGTTTTACCTGTTTTGGGAGGAGCCACAATAAGTGCACGCTGACCTTTGCCGATGGGAGAGAACATATCGACAACGCGTGTCGAAATATTTGCGTATTTACCTTTTGTAATCTCAAATTTTTCATCAGGGAAAAGCGGCACGAGATGTTCGAAGGGGACACGGTCACGCACAATTTCGGGAGAAAGCCCATTGATGGAAAGAACTTTTACGAGAGGATAATATTTGTCTCCTTCGCGGGGAGGACGTATTGAAGCCTCTACAACGTCACCGGTCTTAAGCCCGTATTCTTTGATTTGATTTTGAGAAACGTATACATCGTCAGGACTGCTGAGATAGTTATAGTCTCCGGAGCGAAGGAATCCGAATCCTTCAGGTGTGACTTCAAGCACACCGTATGCGTTTAGAATTCCTGAAAGGTCATATTCTTCAGGTTGTGGAGCAACAGCAACGTTAAATCCTTGACGTTGCATTCTTTGCAATTTCTTAAGCTGGTTTTTCTGTTGTTTGGAAAGAGGTTGTTGAGATGTTGCTCCGGGTTCTCTCATCTGGATGGGCTGAGCCTGTGGTGTAGGCAATGCAGCTTCTTCAGCTACTGGAGGCTGCTGAGGTGCAGGACGCGATTCTTTCGTAGCTTCACGATGTCCTCTCGGAGTGAAAGTTTTTCCTTTTGTTGGAGTGAAGAATGAAGTAAGGGATAATCCTTCGTTTTGCCCAGGCTTTTGATTGCGGGGAGTGAAAACTTTTAATTTAGGACGTTCCTCTTCTTGGGAAACAGATCCTTGAGTATTGTGTTCTTCAACAGAGCGATCTCCTTGATTGCTTTCGGATGCGGAAGTATCGGTGTTGTCAGTGAAGGATGATTCGGTAGATGTCTCTGTATCAGCTTGTGACTGAGCCTCGCCCTTATCCTGATCTTCAGTCAATTCGGGCGCATTGATTATCGTTAATGCTGTAGACTCCTGATTTTGCAGCATGTTGTCTGTCTGCATATCCTGATTATTGTTTGCAGGTTTCTTACCTCTTTTCTTGGTTTGGGGGGTAAGCTCGGCAACTATGTTCAAATCTTCCTGGGGAAGAGAATTTTTTGGCTTTCTTCCTCTTCTTTTGGGAGTTGGAAGTTCATCAGCCATAAAAGGTTCGAAATTATTCTGTAATGACATTTCGTTTTCAGGCGTTCCTTGTTCAGAGGATTGTGCATCAGTTTTTTCTACAGCGGTATTGTCTGTAGATTTTTTGTTTTTCTTCTGTCGAGGTTCTTTTGTCTTTGCGGTTTTCTTTTTCTCGCCATTTTTGGAGACGATGTCTTTAGCCGAAGACTCAGCCTGCTGGTCAAGTATTGCTTCGATAAATTCATCGCGTGATGCGGAACCCGCTTTTTTTATCCCCATAGATTCAGCTGTTTCTCTAATTTGGGCATCGTCCATGGTTTCAAAGTCGTTGATGTGGAACATAAAAATGAATTATGTTATAGGATTATTGTCGTCACCAGTCTTGAATGCCGCTAAACATGTAGGCACAAAATGAACCTAATAGAGGAGAAAGGTAATAAAACTGATGAGGAAATTATATGTTTTAGAAAAGATTGAGGATTGCCGTTCAGTTTCATCCGTGTGATCCGTTATCATACAACAATAACGAGTATTAGATAAAATGAAAATATAATGTTGGAACGACATTCCTGAATGCGCCCGGAATCTCTGGCGCCATGAAATGTGATGCAAATTTAGAAAAAAAATCCAATTCACACAAATTATAAACAATAAAATATGATAAAAGTTTAATCTTCAAACTTTAAGTGTGCTTCCGAAGCTAATATGTTTTAATGCTGTTTGTCAGGAAACAGAAATAGTCGACCGTTTTGAAGCACAAGGGATCCTTTTTTTAGTTTCCATATTTTTTTGTCAGGCTTGTCTGCGTGAATTGCACTTATAACTTCGGAAGCAGTTGTGGTGAAAGGCATCAGAGGCTCAATATATCTTCTGACAAGAAGTTCCGGATCAGGGAAATTAATTATTGAGGTAGTTGAGAGGGGTTCCCCCTCTTTAGGAAGATTATCCAATACCATTTTTTGCACAACCTTATTTTCACTTCTTATTATAGCAATTGATCTGTCGAGCGCCTTGTCAAACCCTGACCATCTTTCACGCAACATAGGGAAAATCTCGTTGCGTAGATAATTCCGTCTGTAGTCGCTTGATAGATTTGATGAATCTGTTATAAATTTCAAATTTTTGCTTTCAAGATATTTCTCTATTTCCTTACGATGGAAATTAAGAAGCGGGCGCCAGACCTTGCCTGTGTCGGGCAGCATTCCTTTAAGCCCAGAGGTGCCTGATCCTCTCATGAGGTTGAGAAATAGTGTTTCTATATTGTCGTCGGCATTATGTCCCGTGACTATTCTATCTGCATGAAGTTCTTCGGCAGTTCTATAAAACCATTCATACCTAAGGGTTCTACAAGCCATTTCCGTTGAGACTCCTTTGTTGTCTGCCATATATTTCTCAACATCGAAATCTTTGACAATCACCCTTACGCCCAAAGAGTTGCATATATTTTCTACGTGATGCTGGTCGCGCATACTCTCTTCTCCCCTAAGATGAAAGTTGCAATGCAATGCAGTCAGCTTTGCCCTGGTGGCGCATAACCCACAAAGTAGGGCAACACTGTCGGCACCTCCGCTGACAGTGACAATCAGGTTTGAGAAATTATTTTCGGCTACGGCTCTCCGAAAATATATTTCAATAAGATTTAACTTTTCTTTTGATGAAGACATGGTGCGAAATTAAAAAAAAAATCCTAACTTTGTATATCTCTAAAGAGAAAATAAAGATACAAACACCTAAATAACTAAAATAACTCAAATTATGGCAAAAGAATGGATTTGCACCATCTGCGGATACGTTGCAGAGGGTGAAGAGGCTCCTGCAAAATGTCCTCAGTGTGGCGCTCCCGCTTCAAAATTCAAAGAACTTGATCAGACAGCACTTCTTAAGTTTGTCACAGAGCACGAAATCGGCGTGGCTAAAGACTGCGACGAGGAAATGAAGAAAGATCTCAACAACCATTTCGTTGGTGAGTGTACTGAAGTGGGCATGTATCTTGCAATGTCACGCCAGGCTGATCGTGAGGGTTATCCCGAAGTTGCCGAAGCTTTCAAGCGCTATGCTTGGGAAGAAGCAGAGCACGCGGCTAAATTCGCTGAGCTTCTCGGTGAAATGGTTTGGGATACCAAGACTAATCTCGAAAAGCGTATGCACGCTGAAGCAGGTGCAAATGCCGACAAGATGCGTATTGCTAAGAATGCTAAGGCTCAGAACCTTGACGCTATTCACGACACAGTTCATGAGATGGCTAAGGACGAGGCTCGTCACGGACAGGGCTTTGCCGGTCTTTACAACCGTTATTTCGGCAAGAAGTAAAGAAGTATTTTAAGATAACAATGATACGCGAGACACTTTCAAAGCTGTCTCGCGTATTGTTTTCAGTATGTCACTTTGTCAAGTATACCTTTTAAATGAGCGATTGCGACACCATAATTGGTCATTGCCACATTTGCTTCCTGCGCTTTTCTTATACGACTCATTACCATTTTACGGTTGAACATGCAACTTCCGCAATGGATAATTAGGTCATATCCGGCGAGTTTTTCCGGAAAATCTTTACCTGATACGATCTCTACCTTGATGTCGTCACCAAATTTTTTCTTTAGCATAGCAGGTATTTTCACCCGTCCTATGTCTTCCGAGGCTGGTGAATGTGTGCATGCTTCCGCTATCAATACTTTGCTATTGCTATTCAGATCAGCCATCTTTTTAGCTCCTGCCACGAAATAATCTATGTCGCCTTTATATGCAGCCATAAGGATGGAGAAAGATGTCAGTTTGACACCTGAAGGTATATGCCGCTCAACAAAATCGAATGCTTGGGAATCTGTGATCACAAGATCGGGAACCGTTTTCAATTTCGATAATGCAATTTCAAGATTATCAGGGGTGGTGGTCACTGCTAAGCAGCCTCGATCGAGTAATGACCTGATCGTTTGCGATTGAGGGAGGATAAGCCTACCTTTTGGGGCTTGCTTGTCTTGAGGCATCACAAGTAAGACTGTATCTCCGGTATTTACCAATGTTCCCAATAAATCCCGTGAAGCGAAATCGGAAGGTATTGCCCGGATTATAGCATCTATAAGACTCTCTTTACCCTCACTATGGAGCGCATTCACATACACATCGGCATTATCGACATGGCGAATATCACTTTTGTTTGCCACCTTGACAAAAGGTAAACCTTTGTTTTTTAATATTGAAATCCATTCAGACTCCACTTCCGGGTTTTCACCTATAAGCAGCAGTGCAAGGTTTGCCGAATCAAGAGCTTTTATGCTTAATTCCACCCGTTTTTCTCCAAGCAGGGACGTGTCGTCAAATCCGGCTGTATCTACAAGAACCGATGCTCCTAAATTGGGTAATTCCATAGCGTGTCTTACCGGATCGGTGGTGGTGCCTGATATATCCGATACCAGCGACACTTTTTGATTAGCGATCATGTTTATCAGCGAAGACTTGCCGGAATTGCATGCGCCTAAAATTATGATGTTAAGTCTTTCAGATTGTGGAGTTTTGTTCATATCTCAAAAATTAAAATCCCTTTCGCCTTTATCAATTCTTGAAAGATATTCTATCGTCAATGATTTAATTTTCTCGTGAGGAATCTCTTTTACTTGGTTCTCAATGAGCTTCAATCCCTTTTTGAGAGTAGTTGCTGAAGCATAATCTCTAAGATATTCAGCTAAAGTCAGCAATGCGTTAGGGGCGCAGCAATTGGCTATCTGTCCATTCTTGACGAGCGACATGAATCGGTCGCCGGTTCTTCCCTGTCGATAACATGCAGTGCAAAAACTTGGAATGTGGTTGGTGGATATGAGCCAGTCGACAACTTCATCAAGACTACGATTGTCGGAAATGTCAAACTGGGCTGAACTGTTTCCCTCAGGATTATTATCAGCATATCCTCCGACCGAAGTCTTTGAGCCACCGCTTATTTGAGAAATTCCAAGATCTAAGACTTTGGCTCTCACGGCCGGGCTTTCGCGCGTAGAGATAATGAGTCCTGTGTAAGGCACGGCGAGCCTCAGAATGGCAACGATACGGCAGAAGAGATCATCGCTGATTGAATCAGGGAAATCATCTGTAGAGATATCGTCGGCAGGGCATATACGAGGTACGCTTATGGTGTGAGGACCCACACCATAACATGCTTCAAGATGTTCTGCATGCATAAGGAGCCCTATAAAGTCGTAACGGTAAGTGTTTAGTCCATAAAGCACTCCGAGTCCGACATCGTCTATTCCTCCGAGCATTGCTCGATCCATAGCTTCTGTATGCCAGGAGTAGTTGCTTTTAGGACCGTTTGGATGAAGACGTTCATAATTTTCTTTGTTATACGTCTCCTGGAATAAAATATATGTACCGATTTTTGCATCGTGCAATCGTCGGTAGTTTTCTATAGTTGTTGCCGCTATATTGACATTGACGCGTCTGATTGCTCCATTGCGATGCTTCACTGAATAGATTGTCTCTATGGATTCGAGTATGTATTCAAGAGGATTGTTGCGTGGATCCTCTCCTGCCTCAATGGCAAGACGCTTATGCCCCATGTCTTGCAGGGCGATTACTTCACGACGTATTTGTTCCTGGGTAAGTTTAATTCTTGGAATAGTCTTGTTCTTAAGATGATAAGGACAATATACACATCCGTTGACACAGTAATTGGAAAGGTATAATGGAGCAAACATTACGATACGGTTCCCATAAAATCTGTGTTTGATTTCGTTGGCTATCCTGAAAATCTTGCCTATGATTTCCGGATTATCGCATTGAAGAAGAGTGGCTGCCTCACGATGTGAGAGTCCCTTCGCCATTGAGGCTTTTTCAAGAAGAGAGTTTACGTAATCGATGTCTGCAGATTTTTCAGCTGCAGATTTAATAGAATCGAGTATCTCGTTGTGGTCGATAAACTCGGTTGCTATATTGGAACTTGGATTATACATCAGAATAGTCTCCTTTTTCAGTTGTGATGTAAAGATTGTTTTTTGCAAGTTGTGAGGAAAGTGTCGCCAGACCTTCTGCGGATTCTGCCCCGAAAGCCGATTTGTTGTCGTATAGAGAATAATGGTTTCTAAGATCAGGCGGTGAAAGGTTGGGCATCACCGCGTTGGCTCCTGCAAGCAATCCGAGACATCTTCCGTTTTCGTGTAAAGTTGCGAGAGCTGTGGTAGATGGTATGTGAACATGTGGAAACATCAATCTAAGAATTGATATAATTCTCAAAGTCAGTTCAAGATTTCCTGCCCGGAAAGATGCGAAAGGTGTTGCTGAATGCGGTATAAACGGACCGATTCCTATCATTTCCGGTTTAAGATTTTTCATAAATAAAAGATCATCGGCGATATTGTCGAGAGTCTGATATGGAGATCCGACCATTATTCCTGTACCTGTCTGATATCCCAGCCTTTTAAGGGTGTGAAGGCATCGTAGTCTGTTGTCTCTTGACATTTCGTCCGGATGTAGCCTTGAATAGTGAGCCGGATTGATTGTTTCATGTCTAAGTAAATATCGTGTGGCGCCTGCGTCCCGGAAAAGTTTAAGCGATCGGTCGTCCCATTCTCCAAGCGACAGGGTGATAGCCGAGTCTGAGTAGCGGTCATGAATATTTGAAACCAGATTTGCTATATGTTCGGCTGAAATTGCCGGGTTTTCTCCACCCTGCAGCACGAATGTGCGGAAACCAAGGGCATGCCCTATATCGCAACATTCAAGAATTGCATCGGCGGAGAGGGTATAGCGGTGTAGATTTCTGTTATCTTTCCTCAGTCCGCAATAAAGACAATTGTTGCGACAGACATTGGTGATTTCAATGAGTCCGCGTATCCTTACCGTTCGTCCGAATATTCTGTCAGTAACTTCCCGGGCACGTTGTTTAAGATATAAGGCTTCGTCAGGCAAGATATCTCCTGACAAAAGCCTTAAAAATTCAGAATGTTCGAGAGTTTTATTTTGCTCGAGCTTATCTATGAGTTCAAATTGGTTCAATATGTCTTCAGTTGTTTTTTGAGTTCTTTGTCGAAGCGCCGTTTTCCCTCGGTACCCACTGTGGCGGAACTGGGCCCTGTGATACATCCCCCTTCGCATGCCATGACCTCTATAAATCTTCCAGGAGCTTTTTTCATTTTGGCAAAAGAAGAAAGGAGGGCTATGTTTCTCTTGTCGAGATTGGCAATACTTATGTCGTTAATCTCCTTGAGTCTCTTTTCATCAAGCTTGAGATAAGATTTTACGGCACCGGCTACTCCTCCGGCGACTGCAAATCCATGAGCCTCTCTTACTGCTACGAAAGAAGGTATCTGAGGTTCCGTCTGTGGAATCTGCAGCTCGTAAGCGTCAAATATGGAGGCTATTTCTTCGAACGTCATGACGAAGTCCACAAGGTTATGTCGTCTTGCCTCTTTTCGCTTTGCCACGCAAGGTCCTACAAACACAATTTTTGCATCCGGATGTTGTTCTTTAACTGTTTTTGCAGTGTAATACATTGGAGATCCGGTTGAGGATATGAACGGCTTTATTTCAGGAATATGTTTCTCGGCAAGTTCGATATATGCAGGGCAACATGATGTAGTCATAAACGGTTGTCCTTCCTCAAGTTTTTCAAGTAGCTCTTCCGCTTCGTTCTTTACTGTGTCCATAGCTCCCTGTGCCACCTCTACAGCACGGTCAAAACCTATATGCCGGAACGCTCCATAAACGTTTTCAGGAGCGGCGTCAAATTGCCCCAATATGGAAGGAGCGACAATTGCAATCACCTTTTCTCCACGCTTAATTGCATTAAGAACGTCGAATGCCTGAGATATTTCAAAAATTGCTCCAAATGGACATGCATTCATACATTTGCCGCAATAAATGCACTTCGATTCGTCGATATGCTCAATACCTTGTTCGTCTTTGGAGATGGCTTTCACGGGGCAAGCCTCTTCACAAGGCACGGGGATGTAGACGATGGCATGATAGGGGCAACTTTTATGGCAGATGCCACAGCTTATGCATTTATCGTGATCGATTTTTGCTTTGCCCGTATCTGAATCAAGATGAACAGCTCCTTTGGGGCAATTATGTATGCAACTGCGTGCCACACATCCGCGACACAATGATGTCACTTCATAGTTAGTATGCACGCAAGAGGAACATGCCTCGTCAATCACACACATAATATTATTTTTCACATCCTGGGGTCCTTTTCTGTCGAGTGCCAATCTGACATATTCCGATAGCGGAGTCAATTCATCGGTTTCGTCACTCATGTCAAGTCCGAGCAGAGGAAGTGATTTGTACCGCCACACTGCGCGTTCTTTATGTATGCAACAACGTCCGGGATGTTTGGAACCTTTAGGACTCAGTTTAATGGGTAGCCTGTCGATTTTTTCTTCAAGAGATCCTTCTTTCCAAAGCTTGACAAGTTCGGTTAGCAAGCGATGGCGAACAATCATGATGTTGTTTTTTATAGCCATAAGATTGAATGAATGGTCAAAAGGTTAGCGGATGCAAAATTACATACAATTTTGTAATTTTGCACAAATTTTTACAAATAATTTAAATTTTGGTAATTAAGATAGCCGTCCGAACTGGGTGATAAAGGTGAAATTATGGATTTTTGATAATATTACGATTGTTTTAAACGTGAGAGGAATTCATCTTTTTTTGATTCCGACACGGGTATGTAGGTCTTCCCGAAGACGATTCTGTTTCTCTCCACCACTTCAATCTGATTTAGATTGACAATAAATGAACGATGCACGCGCATAAACTTGTCGGACGGCAGTATCTCTTCCAGCTCACTCAGACTCATCAGACTGCTCACCGGCTCGCCTTCGGAGCGATAGAATATTACTCTGTCTTTCTGCACTTCTATATATTTGATTGTATCGAGTTTCATTTGCACAAGTCTGTAGTCTGCCCTGACTGTAAGCATTTCAGGAGATGACTTGGATGAGGATTCATATGCCTTGCGCATTGCCTGCCATTCGAATGCTTTCCCTACGGATTTAACAAACTCTTGGTAGCTAACAGGTTTAAGTAGATAATCAAGAGCGTTGACCTTAAATCCTTGTAGTGCATAATTCTCATATGCCGTAATGTAAATAATTCGGGTCTGTGAGGGTATAAGGGCTGCAAATTCGATTCCGTTCAGGGTTGGCATATTGATGTCGAGAAATACCAGGTCGATATTGCCTCCGAGTACGGTTTTTACAGCCTCTGCCGCAGATTCAAAACAACCTTCAAGTGATATTCCAGGTGTCTTGTCGACATAGCTTTTTATCAATTCTCGCGCGAGAGGTTCGTCATCTATGATCACACACTTTAAAATTCGGTCCATATTATAAAAATAATCGATTAAATCTTGTCAGACTGGGGGGTCTTTATTATATTGTGTTTAACGGATGGAGAGCATTGAGTTGTATTTTGATTTCTGCGGTGAAGACATTGTCTGACCGATCAATACTAATTACATGCGATTCCGGATATAGCAATCTCAGCTGTCGCTCCACATTTGTAAGTCCTACTCCCGACTCGGTCAGGGGTTTTGATGAATTGACATTGTCTTCGGCACATGAGTTTCTGACACGACATGTAACACATTCCCCGTCTGTGCATATTTCAATGTTTATGAAGCTTCCGCTTCCGTTGTTTGTCGCATGTTTGAAAGCGTTTTCAACCAAAGTGAGGAAAAGAAGAGGCGCAATGGATAATCCTTCTGTGTGTATGGTAGATATGTTGCATTCAAGTTTGATTGAACTGCTCAACCTTAATTTCATGAGTTCGACATAATCTGAAATGAACCGGATCTCTTTAGAAAGGGGAACATAGGCGCAGGCAGCATCGTAGATCATGAATCTCAACATATTGCTTAGGTCGTGAAGAGCCTTTTGCGCCCTATCGGGAGAGATGGTTATGAGCGCGTAGATATTGTTGAGAGAATTGAAAAGGAAATGTGGATTTAATTGAGCCTTGAGGCTTTTGAGTTCAATTTGTTGTCTTTCTGCATCGAGTTCAAGTTCACGTCTTCGCATGTTTTCATGCTCTTTCGACAGGCGCAGAGCATATGCAAGAGCGGCGGCAAGAATCATAGTGATTCCATCGCGGATTATAAATTTTATATATCCCATAAGGTATTGCCATATCGACAATTGTTGATAGGCAAGGTGGCGTGGGCGGGGCAGACCACCGTGAGATTCGAACCAGATAGGTATGATAGAGCAAGCCAACAGAATCAATAAGATATTAGACAGAAAGAAAATTAGTTTTCTGTCGTTTTTGAAAAGTGTGGCAGGCACGATCCAAAAATAATTAATACAAAAAATGGCAGTGTATAGTGTAGCCATTACTATGCTCATAAGAGTCCATCTCCATGGTTCGTCACCTTTGCTAAAGATGGCGAGCATGGAAGGGAAATAGAATAGCAGGAACGACAACAGTACCACTGTCGCCGTTCCGGCAAAATTAGACCTAACCTTTATGTTATTCATATCTTATCGCTTCAATAGGATCGAGGTTTGATGCCTTGGCGGCAGGATAGAATCCGAATATTATGCCAATTGCCGTGCAGACCACAAACGAGAGTATAACTGAGCTTGGATCTATCTGCACAGGCCAATGTGCAAAAAGTTTTATCATCCAGGTGGCTATCGCACCCATAACGACCCCAAGTATGCCTCCGGTCACAGAAATGATGATGGCTTCTATGAGAAACTGGGTCATGATGTCTTTTCCTGTGGCACCGATGCTCATTCTCAGACCGATCTCTCGTGTCCGTTCAGTCACGCTTACTATCATGATGTTCATGATCCCGATACCTCCTACAAGAAGTGAAATCCCTGCTACGCACGCAAGCAGCACAGTCATCATTGAAGATGTGGAGGATATCATCTGGGCAAGTTCCTGCATGGATCGGATGGTGAAATTGTCTTCCTGATCTTCCCTAAGTTTGTGTTGGGTGCGGAGAATATCTGTAATTTCACTGATTGTCTCTTCAGTGCGGTTTTCATCTATAGCCGACGCCTGTATGCCCTGAAGATAGTCTATAGCAAGCATTCGTTTCATCACCGTGGTGTAGGGTACGAGCGCCAGATCGTCCTGATCCTGCCCCATGGTGTTGTATCCCTTTTCATCAAGCACGCCAATCACGGTCAAAGGGATCGATCCGAATCTCACCACTTTCCCGATCGGGTCTGTGCCGTCAGGAAACAGATTATCTACAAGAGTTTTACCTAAGATGCACACCTTTGCAGCTGTCTTTACATCATCTTCAGTAAACATTTCACCTTGTGCAACCCTGCGTTGGCGTATGTCGAGATATTGGGTGTTTACTCCCTGTGCTTGAGAGGGGTAGTTGTTGTTGCCGTTTACCCATTGTCCGGACGATGACACTGTGGGGGTGATATTTGCAATTCCCGTTGACTGAGTCACTATGGCATCATAATCTGCAGGCTTTAATGTCTGCATGTCGTCACTGCTTTGACGGACTCCTCCACGTCTTTCGGCTCCGGGCATGATCATGATCATGTTGCTGCCCATTTCAGAAATCTGAGCCTTAATAGAGTTCTTTGACCCTTGACCTATGGCGAGCATGGCTATGACAGCACCCACGCCTATTATGACACCGAGCATTGTGAGGAAGCACCTCATCTTATTGTTGCCAAGAGCCTTGATGGCAATCTTGAATAGATTCTGGATGTTCATGAATATGAAAGTTTGTCAGTCGTTTTCTTCAGGAAGATTTCTGTAAACCTCCTCTGCCGACTTAATGTCGCTGTTGTATTCATCGCTCACGATATGTCCGTCACGAAGGGTGATGTTGCGTGAAGAATAAAGGGCTATCTCTGGATTGTGGGTCACGAAAATAATTGTCTTCCCCTCTTTATAAAGACGCTGAAAGAGTGTCA
This sequence comes from uncultured Muribaculaceae bacterium, assembly GCA_910583795.1. Classification (GTDB taxonomy): domain Bacteria; phylum Bacteroidota; class Bacteroidia; order Bacteroidales; family Muribaculaceae; genus Lepagella. The sequence goes on from CAJTZQ010000046.1 coordinate 24,871, forward strand.
AGATAGAAAAAGAGGTTCGTGTGTCGAGGTTTCCTGTCGCTTCATCGGCAAGAATGATCACAGGATTGTTGACGAGAGCACGTGCGATAGCCACACGTTGCTGTTGACCTCCCGACATCTGGTTGCTCTTGTGGTAAAGACGTTCGCCGAGCCCAACTTCCCTGAGACACCGTTCGGCACGCTCGCTTCGTTCCTTTGCGCTGACAGAGGAATTGTAGAGCAAAGGTAGTTCGACGTTTTCCAGTGCAGTGGTTTTGGGAAGAAGATTATAGTTCTGGAATATGAACCCTATTTTACGGTTACGTATTCTTGCCCGCTCGTTCTTCCCCATACCTTTAACGGCTATTCCGTCAAGATAGTATTCTCCTGAGGTAGAGGTGTCGAGACAACCTAATGTGTTGAGAAGGGTGGATTTGCCTGATCCTGAGGTACCCATTATAGTTACAAATTCCCCCTCATAGATTGTGAACGAAATTCCGCGCAAAGCTTTCACTGTCTCGTCGCCCACTTTGAAATAGCGTTTAAGATTCTCTATTTTAATTATCTCTTTTGCCATTTTCACTTCTTTTTGTTTTTGTTAGCTCCCGGAGGTTTCGGCATAAACGGATTTTCCTCCCCTTGTTTGGGTTCCGGTTTTCCCATTGACTGATTGTATTGCAAAGCCACTTTATCTCCTTTATGCAGCCCGCTTATAATCTGTTGGTAAATGCTGTTTGACGTTCCGAGTTCCACCTCTGTCTGAATAAGTTTCCCCTCTCTTTCAACCCATACCGAGTGTTTTGTCTCAACCGCTAACGGCTGTGGAACAGGGAGACCATTATCTTCTTCATCTGCAGGCATTGGCTGGAATTTAAGAGCCTTGAGTGGAACTGCTATTACATCATTCAGTTCAAGGGTATAAATTGTCAGATTTGCCGTCATTCCGGGGATAAGCTTTTGATCGGGATTTGATGCCCCGACAATCACTTCATATGTCACGACGTTGTTCGTGGTGGTAGGGTTTATGCGTACCTGGGTCACTGTTCCTGTGAAAGTGTCGTCTGGATAAGAATCGACTGTGAATGTTACGTGTTGTCCGACTTTGACCTGACCTATGTCCGCTTCGTCTACAGCACCGACAACCTGCATATTGTCGAGGTCGGCAATCACATACAGGTTTGCAACATTCATACTTGAAACGACTGTCTGTCCGACTTCCACTTCTCTCGACACGACAATGCCGTCGATAGGAGAGTAGATTTCAGCATAGTTGAGGTTTTTGGCGGCGCGTACACGGTCAGCCTGTGTTTTCTCGTAGCTCAGTCGTGCAACTTCAAAATCTTTTTGAGAAGTCTGAAACTCATAGTCAGAGATTAGCTGTTCATCGTGTAGAGCTTTGTCTCGTTCAAAATTCTTTTTTGCGTATTCGTAGGTTGCCTTTGCTGATGCCATGGAAGCGTCAGCACTCTTCAACTCGCTGTCAAGTAGCGTTTTCTCGATTTCTGCCAATAGCTGGCCTTTCTCCACGTGGTCGTTGAAGTCTACATAGAGTTTGTCTATGATGCCGGTAACTTGGGTGCCGACATCAACAGAAGTGACAGACTCCATTGTGCCCGTTGCCGTGACAATTTCCGACATAGACGTGGGCTCAACCGTGTAAGTTTCCAGTTCCATTTTGGGTTTTTCGGAACAAGAGGTTGCAGCAAAAATAAAAGCTGCAGCGGGAATAAAGTTGATATATCTCATGCTTATTTAATTATCACTTATCAATTAGTAATTACTAATCTTCTGATCAACTACTAATTATCAATTATCCATTATCAATTTCTTCAGGGTACTGCGACTTCCTGGGTGGCATAATAATTGATGGTTTTATTAGCGAGAATCGCCATATATTTGCTTTGGAGCAACTCAAGTTTGGCATTCAACAGGTTGTTGTGGGCTGTTAGCAATTCGATTGGATTGACAAGCCCTAATTCAAACTGACGGTTCGTGAGATCGTCTGTGAGTTGGGTAGCCTCCAATTGAGTCAGCCCTGAGGTGTATTTCGCTCTTGCATTGTTGGCATCGATATATAGGCTTTCGATTGTTTGCGAAAGATCGTCGAGAAGATTCTTTTTTGTTAGATCATATTCGAGCTGTGCAAGTTTAGCTTTTGCAACAGCTCTTTTTGTTGAATTCCCGTCATAAATCGGAATAGACAGGTTAAGTCCAACTCTTTCTCCAAAATTATGACCCATCTGATTTCCCCACCCCTCTCCTCCGGATGTATAGGAAGTGCCTAAGCCGCCGGTCAATGAAATTGATGGAAGGTTTCCTGCTTTTGCTATTTTCACATCATTTGCGTAAATCTCTTTGTTGAGTTCATTGCTCTTTATTCCGGGGAGCCATGCCGCAGCGATGTCGTAAACCTCAGACATCGGTGGAAGAATTGTTAAAACATCGGTGTCCGGAAAACTTACGTCGGCTATGTTGAGATTATAATTTATCCCTAATTCGAGAATTTTCTTTAGGTTCATTTTGGCACTTTCGTAATTATTTTTTGCCTGTACGAGATTGTACGAATCCTGAGCCTTCTGACTTTCGATCTGAGCATAGTCCACTTTTGATGTCCTCCCTGATTCCATGAGACGTCTGGCACGTTCAGTCTGGCTTGTGCTTACTTCCAGGGTTTGTTCCGCTATGGTGACTGCCTCGCCGGCATACATTATATTAAGGTAAGCCTGGAGAATTCCCAATTTTAGGGTTTTTATTACATCATCCCCGGCAAGTTGCTGTTGCCTGCGCAAAATTTTGGAAGATTCCAGACGATACTTTCTGACATTCCCTTCCCATATAGTCCAGTTGGCATTGATGTCGTAAGTGCTCCCGTAGACGTTACCGTTTCTATTATTGGCGGGGGATGGATAGTTGTTGAAAGACTGGGAAGTGGAAAACCCTACAGTGGGAAGCCATGCATCTTTTGCAGAGTATATGTCTTGGTCTGCTTGAAGGATGTTGAGAATCGTGCGTCGGATATCCGTGCTGTTTGCCGTAGCCCAGTTTATACAGTCGTTGAATGTCCAAGAATCAGGAAGCTGCATTTCGGGATTTGCTGTCACATCGCCAGCAGATATGGTTTGGAGACTATCTTGAGCTATTGAATGGAAAGGAGATAATAATGCTGACAAGAATAGAATCGAATATGAAGTCTTGAAATTCATTGAATGATTGTTTGAGATTTTACCTGTGCAAAATTATTAATGAACAATATGAATATCAAACAAAATCGGTATAGAGGTTTTAATGAAGTGCAGAATGTAGGAATTTGAGGATGAAAAGGGATTTATAGATATTTGTAGTTAAAATCTGTTAACAAAAGGATAAGTATATTATTTGTTTATAAATTTGTTGTAAAATTCTAAGAAACTGTTTAAATTTATTTGTCGAAGGAATTGAGAGGATTTGTCGAGCAGATTTTTGATATTTATGATGGAGTTATG
>CAJTZQ010000047.1 GCA_910583795.1 uncultured Muribaculaceae bacterium
GATATGTTAACGATGTGATGATACAAAAGTGTCAACGAGGTCCTGAGCCACGGCAGTTAATCAACTAATGACTAATCAACTAATGACTAATAACGGAAAGAGGAACCTCCCAAAAATTCACGTAATAGGGAAGTGGTGGGAATCTGGTCGGCGGGTATCGGATCGAAATAACTCAATAAGCGGAGAAGTCTGAACGCCTCTGCATACTCGGGAAGATCTCTCGGTACATCCCTCAAAACCGGTTCGGCATACGGCTTCATGACGCCAAGCTCAAATATTAAAGAAGAATTGAAAGTGGCATCTGCATTTTCACTAAACGGGAATATCCATTTCTCTTCTCCCCTTCTGACGCTATGCCATCTGCGAATCGTATCAAGAGCCGACGTATGGCGATATTTATTATCACGCACAATACGACGAAGCAATCGGTTGTCGGATGTGGAGATCCAGTTATGATTGTCAATCTTCAATGTGGTCAAAGCCGACACATAAACTTTATAGACCTTATCCGCATTTATCGAGCGGGTAAGTTCAGGATTCAAACCATGTATACCCTCTATAAGCAGCACATCATTTTTGTCCAGCCGCAATGGTTTCGGGCGCTCCACCCTCTTCCCGAGTTCAAAAGAGTATGTCGGCAGATTAATCTCTTCCCCGTTAAGAAGTCTTGTCAGGTCGGAGTTAAGGCGGTCAAGATCGAGCGCATAAATACTTTCGTAATCATAATCTCCCGTCTCGTCCCTGGGAGTGATCTCACGGTCCACAAAATAATCATCGAGAGAGATCATCTTCGGCACGATAAGGTTGGTCATCAGCTGAATTGCAAGACGCTTTGCAGAGGTGGTCTTACCAGAAGAAGACGGGCCTGCGATCATCACAATCCCTGCGCTGCCATCTTTACGGCGCCGGGCGATATCGTCACTGATTCTGCCGAGCAGTTTGTCGTGCATTGCCTCAGCCACATTAATAAGCTCGGCGGTTCGTCTCGATTTCACAGCCACATTGAGTTCACCGACATTTTTCACCTGAATAACCTTGTTGAACATCAGCTGGTCTGTGAATGCCTTATACATCTTCTCCTGAGGAGGATTATTTCTCAAAATTTCATCGGTCTCCTGACGGGAATATGCAAACAGAAGGAACCCGTCTTTATATGGGCGCAGATCGAAATCCTTTATAAACCCTGTTGTAGGGGCGAGCGGTCCATAATAGCTGTCGGCAAGATTCCCGAGACGGTAATAGGTTGTATAGAGTTCATGCAAAGTTTCCAGCAATGTCACTTTTGCAGTCAATCCCTGTTTCCTGAAAATTTCGATCGTGTCTTTAGTGAGACGTTCTTTCCTTCTGAAAGGGATGTCAGAATGCATAAGGTTTTCAAGGTGCTCAAGAAGTTGGTCAACAATCTTCTGATCCGCTTTCACCACCTCTTCTCCTTTCAGCAGCCGGCAATAGTTGCCATTAGACATTGAATGCTCTATTCTGAGGGTCACACCCGGAATCACCTCTTCTACCGCCTTATAAAGCATCATACAGAGGGAGCGCACATATACCCTGCGCCCGTTAGGATTGTCTTTACCGATAAATTCAATCTGTTTGGGTGCGTAAATCGGGAAACAAAGATCTTCTACCTTATTATTGACAAGGGCACAAATTGGCTCAAAAGTTAGAGCCTGCCCGAGCCGGGGAAGCATATCTATCACTTTTTCTCCGCCAAGGGCATCGACATAAGTTTTAGTATTCTTGCAATAAACTTTCATAGCTGTGGAATTTAGGAATGAAATATTAGCTTTATCGAAGGGGCATTATTCTTTTTTAATAAACGCCCACTTTAATGTGCCGCAAAAAATCAAAGCGGCAATTGTGGAATTTAGCCTGTGTAAAATTAACAAAAATAAGTTTAAAAAGGTCGGCTGGGAGATAAAAAGAGGATAAAAATAGGGTAAAAAACCGTCAAAACGGATATTCTTCACAAAAAAAGCATGATTTTAGTGAGAAAAATTTGGATATTATCTCAAATAGAACTAACTTTGCAGCGCAAAATGCGCCCATGAGGTGTGCAGTTGTCAATTTGTGGCCCATTCGTCTATCGGTTAGGACGAGAGATTTTCATTCTCTAAAGAGCAGTTCGACTCTGCTATGGGCTACCATTATTAAACAACCGAAAGAAAGACAAAGATAACTTTTAAGATGGCAAATCATAAATCATCATTAAAAAGAATTCGCCAGGCGGAGAAGAGAAGACTTGAGAACCGCTATTGGGCAAAAACCGCCCGCAACGCTGTTCGTCGCGTGCGCAAAATGACTGATAAGGCTGAAGCAACAGAAGCCTACAACAAAGTCAGTGCTCTTCTTCAGCGTCTCGGCCGCAAGAACATCATCTCTAAGAACAAAGCCGCTAACCTTTGCAGCGGTCTTGCTCACCACATCAACAAGCTTGCGTAATCAGACGGCTTTTTAGAGCCTGCGATTGAAAAATATTTCCTTCAGCATGCGACGGCCTCATGGTCTTGACGCAGCTGGCAAAAAAGGATTGCGTCGGTCCATTCGTCTATCGGTTAGGACGAGAGATTTTCATTCTCTAAAGAGCAGTTCGACTCTGCTATGGACTACCTCCCTAAATCCATCCTATCCCCAGAGGCCGGTTACTGATAAAGTGCCGGCCTCACCCTTTTTAAAGACCTTCCCCGGCAATAAGTCTGAGGATATCTTCGGGAGAAGATGGACAGTTATCGTTTTCGTGATTATCAACCCTCAATTGAACTGAAAATGAAACGCCATATCCTGATCCCTCCGCGACGTTTCCTGATCACGGGAGCATTATCATTGATGCTCTCCACAAGCATTTTTTCCACTTCGGCATATTCCATCTCTCGCGAAGACAGAATGAGCCCTCTCGCAGCCGGATATCTCGAACGTGCCCGAATCATGCTTAACAACGGAAACTATGCCGGTGTCGTCGACCAGCTCCGACATCTGGAGACTCAAGGTGTAGACCTCTCCGTGCAGGACCGTGAAGATTTCACATACCTCCTTGCCCTCGCCCTCTACAACCGTGGGGATGCTGATTGCGTCGACCTGTTAAGGCAGTTTGCTGAAGAATATCCTGCTTCAATCCAGGCGATGCCCGCCCGACTCGCAGCGGCAGACTATTTCTTCTTCGCTCACCGTTTCAACAGCGCTCTGGCTGCATATGAAGAAATCGACTATTCCCGCATAAACACCTCAGACCGCCCGCTTTACGACTACAGGAAAGCTCTTTCCATGATCAAAAGCGGAAGATATGCCGAGGCACGTCCCATATTTGAAAAACTGCGAGACAACCGCAAGCTGAACCTTGCTTCCGACTATTATATCGCTTATCTCGACTATATCGACGGGAACTATGACAAGGCTTATAACGGTTTTGAAGACGTTGCTGCAAGAAACGGCGGCAACAGCCGCGACGGCATAGCTCCTGAATATTATCTCGCACAGATCGATTATACCCGCGGAGCTTACGACCGTGTCATTTCTCTCGGCACACGGTTGCTCGACAACGACCCTGTAGACGACCTTGTGCCTGAAACAGAAAGGATCATCGGGCTCAGCTATTTCAAGCAAGGGGACTACGGGAACGCGGAGACATTCCTATCTCGTTATGTCAACACAGCCGACATAAATCCGGCTGCCGACGCAGTCTACACTCTCGGCGTGATTGACTACCGAAATGCGGACTACAACTCGGCACAAAAAAGATTCGCGTCGCTCACAGAACTAAACAACGATCTCGCTCAAAGCTCTTATCTCTATCTCGGGCAGATTGCCGTGAGGGAAGGAGACAGCAACGCAGCTGCCATATCGTTTGAAAAGGCTTCGAAAATGAATTTCGACCGCAACGTGACGGAGACGGCAATGTTCAACTATATCGCCGCACGCACACGCGGTGGCAACATACCTTTCAGTTCCTCAATCCCCTTGCTGCAAGGATTCCTGAAACAGTTCCCCAGGTCGAAATATGCCTCACAGGTAGAGGAATACCTCGCCACAGCCTATTTCAATGAAAAAGACTATGCCAATGCTCTTGCAAGCATAAACAGGATCAACCGCCCATCTTCGAAAGTGATGGAGGCAAAACAGAAGATTCTTTATGAACTCGGCATGGAATGCATGGCAAACAACCGGCCGTCTGCCGCCCGGGAATATCTTATGGAGGCTGTCGGCATAAACGGCGACCGCCAGCTTCAGGCTCAATCCAACCTATGGCTCGGCGACGCATGCTACGCCCTCGGAAAATATTCTGAGGCGGAGAAAGCCTACAGAGCCTATCTAAACGCCGACAGAAGGGGTGAAAACCGCTCCCTTGCACTTTATAATCTTGCATACGCCCAGCTCATGAGCGACAAGTATAGCCAGGCTGCATCAAGTTTCTCCGAAGCTTTGAAATCAAGCCCCGCACTCCCTCAGCGCATGCAAGACGACGCGTTGATAAGAATGGCAGACGCACAATATTATGCCGGCAACTACAAGCAGGCTCTGCACAACTACTCGACAGCCATCGAAAACGGAGCCCAGGACAGTGATTATGCCACTTTCCGACGTGCCGTGATGTATGGACTTGACGGAGACATCAAACGCAAACTTTCAGAGCTTTCGGGAATGCCTTCAGAATTCCCCGGCTCGAAATGGCTTCCAAACGCACTTCTCGAAAAAGGGCAGACATATTCCGGTCTTGGGGAAACCGCAAAGGCGGTGGAGGCGTTCGAACAGCTTCGCGGTTCCTACAAGCAAAGCGCACAGGCAAGAAAAGGGATGCTTAACCTTGCCATCACCTATATGGAAGCAAAAGAGCCTGAAAAAGCAGAAGCCACTTACAAGGAGGTGATTATGAAATGGCCATCGAGCGAAGAGGCAGTCCTCGCCAATGATGACCTGCGCAGATATTATGCAGCCAACGGCGGTCTCCGGGAATATGCGTCATTCCTGCGCTCGGTGCCTGACGCCCCGCAGATCGATGCATCAGAGATGGAAACTCTCGCGTTTGAGGGGGCGGAAACAGTCTTCGCAGACGATGTCACAAACATTGCCCTTCTTGAGCAATACGTCAACGACTATCCGAACGGACGCTATCTTGCCCAGGCTCTCCTTGACATAGCAACAGGGAAAGATGAGACCGAAGATTACGAAGGTGCGCTCAATGCCCTCAACGCGTTGATTGAACGACGTTCCGACGCACCGCAGATTCCTGAGGCTCTCCTTCTGAAAGCAGAGATTCTCGAAGGGAGCGGGGCGCCTGCAAGAAGAGAAACCCTGGAGACATACCGTGAACTGGAGAAGCGAGGAGGGAATGACTATCTTCCCGATGCCTACGCCGGAATTATGCGCAACACCGATAAAGACTCCGAAAGGATGCACTATGCCGCGCTCGTAAGGGCAAGCGGAGGTCTCTCTGCCGATCAGATCGAGGAGGCGGAATTCTATGAAGCTTCCGCCATGCTGAAAAGCGGAGACCGGAAGAAAGCGGAGGAGATGCTCTGGCAGCTGGCAGCCAACCCGAAAAGCATTTCAGGAGCAAAGGCAGCCGTGACACTCGGGCAGCATCTTATCGACACCGGCGACATGAACGGGGCTGAAAAAGTGCTGACCGCCTTCACCGACGAAGGTTCTCCCCATGAATATTGGCTCGCGAGGGGATTTATAGCCCTTGCCGACGTCTATCACGCCAAGAAAAAAGATTATCTCGCAGTGGAATATCTTAAGAGCCTTCGCGATAATTATCCCGGCAAAGAGCTTGATATCCACGACATGATTTCCTCACGACTTAAAGAATGGAAATAATTTCTAACATACCTATTAGACATGGCTTTCAATAAATTATATTTGAATGCGGCTCTCGCATTTATTGCTTGCGGAGTGATTCCCGCAGAGGCTCAGCTTCACGAGTCGATCAACGTGGAAGGTAAGTATGTGCCGGAAATTATCCGCATAGACCGTATAAACACTTTCCCGAAAGCTACCAAGTTTTCACTTGGCGCCACGCCATTGAACTATGAAAGCGGGGGAGTGGCGGCATCTTTCACTCCCTCTCTAATGACAATGCCGGCTACCGGATGGCGCGACACACGCTATGTATCCGACACTCCGGGATATCTTGAATTCGGTGTCGGGTCATGGCTAAATTCAACACTTAGCGCGGGCTACCGCTTCATCGACAACTCCACGACTCTTGCCGGAATACGCCTTCAGCACAATTCCACATCTTTGTGGGAACCTAAGCTGAGCGATGCCACCATAGGAGTCAAACAATACCGCTACGACGAATCGATAGGAGCCTACGCCTCACATGTGGTGAAAGGATACGGGCGTCTTGACGCATCGTTGGATTATCATGTAGGGCTGTTCAATTACTATGGCATATTCAACCCGAACGCACTTCCCGACACCCGCCTTGACGCACCGTCACAGACGCTCAACGATTTCTCGCTGAGACTCGATTGGTCGTCGCTTATACGCCCTTCGTCAAACCTTGCCTACCATGCAATGGCGCGTGTACGCCATTTCGCCTATCGCGCAATGCCTCTCCCTGTGGAATGGGGGAAAGGTAACGCAAAAGGCAACCGCGAGACAAACGTGGAATTTGCGGGAGGGGTAAGGATGCCTTGGGATAAAGGAAATTCTATAGGACTTGACGCTGACCTAAACATGCTTGTATATGGCGGACAAGAAAATATCTTCAGCTATGCCCAGGCGGGAGGGATGAGAGAATATTCGCTCAACCGTCCCAACAACTACGGACTCCTTACCCTCACGCCTTACTATCGTTTCAACAAGGATCTGATTGAAGTCAGACTCGGCGCGGACATCGACCTTGCCTTTAACGCAGGTCCAGAAGGCAACCGCTATTCCTTCTTCCATGTGGCACCCGACGTGAGATTTGCACTTCAGACAGGTCCGTTCGGAATGTATCTCAACGTGCTCGGAGGAAGCACCCTCAACACTCTCGCCAGCCTCTATCAGCACGACTACTACATGATGCCCGCTCTCGCCTCCACACGTCCTACCTACACACCGATCGACGCTACATTCGGAGTGAACCTCGGGCCATTCTCTGGATTCTCTATCGGAGTGCAGGGGAGCTTCCGTTCAAGTAAAAACGTTCCTCTCGGAGGTTGGTATCAGGCATGGATGAACTACGGAGGTGCGCCTATCCCCGGCATAAACGAGGCAGCAGAGCTCACAAGGTCCGACCGCATGTTGTATTCTCTTGATGCTGACGGCATCAACCTACATGGAGTCAGCGTGGGAGGATACATCTCTTTTGAGCCGTCAGACAAATTTTCATTCAAGGCACAGGGCTCTATTCAGCCCCAGGACGGAGAAAAAGGTTATTTCAACGGTTATGACCGTCCTAAAGTGACAATGAACGTAGACGCAACAGTGAAACCGATGGAGCAACTGAGTCTTTCGGCAGGATTCGACTACCGTGCCAAACGTTGCATCTACACCCGTGCGATATCCGACCTTCCCAACGGAGGAGTGACTCCCGACGAAGCTGACGGCACACTGTGCAGCATGAATCTCCCCGACATGGCGCTTCTTAACCTCGGGGCGTCGTGGGACTTTTCGAAATCATTTACCGTATGGCTGCAGGCTGACAATCTGCTCAACCGACACGACGAAATGCTGCCCATGCTCCCGGCTCAGGGAATCTCTGTCGCCGCAGGCTTGAAAGTGCTCTTTTAATTGGGATATGGGAAACTAAAACGGCACTCCCGTCGTTGAAATAATTAGACAAACCGGGAAATGCAAGATCCCTTATTTATCCTGAAATAATCAGAATCAGATATGAGCCAGCAAAAATTAACATTGGCATACCTCAACGAGGACGACAGGGCATACGGTCTTGCCGGCATGGTGATTTCTCTTGCGAGTCTCCGTGCCATAGACCGTGTGGCAGAAGTAAGCCTTGACTCCGACGGGCCGATGGTGGAGTTTTCTCATGAATTTTATTTTCAAGGCTCCCCCTCGATATCTCCCAAAGCCACCTGGGACAATCTCGTGCAGAATTTTCATATCACCACGGCAATGGTGCTATCCAACATAATGGCGCGGTCGGTGGTGCGGATGAAGGAGGAAGCTCCCCAAGAACTTATGAAGGAGATTTATTCGGAAGTTGAAAAAGAGGGTCGCGACACCTGCTCCCTCGAAGACGACGAAATTGAAAACCTCTACAACAATGCCATGATGCACATGAAGCGATTGTTCAACAATCCGCGTCTGCATCCGGCAATCGACGAGTTTGCACATATCATCTCACGCAAACGCAATCTCTCGGGCAGGGAAATCCGCGATGAGCTTCATCTCCTTCAGCTCCTCTAAACAATTAGTAATTAGCAATTTACAGGTTCGACAAATTCAAAATTCAAAAATTCAAAATTCAAAATTCAAAATTACAAAAGGCGTAGCTTGTCTACGCCTTTGTTGTTTCCGAAATTTTATAGCGCGGGCGCTTCTTAACCTCAACATAGATCTTGCCGACATATTCCCCGAGTATTCCCATCCCGAACAGCAAGACCCCTGTGCAAAACCATATAGACAGTATCAACGACGTCCATCCCTCTATTGTCTCCCCGTTGAAATAACGTATGAAAACATATATACCGACACCAAATGCGGTAGCCATAAAAATAAGACCTAACCAGAAAAGCATTCTCACCGGAATAACAGAAAAAGAGGTGACACCGTCGGCTGCAAATTCCAGCATCTTCCCGAACGGATATTTACTTCTCCCTTCCTTCCTCTCTCCCCGTCTGTAATACACCTTTTCCTGACGGAATCCGAGCTGTGGAACTATTCCCCTCAGAAACACGTTGCGCTCCTTATATTGGAGCAACGTGGCGAGCGCCTGCGAACCCAAGAGCCGATAGTCGGCATGATCATATACACAATCCACCCCGAGAGTCTTGAGAAGCCGATAATACGCATGGGCTGAGTGTTTTTTAAACCATCCGTCATTCTCCCGTCGGCTGCGCACGCCGTATACAACCTCTGCGCCCCTCTTATAGGCCCTGATCATGTCGGGGATGACAGTTGGGTCATCCTGAAGATCCGCGTCGATTGTGACGCACGCGTCGCAGTTATCAGCCACATATTCCATCCCGGCAAGCAGGGCATACTGATGTCCGAAATTTCTTGACAGGCGCACGCCTTCTGTCAATACATAAGTTTTATCTGCGCCTGACGGATAAGCGTCTTCGGAAAGAGATGTTATGACTTCCCACGTATGGTCATGGCTTCCGTCGTCAACATAGACTATGAAGCTGTCTGAAGAAATTTCTCCGCCATCGATCATCACACGCAAGGTATCCGACAGGGCACGATGGGTCATGGGGAGCGTAGTCTCCTCTTCAAAACATGGGACTATAATCGCACATCTGATCATTTAAAACGGTTTTTATCACGACTTCGCTTCTTCTCAAGACTCGCCTCGAAAGCCGCCGTAAGATCCACTCCTGTCTGATTAGCAAGACATACAACAACCCACATCACATCAGCCAACTCCTCGGCAAGTCCCTTTCTCAAATCCCCCTCTTTTGCCACCTGATCACCATACACCCTGGCTATCACACGGGCAAGCTCACCGACTTCCTCAGTCAGCACAACCATATTGGTAAGTTCCGAGAAATAGCCTCCGCCGATAGTTTTTATCCACTCATCAACCAGACCCTGAGCTTCCTTGATCGAGATTTCTGCCATTGTTAAATCGCTTTTAATCTGACACACTCCGGAGTGACATCAAGTTCCACTTTCGCACCTTCTATCATAGGGTAATTGAGCGACACATGTCCCACCGGGAAGTTAAATGCCACAGGAATATAATTGATTTCATACCTTCGGAGCAATGCGTCGATCATACTCTCCATATTCTCATGGTTGAGATCCGGACGATATTCCGTAAACTGACCTACAATCAACCCTTTAATCCGGCTCAGTGTTCCGCTGAGATATAGGCGGGTCAGCATCCTTTCCACTGCATAGATAGCTTCCGAAATATCTTCGATGAACAGAATGACATCTTCCCCTTCATCCACACTCAACAGGTCGAACGGAGTCGAGGCAAGACCGTTTAAAACCGCTAAATTGCCTCCACGCAAAACTCCTTGCGCCTGTCCGATACGGTTAAAAGAGTGCGGAGCGACCATATAATCCATATCAGGGCATTCGGCAAGTATTTTAAAAAGACCGGTGGTGGAAACGTCATCTGCAGGTTCTATGGTGAGATGCTTTGCCATAGGGGCATGTAGCGACGCGACCCCTGATTTATACCAGAGGGCATGGAGGGCGGATATATCAGAAAACCCTATAATCCATTTCGGATTGTTTCTCACCTCTTCCATTGGGATCTCGGAGATGAGTTGCACACACCCGTATCCGCCACGGGTGCAAAAAATAGCTTTTACTTCGGGATCACGTAAGGCTTCCATGATATCCGCCACACGTTGCTCTCTTGTCGAGGCGAACGATCCGTCGGAAGGACCTGACACACCCGGCATAAGACGGGGCACATATCCCATCTTTTCAAGGAACGCCACTCCCCCTTTCACATATTCCTCTTTTACCATCGTAGCAGGCGATACCATCGCCACCACATCCCCTTTCTTCAGACTTTCCGGAAATATCATTTTGAGTTGTGAGTTGTGAGATTTGAGTTGTGAGATTTGAGTTATGAGTCGTGAATTGTGAGTTGTGAGATTTGAATTTCTCTTTTCTCAACACTCAACACTCACAACTCACAACTCACAACTCTAATTGACTTGCACCTTGATCCCAGTCTCTTCCTCTATTCTTCTGCCAATTTCTTCCAATTCCGGCTTCTCCACCTTTATGAGCTTTTCCTCGGGAGTGGAGCGGTCAAGACTGTAAAGCATGATCTCTCTGGGCTTGATTTCTTTATATGCGGCTATCAGGGCATCAACCTCCTCGGAAGTGGTATTGTCAACCGCCATACCTCCATGTTCACCGCGAAGCATCATTGTCTGAATAATCCCGATGCCGCCAAACTCTTTCAAACCCTCAACCACACGCTCCACTGTGAAATCTTTTGATGTTGGCTGGTCTATCAGACGCATTGTCTGCTCTATAGCCGAATCAAGCTTTAGGATGTTGTTGTCTATTTTCTTCAAAGCCTCTGCGACAGCCGGACTGAAGATTCGGGTAGAGTTTGTCAAGACCGATACTTTCGCTTCGGGATAAAGCTCATCCCTGAGCTTGATCACATCATCTATGATGCCTGGGAAATCGGGGTTCAATGTCGGCTCTCCGTTACCGGAAAACGTAATAACATCAAGTGGGTCTCCTGCAGCATTCATAGCCGAGAGTTTATCATGAAGCTGTCGCTTCACCTTTTCACGCAATGGAAGACCGGTGGTACCGGTACCCTGGGCGTTATAACCCGCCTCACAATAGATGCAATCGAACGAGCAGACCTTTCCGTCGTCAGGGCTAAGGTTAATTCCCAACGACACACCGAGACGGCGGCTATGGATAGGTCCGAATATAGTGGAATGAAACAAAACTGTCTGATCTTTTGCCATATTCTTTTTGTCACTAATTTAAGTTTCGCAAGCTCACTTAAGGGTTGAAGCTAACAATTCTCTTATCTCATCCATTGAATAAGCCCTGCCCTTACCGGCTTTCATTTCGGTTATGCCTCGTTGCACAGACGCCATGTTTTCCGGGTCATCAAACCAGGAATCACCTGAAGGGGAAGGGTTCTCACTTACTTCTATCGACACTGAGTTTGCTTTTGAGATAAGAATTGTTTCGATGAAGTTCTTCAAACTTTTACCACTGGCAGCTGCCATAATGGAGAGTTTCTGCAATGTATCAATCGGTAGATCGATATTTTTGCGCTTTATGTTTAGTGCTGTTGCCATATCATTTAGTTTTAACCACAAAGATATATAATATACTTAATATATACAAGTGTCGAGAATAAAATGTTGAATTATACTTATAGGATAATGCCATCAATTATAAAATTTAGTAACTTTGCTACTTTATAATCCATTTTTTAACAATCTAACTTTCCAAAAACATAAATTATGAGCAAAAGACTTATTCAAGCTATCGCTTTGGCAGCTATTGCGACAAGCGGATTAATGATTTTTGAGAGTTGCAACTCTTCTTCGGGACAACAAGGAAACGTACTGGTGCCTGATGTGACACTAAGTAATGATAAATCCGTAAAAACAAAACTGTCGGAAATATTCGATGATTTCAAGGTCGTGCAGCTCTCAACATCCGACAGCACACTGATATCGACAAGAGAAATAAAGATATTTAAACGTAACGGGATATTCTATATTCAGAGTGCCAATGATATATATCAGTTTGACAAGAATGGTGTTTATCTCTCTGCATTGAAACGCAATGGCAACGGACCCGGGGAATACACAGGCATAAATGATTTTGATATTGTCAAAAGAGACGGGAAGACTGAGATATGGGTGGCTTCCATGAAAAATATATTAAGATATGACGCCGCCAATCTTGAATATCTCGGGGATATACAAGAGGATTTTTTTGTTAATCAAATTAAATATGTCAACGATTCCACAATTTTCTGCACAACCAACGAAAACAAATATTTCCGAGTGATAGATATTGATGGGAAGCAAAAAGGTGAGTATTTCGATGTCGATTTCCCGAATAGCTTACAAAGACAGCATGGCTTCAAAATTCATGACGGATATGTCACCTATCAATTCTCCAATAGCGACGAAGCGATGACTTACAGCATCGATAAAAAAGAGGTCGGTATTACACACGTACTGCCGATGGAAGATTATTTCGAGACAATGGCAATTGGTGATGAATATTACGAAAAATATGATATGAAATTTGGTTCCATGCTTGCCGAGAAATATGTGGAGATAACCAACTACCAACAACTTGGAGACAAGACCACAGTCACAAGTAGATGGCCCGATAAAAAATGGAAGTATACAGTAGGAGGGAAGGGAATAGAATCAGCCACGTATACCTATTTCCCTGAATCGGAATCTCTCATAGAGAATGATATCCTGACCGATGCAGACCCTCGTCTCCTTGCCACTCAGGTATGTAGCGACAGTGATGACAGTATTCTGTTTATCGACGAGTATTCAGAAGAATCCAACCCTCGCCTTTTGGAAGTCTTCAAATTGAAATAACCCTTCGCTCCTAAATTAGATATATTTACGTAGCATTCCCCTGACGAATTTATGGTTTATGCATATTTTTGTCAGGGGCTATTGTTATGCCATTGGCGGTATGGCTCGCATAATAACCTTGTGAACACAAAAAAATAGGAAATCTTCAAAAGCTTAAGTTGAATGAAAATATTTTGCAGATACAAATTTTTAGACTAAATTTACGGCAAATAATTAACCTACACATGGAGAAATCTCTACGATTCTTATCATTCCCCATCATAATAGCATTGTCTTTCGTTATGATTTTCACCCTGCCGGGATGCAAATCTTCCCATGACAAAATAATGGACAAGGCTGAATATATAATGCAGCAACACCCCGACTCCGCCAGGGCGTTGCTTGAATCGATACCGTCTGAAAAATTAAGTTCAGACAAGAGTAAAGCACGCTATACGGTTCTTCTCACCGAAGCGCGCTACAAGACTTTTGAAGATGACACAATTCCCGGTCCAATCTCTAATGCTGCCGATTATTATGCCGGCGACATGAGAAATCTTTATCGGATGAAAGCGTATTATTACAAAAGCAACATCCTCCGAAATACAAAAAAAGGTGGGGAGGCGCTTATCAGTCTGATGCATTCAGAAAAGACAGCCTTTCTAAGACAAGATACACTATGGCTGGGACGGATTCATGGCTCGATCGGACGGAATTTCGCAAATATGAACAATCCCGCAGCCTCAATTCCCTGGCTGGAAATGGCAGCCAAGGAGCTGACACAAATTGGAGACGACTATTTTATAAGCGACATCATACTTGCCCTATCCATGGAATATTACAACCACGCTCTTTCTTCAGATAAGGACAGGATTGAATTTTCAAACAAATCGATTGAGCAGGCAAACATTCTTATCGATATCGCCGGGCGTGAGAATGATCCGGAATATCTGTTTCATGCAAAACGGCAGATCGGGAAAAATCTGATAATGCAGAAAAAGCTTGACGAAGCGAAAAATGCTTTCACATATATGGAGAAAAATCTGTCACGCTTTATGGAGGCTCAAGACTATGTCAACCTTGGAGAACTATATCTGCGAGACAATGACTTGCACATGGCTAAGACATGTCAGGATTCAGTGGAGAGGCGTGATCCGAAAAGATTGTCGCTGAAGGCAGCTATCGCCTATAAAGAAGGCGACTATAAATCTGCTTTCGATTATCTTCTTCTCAACCAAAATAACAATCAGGACATATATAAAGGATGGATGCAGCGCGAACAGTCAGACATACTGTATGATAATTTTCAGCTTACCACCAATAATTTCGAGATAACAATCAAAAACCAAAATCTTTGGATTGCCTTGCTATGTTGCATCTTAGCTATCATCTGTATAGTAGTTGCATACCAACATAACAGATCGAAAAAAGAAAAGAGCAAAATTTTGAATCAGGCGGAAGACCTCCGCACTGTCATATCCACTCTTGAAGAGAAAAATAAGGAGTCTCGAAACCTCGCTGAAGCTATAGGGGAGGTAAAAGAGGTTTTGAAGTCGGCACTTTCTGAACAATTCAACGTCCTTGATGATCTGACGGCAAAATATTATGAGGTGAAAGATATGTCGTCTCGACAATCACAGTTTTTCCGTATGATTGAGAATTTAATTTCTTCAGTGCAGGAAGATGAAAAAATAACTGAAAAGATGGCGGGGATTGTAGACCGGCATCTTGACGGGCTAATGTCTTCTCTTAAAACCGATCTGCCGAATGTCACTAAAAATGATTACAGGATTTTTCTGTTCACCGTGTTGGGTTTCTCTGCCAAGTCAATAAGCGTATTTGAGGATGTAGAGATCGATAAGGTCTACAGACGAAAATATTCCCTGAAAAAGAAGCTTGAAAAATTACCTGAAAATATACGCGAAAAATATCTCGTTTTCATGGCTTAGATTGGGGATTATACCCCTATAAGCGCCATTTTGATGCGCTGATTTGTGTAAAGTCAGATTCAAAAGGAGCGAACGGAGATTATCGATTTTTACAAGCCTATTTATTTCTGATATTCAATCATATATAAATCACAAAACGGAGATTAAACCAGCTTAAACGGAGAGGATATTCCACCCTGAGCAGCTAATTTTGCAAAATAAAACCTAAAAAAATCATCATCATGAAAAAACCATCACTTGATGCTCATTATTGCGGTGGAACTGATAAACCTGATAAGCCCGGAGGCGGAGGTCCTCCCGGTCCAGTAGACCCTGCTCCACCCCCGGCTCCTCCGCAAAATTGATCATAAATCTGACAGCACGACATGAAATGTCAACAAAACACATGTGACAATGCATTCTAAGTATAATATACAGTTGGCAATAATTACAGTGCCAACTGTATATTGCAATTCTTTTAGCAATATGAGAATAATTAGTTGCAAATCTTGAAAATAAGTTGTAACTTCGGCTATAAACCTGAATTTGTAGTGAAAACAATATTTAATTCAACTTTTGCAAGCGAAAGTTGAGGGTTATGAGGTTATTAGGTTAATCTCCAATTGCGGATAAATATCCGACTCCCTTGAATCTTATGTATAAATATAACCCTTTAACCCCTTAACCTTCAACTCTTAAGTGAGCTTGCGAAACTTAAATATTTAAACACCATGAAAAAATTTTTAGTATTAATCGCTATCCTCAGTTGTTTTACTGCAAATGCAGAATATATCTTGGATTTGAGGCATCGTAAAGAGATTGTAAAAGATACAGCCTCTATGGAGGTGGTGTATGTGCATGTCGCATTCGATCCTGTGCTGGAACAAAGAGACGTAAAATATGAAATGCTGACAATAGGAACCAATTTCAATAAATATGGAGGTTACGACAACTATCAGGTAGATTCAATTTTCATGGCTGATCCTGATTTTAACCCGCCTTTTGAAGAATATCGGAAGCTTTGCAGGAATTATGAAGAAATTTCAGAGTCTTCACTTACCGATAAAAATTCCGGTAATATAACTTTCTATGGTAAGGAATTTATCAATTATTACCATTATACTGAACCATTACCCGATTTTTGTTGGGAACTTTATGAAGAGACAGACGAGATAATGGGGCATGAATGCCACAAGGCTACCGCTAAATGGAGAGGCAGGGAGTGGACGGCTTGGTACTCTGATATCCCGATTGATGCCGGTCCTTGGAAATTTCAAGGACTTCCGGGACTTATCCTGAAACTTGAAGACTCAACCGGTCAACATTACTTTGAGGCAATCGGCACAAAAAAAGATGTTTATCCGTTCGGGTATGAGAAAAGGTTATACTCAAAAACCTCTCGTTTAAAATTTAATGAATCATACAAAAACGACCGTTTAAATGGAGGCAATATGTTGGTAGATTCAGGTATGGTGATCCCTCAATCGGAAGAGGAAGAACAAATGCTCCGCTCCCGACGAATGTTTTATTCCCCTATCGAACTCGAGTAAGAAAGGATTTGGGAAAGTGTCAGATCTGACTAAACCAATTTTGTATGAAAAAAATCCTGATTATAACAATACTGCTGCTTAACATCCTGTCTGCTTATGCAAAGGTGGAGATTAAAGGGAAAGTGACTGACCTTGAGGGGACACCCCTTCAAGGGATAATGCTGCGCCTGTATAAAGACAACAAGATCAGGGCTTTCACAAGTTCAAAAAGAGACGGCACATTCCTCATGAAAGCCGACACAATATCATTCCCTGCAAAAATCACATTTGCATCCAAAAGCTATGCACCGCATGAAACGTGGATTACCAACAACTCCGACTCGGTTTTTGCTGTTCTCGAACCGCAGCAGCTAACTCTGGAGGAGGTCGTTGTGAAAGTGCCGCGAGTGCGTATGAAAGGCGACACGATCACCTACGATGTGGCGTCTTACACCGGGAAAGGGGACCGCAGCATTGAAGACGTGATCAAAAAGCTTCCCGGAATCGAAGTAGCAGACAACGGTACAATAATGTATGACGGAGAACCTATCAACAATTTCTACATCGAGGGACTAAACCTTATGGGTAACAACTATGCAATCGCATCGCGCAACATAACCCCTCAGGATATCTCCACAGTCAGTGTCTACGAACGCCATCAGCCAAAGAAAGCCTTGAAAGGGATTGCCGAATCAAAAAAAGCGGCACTAAATCTCAAACTGAAAAAGGGGAGAATGCTTAAACCGGTAGGCTACCTGAAAGGAGGAGCCGGATATGGAGACGAGACTCTATGGACAGGACAGCTTTACACAATGCTGGTGTCACCGACCAACCAGACCATACTCTCCGCATCCGGCAACAATACCGGAAACGACTATCTGAACCCGAACGACCGTGGCGACAAGGCTTTCACCACCTTCGCAAGAGCCCCATTCGGCACACCTTCGCTGGCAAGCTCCCGCTACATGAACAACCGATCGGCATACTTCACGGCAAACACCCTTTTCAAGCTCAAGGAAGACCTTACATTCACTTTCAACTCCTCCTATGGTCTTGACCATGACGGGTTCGACGGAATGTCGACCACTGAATATCTCGCATCCGGTCTCACAGACCCTATATATTCGGAAAAGGTGGACAACGGTTTGAAAAAACATATTGTAACTGCTTCCGCGAAAATCGAAAACAATTCCGACAAACTTTATCTTAAAGACCAATTCTATTTCACAGGTTATTTCAACAACAACAGCTACGGAATAGTAAACACATCGCCTATAGATCAGACCATGCACAACCGCCATTTCTCTTTTTTCAATGATTTCTCCACAATCATCAGAAAGGGATATAACGCAACCGAGATAACTTCGCAGACATCATACAGCCACACCCCGTTCAGCAACATAGCCGCCTCCGATATAATGTCGGGGACGCAAATCATGCGTCAGAATGTGGAGGGAAGATCATTCTACAACCGTGAAACTACAGGCTACAGCCGGAAAGTATCGCGAAAATCTTCAATAGGGGCAGATCTGGCTTTCCAGATTAACCACGATAAATTTATATCTTTCGGACAAAAAGAGGAGTCTGCCCCCGTCTGCAACGATCTTTCGGGACATATTTTGAAGACATCGGTATCACCTTTCTATAAATTCTCCATACCGGGGAAATTTTCGGTGACCTTCACCCTTCCTATTGAATGGAGAGACCTGAAATATACAGACATTGTCAACGAAAAGACTCACCGTTTCGACAAAATCTTTGTCAACGGGAATCTCGATATATTTTTCAAGCCTCATCAAAGCCACTGGTTTGACGCGAATGCCGGATGGAGTCACGACACAGGCGACATAACCAATTTCATCGATAACCCGATTTTCACCACTTTCCGCAACACATCCACTCTCGGCAACGGAAGTTTGGTGAAAACTACGGCTAAATCCGCAAGGATTTCATATTCATTCAGGAACCCCTTCTACGGGTTCTATCTCAGAGGAATGGCTTCTTTCAGCCGGAAGGAGACCAACTCGCTGTCGGTGACAAACGTCGACCAGTCGGGCACATCAAATTCGACGCTCAACTCCAAGACCCACAATGATATCACCAACGTCATGATCAATGCCACGAAGCACCTTACGGGAATAAACTCCCGTCTGTCACTCAATCTTACAGGAGTCTGGATGCAAAGGGAATCAATGCGCTCCTCGTCTCTGATCAATATCAAAAACGCTACATATATCGCAACCCTGAAGGCAGAGACCGAGCAGTTTGACAATATACTTGCCATGTCGGCAAATCTTTCCTATTCTCTAAGTCATCAGTCGTTTGGAAGTGCCGTCCCATCAAACGACATCAGGGAATTTTCGGTAAACGGCAAGATATCCGTATTCCCGATAAAGAGACTGGAAATATATGGAAAAGTGTTTCTCAACCGTTCGCAGCTTGAAGAAGACAACTACAAATCTAACGTATTCATCGACGCCGGGGCGAGATTCTCGATAAAGAAATTTGACATCGAGCTTACGGCACGCAACCTCACCGACATGCGAAAATATGAATATACCCTCTATCACACTCTCGATCTGACCACCTACTCATATTCCATCCGCCCGATAGAAGGGATTCTCACCCTCCGTTATAATTTTTAACTTAACAGACAACCTCCAACGGACAACTGAAAACTGAAAACGGAAAACAGAAAACAGACAATTTGCCCAATTGCCGGAGTTTTGCTAATTTTGCACCAAGCAATTGCAAGATGTATGAAACATGGGGATTTGAGCCATATTGACACCAACAATCCGTGCATCAACAACATAGATGCCGACAACACCGTGCGCCTCACTCTCCGGAAAGGGGAGAAGCTGCGCCATCGCTCGCTCGTGGAGGATCTCTTCAAGGAGGGAAGCTCCATTTATGAATTCCCTATCAGACTCACATGGAGAGCAATCGACGAGGAGACGCTACGAAACACATTCCGCGACCATGTGCCGCAACCCATCGACACTCTGCAGATGCTGATAACCGTGCCGAAGAAAAAGCGCCGCCATGCCGTTGACCGTGTGCTCATGCGGAGAAGGATTCGCGAGGCATACCGCTTGAACAGGAAGGAATTTCTTGGCAACATCGAAGACGGAAGCAAAATACGCACTCTCAGCATGGCTTTCATATATCTGCACGACAAAAATATTCCTTACACAACAATTGAACGCAAAATCAAGTTATTATTAAAGAAACTTGCCGACAAAATAGCGAGCCGGCAAGACAAAACCGATTTCGGGGATTCCATAGAAACTGTTTAACACAGATTCATTCAGTTTATTCTTATGTCGAAACTTCTTATCCTCCTCATACGCTTCTATCAAGGAGCCATTTCGCCGCATTTCCCGGCGGCTTGCCGGTATACGCCCACATGCAGCCAATATGCCGTGGAAGCCATACGGAAACACGGACCTGCGAAAGGCACGTGGCTTGCCATAAAAAGAATAGCCCGTTGCCATCCATGGGGAGGAAGCGGCTACGACCCCGTGCCCTGACTTCTAATTTGTCGGTTTTAAGCTATCAGATTATACTCTTAAACCATAAACCACTATGCTAAAAATCTTAGACATCCACACTCACCATCCCGCTCCGCAGCCGGAAGCACTCGTGTGTGTGACACCCGAAAATTTCAACCCGATAGAAGGGCAGCTTTATTCGGTGGGTATTCACCCTTGGGATACAATCAACGATATTTCCGACGCCACATGGAAGGCGTTTGAAGAAGCATGCCGCCATCCTCAGGTGCGCGCAGTGGGCGAATGCGGAATCGACCTCGTGAAAGGGGGACCGCTTTTCAAGCAGATGCAGGTGATGAAACGCCAGATCGACCTCTCGGAAGAGCTGCAGAAACCGCTCGTGATTCACAATGTCCACGCCCACGACATCATAATTGGGATGAAAAAAGACATGAAGCCGACGCAAAACTGGCTCGTGCATGGATTCCGAGGCAAACCGACAGTTGCGGGAATGCTCACAGACGCCGGAATATGGCTATCTTTCAACGATAAATTCAACGATGCGGCAGTCCCTCAGGTCCCCATAGACCTTCTTCTTGCTGAAACCGATGAATCTTCAACCCCTATAACTGAAATCATCACCGCCCTTTCATCATTGCGGGGGCACGACCTTACGAATGATATTGTCCGTAACGCACGCCGGTTTCTCGCCCTCGACAGCATAACGACAGAAGAATGAGCATTCTGTAATATGCCTCAGGCATGTTTGGCATCATGCGAAATTTTAAATAAAATATTTCCCAAAAGGAAGTTTTTTTATCCACTCTCGCCGATTGCGCTTCTTGGCATCAGGCGCATTTCAATGATTTTATGTAATTTTGCAGTGTCGCAGACATTTGTCTGACTGACGCTGTTTTCTATTTTAAAGCCATATGAAAAAGTCTTACTTATCAATCCTGATCTCTCTACTGATTCCCTTCAGTGCGTCGGCGCTGACCCTGGAACCGATAAGATATGGTGATTTCTCACAATGGGTGACCCGCGACATCACTGAATCAAAAATCATAGGCGGGAAACAAAAGACTGTCTACGCAATAGCCCCCACCGACCACATCAAAGGGAACGTGGCATATGTCAACGCCGGAGGATCTCCCTGGGCTACAAGCAACGTCTATGCGAAAGTGTCGGGGGTGGTCAAGACATCCAACACAGTTTCACCCTTCAACCGCAACGGAAACACATGCGCAAAAATGGAGGCGAGGATGGAACAAGTGAAAGTGCTCGGACTCATCAACATGGATGTGATGGTGGCAGGCTCCATCTATCTCGGGAGAGTGTTCGAACCTATCACTTCTACCAAAAGTCCCTATTCAAAGATGGAGATGGGGGTGCCATACACTAAACGTCCGGTGGCACTCGTCTATGATTTTCAAGTGGATATGCCCGAAAGCAACACCCGCACAAAATCTACCGGATTCTCATCAAAGAAAACTCTTCAAGGGCGAGACAATGCAGAAGTCTACGTCCTTCTTCAAAAGCGCTGGGAGGACTCAAACGGTAAACTTTACGCACAGCGCGTCGGAACCGGCAGGGAACGCTACAACAAATCTATCCCCTGGACCAAGGGACACCGTCTCGACATCCATTACGGCGACATAACCGGCGAACCGTTCTATAAGCCTTGGATGGGTTTGCTTAACGGAGAAAAAGCTTATTATGCACGCAATTCAAAAGGGAAACTCGTGCCGGTGGAAGAAGTGGGCTGGGCTCCCGCCGACGCTGTCCCGACTCATGTGCTGATGATGGCGTCTTCATCTTGCGGAGAAGCGTTTGTAGGCACGGAAGGGCTTACTCTTTATATCGATAATATTGCTTTTGGCTTCTGAACCGGCAAGGTTTATCCGGCGTTCAATCATAAACACCGATTTTCATCGTTTATTAATTAATACACCATGCGCAAGCCGCCAATGCTTGCGTGTTTAAACCAACGGGCAAATGAAAATAGCAATCATAGGATATGGCAAAATGGGCCATCTGATCGAATCTATCGCAAAAGAACGCGGACACAAAATCGTAAGTATAATTGACGCTGAAAATACCGACGACTTCAGTTCTCCTGATTTCAAAAGTGCAGACGTGGCGATCGAATTTACCACTCCGGGAACCGCAGTGCAAAATATTCTCGCGTCTTTTGCAGCCAAGGTGCCCGTAGTGGTGGGGACAACCGGATGGACCGATTCTTTACCCGACATCAAAGATATATGCGATAAAGGCGACGGCACTTTGCTATGGGCTTCCAACTTCTCTATTGGAGTAAACCTCTTTATGGCGTTCAACCGGTATGTGGCAAAAGTGATGAACGATTTTCCGGAGTACACTCCCTCAATGACTGAAATTCACCACATCCACAAACTCGACCATCCTTCGGGCACCGCGATCACCCTCGCAGATGAACTCGTGGCTAACGTCGACCGCATCAAATGCTGGGAAGAACCGGAACCCGGGAAAGAGCAGAATCCTCATGCTCTCGAGATCGAGCACGTGAGAGAAGGGGAGGTGCCGGGAACGCACATCATCTCTTGGGATTCTGCAGTAGACACAATCACTCTACGCCACGAGGCGAAAAACCGTGTGGGATTCGCCCTCGGTGCAGTGAAAGCTGCAGAATGGCTCAAAGGGAAAAGAGGATTCTTCTCAATGGCAGACATGCTTTCTGACGTGACCAAGACCA
The DNA here is from genome assembly GCA_910583795.1 of uncultured Muribaculaceae bacterium. Lineage (GTDB taxonomy): Bacteria > Bacteroidota > Bacteroidia > Bacteroidales > Muribaculaceae > Lepagella. The sequence continues at coordinate 22,852 of CAJTZQ010000047.1, forward strand.
ACGGACTTTTTGTATAATCTTTAATTTAAAATATTCATTGCGTGCCACATTCGACTCACAATGAACCAGATACACCATCTTTACAATGACCGACCAACATAAACCATTCAATCCCGCAAATCCCGGAGCCGATCCGACTGAAAAGGGGATGAAATCTCTCCGCGAAAGGATCCGCCAGACAAAAACTACCCGCTGGATACGATTCGGGATCGTATCCGTGCTTTTCTTCCTCTGGGTGATATGGATGGGCAATCCATGGCTCGGTCTTATATGGCTTCTCCTTCTCGATATCTATATCACCGCCTATATTCCCTGGACTTGGTGGAAAAAAACAAAAGGGCCTACCCGAACCATAATGGGGTGGGTAGATGCAATTGTATATGCTCTTGTGCTTGTCTACATGATTTTCGCGTTTATCGGGCAGAACTATAAGATACCCTCTTCAAGTCTGGAAAAATCGCTACTTGTGGGCGACTATCTATGGGTAAATAAGACTATCTATGGTCCGCGTGTGCCGCAGACTCCTCTCCATTTTCCCCTTGCCCAACACACCATGCCGATCATCAATACTAAAAGCTATCTCGAGCATCCGCAGTTGGAATACCACCGTTTGCCCGGTTTGCGTGAAATAAGACGTGGCGATATCGTGGTTTTCAATTATCCGCAAGGCGACACTGTGGCTTTGAAAATACAAAATCCCGACTATTATCAGATTTCCTACGATCTCCGCAGAAACGGCATAGAAAATCCCCGCGAGTACATGGAGCAGAATCCGCAAGTGTTTGGGGATATTGTCTGGCGTCCGGTAGACCGTCGGGAAAACTATGTGAAACGTGCCATTGGTCTTCCCGGAGAGCGTCTTGAGATTCGCAACGACTCTATATTTATCAATGGTAAAGCTATTCCCGAACCGGAGAATGTGCAGTATAACTACATTATCCCTGTAAGCGGACAGATATCCGCCGACAAATGGCAGTCGATAGGGGTGAGAATGGATGACCACGGCAATGCCCCGATAAGAAACGAGATCGCAGGATTCAACTATTATGATGTGCCTCTCACCAAGAATATGAAGGCTCAGGTGGAGACATGGGAAGAGGTGATCGGTCCTCTCCGGAAGGAAAGTGAAAGCGGTTATTATGATCTTACCGGCATGTTCCCTCTCGGGGCTGACTACGGATGGACGCGTCCCGACATGGGTGAGTTCTGGATTCCCAAAAGTGGTTCAACCCTGCATCTCACAATGAATAATCTCCCCATCTATCAACGTGCCATCAGTGTCTACGAGGGGAACGACCTGAAGGTTAAAGACGGGAAGATTTATATCAACGGGAAAGAGACTGAATACTACACCTTCAAGCTCGACTATTACTGGATGATGGGTGATAACCGCGACCGCTCGGCAGATTCCCGCTACTGGGGTTTCGTGCCTGAAGATCATATCGTGGGCTCCCCGATGTTTATAATCGTGTCGTTTGACGAAGAGAAAGGTCTTTTCGACGGTAAAATCCGATGGAACCGTATCCTCCGCGACGCAAATCCCGACAGCTCTAAGTTTTAATTATGTGTTGTGAGTTGTAAGTTGTGAGTTGTGAGATAAAAATTCAAATCTCACAACTCAAAACACACAACTCAAAACTCAAATCACACAACTCACAACTCAAAACTCACAACTCCCAATGTCAGTCGTTCCTTTCGCTGCTTCCTTAGAATGGTATGCGGCATGGTGGCAGGCACGTTGCAAAGGATTGCCCGATGCGGAATCTATTGCGGCGGCGAATATTGCAACGGGCATAAGCGGCAAGGACTATGCCCGTTGCCGGATTATGGCAAACGGCAATGAAATTATACTCTCGATTGCCATCGAGGGTGGGGCGGCACGTTTAAAACGGTCGTCATTCATCCCCTCCGCGCAATTGTCAGACCATGGCAACTGGCGCCATGTGCATCTCGGCACCCTCGAAGCCACCTACGGCAGAAGCCCGTTCTATCAGCATCTTATACCCGTGATAAGAGACGTATACAATTCGCAGGAAAATACTTTGCGTGGATTTAATTATGAGATACATCATGCCATATGCTCATTTCTGTATGTTGAAAATATAAAGAACATCCAGGATACAATTTTATATGAAGGGTCTCATGCAACGAAAGAAAGAGGGGAGGAGATAGCAAACGGTTTAGACCGCAAGCTCTCAATTATAGACACCCTGATGAGATTCGGCACTGAATCTATTTTAGTATTAGATATACTTTAACGTAGTTCAAAACGTTAATATATCAGATGGGAAATTTAGGTAACATAAAGTATATCGCTACCGCTCTCATGCTTTCGGGAGCGGCGGCTGTCTGTGCCCAGTCGAAACCTGCCGACATTTCATCTCTGCCGCTTACCCCTGAAGTGAAAGTAAAAGCAGTGAAAGGTTATTACCGCTTTGTGGATGAATATGGCGACACGGTGCGCATGACGGTGCTACGCGACATATATATATATCCTCCAATGAAATTCAAGAACAAGAAACAGGAAGAATTTTATTGGAGAACCGTACGCGACGTGCGGAAGACTCTTCCATACGCGAAATTGGCGTTTTCCACACTTTGCGAGACTTATGAGTATATCCAGACAATACCCGACAAAAAACAACGCGAAAAGCACCTTAAACGGCTTGAGAAAGATATCTTCGAACAATATAAGCCAGTCGTAAAATCAATGACCAAAAGGCAGGGTAAAGTATTGTTGAAACTTATCAATCGCGAGACCGACCAAAGCTCTTTCAATATCGTGAAAGCGTTTCTCGGCTCATTCCGCGCCGGCTTCTGGCAGACGTTCGGTCGCTTCTTCGGTATGAACATGAAAGCCGGGTTCAATCCCGAAAAGAATGACGAAGATGCGATCATCGACCGCATAGCCACCCTCATAGAGCAAGGAGCGCTTTGAGAAATCTTTAATCAATTAGCAATCTTAGAGCAATTAGTAATGAGTAATTAGTAATTAGTAATTTTATAAGATTTATAAGTCTTATAAGTCTTATAAGATTTATAATAACTGTCAGGCAATAAAAAAATGCTTCCGGAATCCGGAAGCATTTTTTTATTGCCTGCAACTTCGCAATCTCCTTTAATTACTAATTAATAATTACTAATTAATTAAAGATTGCTAATTGCTCTAAGATTGATCAAAGGCTGCTGAGGTTGAATTTTGCAAATTCAAGGTCGTTCTGAGCCTGCTTGAGCATGTTGCTGTCAAGGCTGATAGCTTTCTTAAGATTGCTTACAACTGCACTCTCGTTGTTAGTGCGTGCACCGACAACTGCTGCAAGATAGTAGGTGGTTGCATCAGGATTTGCCACTGCTGAAAGTATAGACTGAGCTGCGCTGTAGTCTTTAGCAAGGATCTTGGCAAGGGCTGCGTTGTTGGTCTTTGCATTGCCGAATGCTGTGTTAGCCTTGGCAACTTCGCCCTGAGTGAGGTAGTATACACCGAGAGCGTCAGCTGTTTCGGGAACACCTGCAGCGGCACCGAGAAGTTCGTTAGCCTTGCTGTAGTTACCGTTGAGGAGCTGAACGAGACCGAGGTTCATGTCAACTTCCTTGGAAGTGGGATCGAGCTTCTTAGCTTTCTCGAATGCACTCTGGGCTGCTGCGTAGTCGCCAGCCTCATATTTGGTAAGACCGAGGTTGTTGAATGCACGGTAGCTGTTGGGATAGATCTGAGTAGCCTTCTGATAAACCTCCATCTTGCGGGTGTTGTCGTTGGTAAGAGTTGCGACATAGAGGATCTCGTCTTCTGTAAGCTTGGAAGGATCAGTGTTGAAGAGCTGGATCATCTCCTCGTCGCTCTTGCCGATCACGTTGATAGAAGCCTGGATACGAGAATAACGGAGCTGAGGAAGGATCTGGTCAGCGAGCTCGTCGAATACGCTTGAAAGGTTGCGGATCTCTTTCTCTCTCTGCTCAGGATCCTTATACATCTTGAGGACGCTGAGGATAAGGTCTTTGTCCTGGATGTTGCTCTTGGAAACGAGTTCCTGGAAACCTTCCCAGTCTTCGGGAGTGAAAGAAGAAGTGAGTTCACCGAATTCAGTGATCTTGTCTTTCTTAAGCTGGTTCTCCATGAACTTGGTTGTGTTAGCCTCACGCTTTTCAGCAAGCTGAGTGTTGAAAGCGAGAGTACCGTCAGGAGAAGCGTAAGAATTGATGTTCACGCCTGCGATCTCTTGATTTGCTGCTGCGTTAGCCTCCTGAAGACGCTTGTTGAGGTCAACATAATCAGCGGCAGTGATCTGGTTCTTGCGGATATTAGCCTGATTGATAAGGAAGCGGATATCAGCGTTGTATTTCTCGTTGATCACTCTCTGGAACTTATCCTTGGCGATAGCGGGAGTTACAGTAGCTGCAGAAGCGAGAGTGGAAGTTGCGATAATGCCTTCGCCAACCTTTACACGGGGAAGACCATAGAGCTTACCGTTCTGGTCAACCTGGAAGTCGAGATAAAGATTAGACTCCGCCATCTCAGGCTTATACTCAGTGTTGAATGGGATCTGCACTGTGCCGCCGTTGTTGTAGCTTACCACCTGGCCGTTGGCACGTACATTCTCGCCCTGAATAGTTACGGGTGTACCCTGAACAGTACCTCCTGCAAATTCAAGCACGGGAGTAGCTGTCACCTTTGCATTCTTTACCATGAATTTGGCAGGGATGTTGCCGGTGATCGTGGCAGGCACGTTCTGACCCACAGTCTCCAAAGGAGTAGGAGTTGTGTTAAAATAGTTGCTCTGGAACTCACCGAGCTTCTTGGAGCAGCTCGAAGTACCCAAAAGGGCAACGCCCAGAGCAAGATAAAGAACCTTGTTGTTCATAACTTGGATTGATATTAATGGTTAAATCTAACTTATTCAGACAATTACTGTTTTGTTAAAATTTCGGGGGCGAGGGAGGAAGAACCCTCGATATTGCCTCATCTCACACAGACTTCGGAAATATCGTGTAAAGATAGCTAAAAAATGGGAGAGATTAGCTATTTTCTTCAAAAAAACGCGGTATTTCGATAAAAATTTAAAAAATCTGAAAATTTTTATCGAATTATTTGCACAAGACAAAATAAGTGGCTAACTTTGCACTCGCAAAACGGGAGAGACACCAACCATCCCGCAAGCAAACATAATGACTCCGTGGCTCAGTTGGTAGAGCAAATGACTCTTAATCATTGGGTC
>CAJTZQ010000048.1 GCA_910583795.1 uncultured Muribaculaceae bacterium
CAGATATGCAAAAAACATGCCAACATATGTACATTAATTTTTAGTGACTACTTACAAATTTATTGTTCTTGATCAATACTCCGAAATTCCCGAATGCTTGTTTAAGTTTCACAGATTCCCTCTTGGATTTTGGCAAAGATTCTTTAAGTGCCGGAGACAATATCAAAAGAAGCACACTGAATCCTGCGAGTGTCCAGAAAATACCTCTCCATCCCACGGCTTTTGCCATTAATCCTCCTAAGACTGGAGCACTTGCCGGTGCAAAGCCGTTGATTGCCCCCACCAACGCCATCACTTTGGCAAGCGCCCGGCCCTGATAAAGGTCAGCAGGAATTGTACGTGCCAGGAAATATCCACCGGATGCTCCGAAGCCCTGTACGAGGCGCCACCAGATAAATTCATGTATAGTTTTCGACCATATGCTGCACACCGCACCAACACAAAAGACTATCAATGCTATGACGAGGATTGGTTTTCTGCCATATTTGTCGCTCAGGGGGCCGAGAAAAAGTTCTCCGATCGCAAGACCGAGCATGCCGAAAGTCAGTCCTAACTGCACAGTTGAAGTGTCAGTATGAAACGATCTCACCATTTCAGGCAATGATGGAATATACATATCGTTGACGAACGAACCGAAAGCGCTCATCAATACAAGATAGAGGATCAGAAATACATAATATCCCCCTGAAGGGTGTCTGGATAAAGATTGACCGCTGACCGGTGGAACAGGTGTGGATTGGGAAGAAGCCATGATAAAATCGCGTTTAGAACAACTATATTCTAAACGCGATTTTAGGTTTTAGTGTTTACAGGAATCCGATTTATGAATTTTATAAGTCTTATAAGATTTATAAAACTTATATTCGATAAATCAGCAATCTTTCAGAACTCACTTGATATTATTACGGAGTTTAGTGAGGAACTTTCTCATTGCCTCACAATCGTGGTTCTCAACTATGGTCTGGAGCTCTGCGAGCTGGGTGCGGATTTTTTCGAGCTGATGTGGAGTGTATGGGTTGAACATGATTTCTCTCAAAAGATGATCATCTTCGCTTAACACACCTCGAGCGATGTCGAAATGGCGCTTGAATGTGGTTCCGGGAGCATCCTGATGCTTCATGATGCCGGCAAACACAAATGTAGATGCAAAAGGAATGCCGAGGGAATAAGCCATTGTCTCGTCATGTTCTTCGAATGTGTATTCCACTATATTCAATTTCAACTCGTTGTAGATATCTTTGAAGAAAACTCTTCCAAGATGGTCTCCTTCTTTGATAATAACTGCGTTTTCATTGCGAAGGTTTGAGAGAGATGCGAATGTCGGACCAAACATAGGGTGAGTGCTGACAAAAGGATGTCCGGCTTTCTCATAGAATTGAGGTAACCCTGTTTTTACTGAAGCTATGTCGCTCAATATTGCATTCTCGCGCAGATAGGGGAGCACTGCCTCAAAAGCTTGGATGGTATATTTTACAGTTGCGGCGTTGAGCACCATGTCAGGATCGAAAGCTTTCACTTCTTCAGGAGAGGAGAATCGCTCCACGTTGAAAGTGAATCTCAGACGTTGAGGGTCGGTGTCGAGGATAGCCACATCGTGGCGGAAAGAGAGAAGGTCACAAAAGAAAGAGCCCATTTTGCCGGCTCCAAGAATCAATATTTTCATTATTTCGCGATTTGTCAATCTTATTGCAAAATTAATATTAATTCTTTGAGTTTGGCAAATTAGAATTTAAAATTCGAGTTTTTTTACTATAAAATTTCAAAAAATATTACGCCGAAAAGTTTTTATAAATAAGTGACATCGTGAATAAAAGTTAAATAACTAAATAATTAATCGCTAAAAATTAATAGATTTTAACAATCTGATATTAAAGTTTAATAAAAAATTGTTATAATTTTGCGACTAAGATTGTTTCACAACTATTCAGTGAGATTATTTTATTTCTGGAGTCTGATAGGAAAATGAGTATCTTAAAAACTCATATTTCATATCGAAAAAAAGTGTACCATGAAAAGTCAAGGTTAAAAACTTTTCGGCGAAGTTATTATTTTGAATTACCATTATTAACTAAATAACATTGATCCGATGAGAAAACTAATTTTCATTATTATGGCAGTGTTAGCATGTGCATTGGGCGCTATCGCGCAGACCCGCACATTTTCAGGCATAGTGCTTGATGCAGCTAACCAAGAACCATTAATCGGTGCCACTGTTTCGCCGATAGGTGGAGGACAGGGCGTGGCTACAGACATTGACGGCAGATTCACATTGAAAGTGCCGCAGAACGTCAGCAAAGCCAAATTCACTTATGTCGGATATTCTCCGGTGACGGTAGATCTCAAAAATGACATGGTTGTATATCTTGAATCACAGTCTGCTCAACTTGATGAAATGGTTGTGATTGCTTATGGTACGGCTTCAAAAGAATCATTGACCGGCTCTGTTGCCGTTGTCAACGATAAAGAGATCGAAAAGCGCCCGGTTTCAAACGTTGCATCCGCGCTCGAAGGCATGTCGCCCGGTGTGCAGGTGAATGGTTCTACCGGCACTCCCGGTGAGTCACCTTCCATTATTATTCGTGGTATCAACACCGTAAACGGAACTACTGAACCTCTTTATGTTGTTGACGGTATGGTATGGAACGGCAGCATCAGCGACCTTAATCCTAATGACGTAGAAAACATCTCTGTCCTTAAAGATGCTGCATCTTGTGCTCTTTACGGTTCAAAAGGTGCCAACGGTGTGGTTATGATTACAACCAAACGTGCCAAAGGGTCAGGTAAAGTGGATGTCACTCTTAAAATCCGTCAAGGTGTCTACCAGCGTGGTCTTTCACAATATGACCGCATGGGCTATGACCAGTGGAACGAGACAATGCTTCAGGCAATTGCTAATGGCAACTATTCAGCGGCGGCAGGAGGTAAAAATCCTCTGACTCGTGATGAGGCTTGGAATCAGGCGCTCGATTCTTATTTTTCAACCGCCGGTGTTCTCAACCTTTACGACGTTAAGGATGAGCATGGAGTTCATCAGATTTCAGGAACCGGTAAGGGTGTTTTTGACAAAAACGGCAAAGTTATTGCTAAAATAATGCCCGGATATAATGACCTTGACTGGTGGGATGCAATTTCACGCAACGGCTATCGTCAGGAATACAATGTCAGCGCAACCGGTGCATCAGAGAAATACAATCTTTTCGCATCTTTAGGTTATCTTGATGAACAAGGATATATCTACAATAACGATTTCAAACGTTGGTCAGGACGTCTTCGCGGAGAGTTCACTCCCGTGAGCTATTTTAAGTTCGGTATGAACGTTGGCGCCACAAGCCAGGAATCGGCCAACCCTCAGTTCAGCTCAGATAATCTCAGCTCTACCAGCAACCCGTTTGCATATCAAACCACAGCTCCCGGTCTTCCTTTCTATGAGCATGATTGGGAGACAGGCGCACTTGTCTATGACAAGGATGGAAATCCCATTTGGAATACAATGGCAGGCTATGCAGCTTTCACAAGCAACAAAGGTTACATTCTGAGAGCCAACAGCGACAATACAGAGAGATTGGCTGTTGATGGAAACGCATTCGCAACCGTCTATCTTCCCTATGGCTTCGATATCACAGTAAGAGGGTCTGTCAACCGTTGGAGAGAAGAGAACACTGGCTACGATAGTACAGAGATCGGTTCAGCACAAGATTTCGGTCGTCTCAGTAAGTATTTCTACAAAAACTATACTTACAACTTCCAGCAAACAATCAACTGGAGTCATGAATATGGCATGCACCATGTAGACGTGATGTTAAACCACGAAAACTACAACAGGGCATACGAGTATTCTTATATGAAGAACCGCGACGAACTCTTCCCCGGAAAATACTATATCAGCAACTTTACCGAGAATGAAAGTACTGGCGCTTATGCATACGAATATCGCACGGAAAGTTATATGGGACGTGCCCGCTATAACTATAATCAGCAGTATTTCCTGGAGGCAAGCATTAACCGAGATGGATCAAGCCGTTTTGCTAAAAACCAGCGTTGGGGTACATTCTGGAGCGTCGGCGCCAGCTGGATTCTTACAAAGGAGAAATTCATGCAAGATCTTTCATGGCTCGACTTCCTAAAGGCGCGTGTGTCATACGGAACTGCAGGTAATGATTATACAAGAGTTGACGGAAGCGTGACATATTATCCTGCATGGGATACATGGTCAAAATATACTCATACTCTTAATGGCAATCCGTCTGTATTCCCTTCGGTAATCGGCAATCCCGATCTCCACTGGGAGTCAACAAAAACACTTGACGCAGCTCTTGAAGGCAATCTCTTCAACAACCGTCTTAACTTCTCCGTAGGTTATTTCCTGCGCACAAACTCTGACCTTATTTATACTGTAGCACAGGCTCCGTCAAACGGTACGACCGGTGAAGGTGCATTGAAGTCAATTATCCAGAACATTGGCGACATGCACAACTATGGTTGGGAAATCGCAGTGGGTGGTACGCTTATTCGCACTAAGGACTGGGAATGGAATCTCAATGCTGATGCAACATTCATCAAGAACAAGATTACCAAGCTTCCGGCAGGAAACCTTTACAATACACCCCGTGCCCTCATCGAAGGCAAGAGCCGTTATGAATGGTATATGCCGAAATGGGCTGGCACAGATATGCTGACCGGTCGCTCCCTTTATGAAATCAATCCTTGCTACAAATTCGAAAGTGAACAATTTGATGCCAATGGAAATTCACTTGGATTTGCTTTCGATCAGGCAAAATGGGATTCTAACCTTAAGAATGCTGAAAGCACAGGAGATCTTGTGAAGATTGGAGACAGGTATTATACAACCAACACTTCGTATGCATCTAATGAATTCTGTGGCACTTCTCTCCCCACTGTCTATGGTTCATTCGGCACCAACCTCAGATGGAAAGATCTAAGCATCGGCATGCTCTTTACATATACACTCGGTGGCAAGACTCTTGATTCTACTTATACCACTTTGATGTCGGTAAGTGCAAGCGGTGCTTTCCACAAAGATATCGCCAACAGTTGGACAGTGGATATGGCTCAGGGAATTGATGAGAATAGTCCGGAGCGTATCAATCCGAATATTAATCCGGAAATCAACCAATATTACTCCAACCAGAACAACAGTTCTTCAAGCCGTTGGTTGACATCAAACAATTCCCTTGTGTTTAAGAACCTTAACGTCAACTATGATCTTCCCAAGAGCTGGATGCAGGCAATCAAGCTTCAGGGCATGAGCTTAGGCTTATCTGTTGACAACCTGTTTATCGCTACCAAGCGTAAGGGTATGAACCCGAGATATAGCAGCGCCGGTTCACAGGGCAACTATTTCGTTGCATCGCGCGTATACTCGTTTGAGCTTACCGCACGTTTCTAAAAATTCATTAAACTGAAACAAAAAGACATGAAAAAAAATAATATTATATACGGGTTGGCGGCGGCAATAATGTTGCCGGCAATGGTGGCATGCTCCTCCGACTATCTTGATGAAGCTCCGCTTACCGGCATTTCGTCTGAAACTGTAAGTGGATCGGAGAAGGGTGCCGAAGCTGCGGTGACTGGTCTTGTTCGCCAGATGCAACGTCAGCTTGATGATTTGAAGAATGGAAACCTTAATGCCAGTGGAGAATCTTTTTTTGCAAATCTATATGGCGAAGGTCTGGGAGCAGATGCCAATATCGGAGAAATCACCAACTATGCCAACAGTTCATGTAATCCCAACAACCTCCGTTCAATCACAGGATGGTGGGCATCGTGGATGTATGAATATTGTTATTCTATCATAGGCTCCGCAAACAGCATCCTTGCAACTATCCCTGAGTCTGATCTTTCTGATTCTCAGTATTGGATGAAGGCATGTGCCCTTACAATGCGTGCCCATTGCTATTGGAGATTGATGGAGGTTTACGGTCCGCGTTGGGTAGATTCGGACAATGGTAATGCATATTGCCTTGTATTGCGTCTTAATGCAAACGAACCTAACGAGCATCCTTTCAACACTGCTAATGAGGTTTACGATCAGATGTATTCAGATCTGAAGACTGCAATCGACTGCTTCAGCAAGACTACAAAAGAAAGGGGTGAAGACTTGTTCTATCCTGATAAATCAGTCGCCCAAGGCACTCTCGCTCGTCTTGCAATGCTCAAGAATGATTACACCACAGCACAGCAGATGGCTCATGATGCACGCCAGGGATATAAGATCATGACGGCAAATCAATATCTACAAGGTTTCTCTGTGACCAACGATGAATGGATGTGGGCTCCGGCAATGGATCCGTTGGGTATTTACTATTGGGGATTCGGGCCACATTATGCTTGCAACGGCCACTATGTGAAATCATGGGGCTATTCTTGCTCTATGGACTACAATCTTTATAAGCACTTGAAAGTTACGGATGTGCGCTCAAGGCTTTATTTCGGTCCTCTTGTAGTTGATTTCGAACCAGAGATGGCTGAAAAATACGGCATCACCAAAGCTGACTTTTTCGATAGCAAAGTGACTCTTCAGACCAAACTCGGTGTTTCCATAACATCGACAGGAAAGTCTCCTTCCGGTAAGAATCTTGATATGTGGAACTTTATCATGGCTTATGGTAAAACTTTCAACAGTATGCGTCCTGAAGATATCAAGGGTATTTATCAGACTAATACGAAAGGTATCTCCATGGGTGTGCAGTATAAATTCCAGGGTCTTGATGACGGCTACACTTCTTGCTGGCCTCCTTATATGCGTGCCGCCGAGATGTTGCTGACTGAGGCAGAGGCTGCTTATCACAACAATGATTACACCACAGCGCAGAATTGTCTTAAAGAACTGATGGCAAATCGTGATGAGACTTATGAAATCACAGCCACCGGTGAGGCTCTTCTTGAAGAGATCAAGCTTCAGCGTAGAATCGAACTTTGGGGTGAAGGTTTCTGCTGGTTTGACTATAAGCGTTGGAACCAGACTCTTGAACGCAAGACATGGGATCCGGATGATCTTGAAAATTGCGGTGGATGGCCTAATACTCTTGGTTGGGAATTCACTCCTGATTGGATGAACGGCTGGCGTGCTGCAGTTCCTCGCTCTGAGTTTACTTATAACAAGGAAGCTGATGCAAGTCTACTCGGTCTTTAATAAAGATTAGATTAATTAAACCATAATAAGGAAGAGGCGGTCGAATATGATCGCCTCTTCTTTTCTTTTTTCAGATTTTATCTCTATCTTTGAAAAATCTTTTTTTGTTATGGTGACTAAAACGTTAAATATCTGTGGAAATAATGTTTTTATTTCAGTTGACAGTGGAAAGCTCTGTCGTTGCCATTGGATAAATATCGATTCGGGAGATGGACCTGTTAAGAATCCGGATGATGCATCTTCTGAGGATCTGACGGTTATGTCGGATGTGGAAAAACAACTTAAGGAATATTTTGCCGGCAACAGAAAGAAATTCAGTCTTCCACTTGAATTAAAAGGTACACCTTTTCAGAAAAAAGTCTGGGAAGAACTGAAGAAAATACCCTATGGATCTACTGTTTCGTATGGAGAACTTTCTCGTCGCATAGGCAATCCCAAAGCTGTTAGGGCTGTTGCGCAGGCATGCGGTGCAAATCCTTTGGCTATAATTATTCCCTGTCATAGAGTAATAGCCACCGGAGGTAAACCCGGTGGCTATACAGGGGGTGTTGAGCATAAAATTCATCTTCTTGAAATCGAAACTTTCTGATTGCGATTCAAGTATATGCGGATTACAGATCTGTAAGGCAGTCATCGAGGGCTGCTGTTATAGCAGCGCGGTCGAGCTTCTGACCTATGAATACGATTTTTTCCATCCTGTCGCCATATTCAGGATCCCAGTCACGCATAAGTCCCGGCTCAGTGGCAAGCATTCTTTGCAATTCGTCTTCCGGGGCGGTGGCATACCATTGTCCGGCTTCAGTGAGCTTTTTTTGAACCCCCGCCTGTTCAAACAGATATGACATGTCTGTGTTGTCGTTGAAGTAACATATCCCTTTGGCACGGATTATATTTTTAGGCCATTTTTTTGCAACAAACCAGTCGAATTTGTTGATGTCGAATGGTTTGCGTCGGTAATACACAAATGTCCCGATTCCGTATTCTTCTGCCTCTCCCTCTCCATCGTGATGATGGTGGTGATGGCAGTGGCAGACCCCATGTTCATGATCGCAGTGCGAATGGTCTTCCTCCTCATCCTCGTGGTCATGGTCATGATGATGTTCGTGATGATGCTCATGATGATGTCCGTGATGATCTTCTTCCTCCTTTTCTATGTCATCAAGAGGTTTCTCGATTTCTTGAATCCAGGTAGCGGCTGTGACTGTTTTCTCAAAATTGAAGAGCCCGGTATGCAGAAGTTTGTCAAGGTCAAAGTCGCAATAGTCCGCTTCTATTATTTCAGCCTTAGGTTGTAGGGCCCGAATCACCTCTTTTATGTGGCGTGCCTCTTCCGGGGTAACTTCTGAAATCTTATTTAAAACTATGATGTTGCAGAATTCGATCTGCTGGATCACCAAGCTTTCGATATCTTCTTCACCGATCTCTTTGGAAGTCAGACGGTCGCCTGAAGCGAATTCACTCTTGAGCCGCAGGGCATCCACCACTGTGACTATGCAATCAAGCACAGGGACACCATTCCGGCATAGCTGAGGAGCCATTCCAGGCATGGAGCATATCGTCTGTGCTATCGGTTCTGGTTCGCATATTCCGCTTGCCTCTATAGCTATATAGTCGAATCCCCCTTTCATAAGATCAGAAAGCTGCTGCATGAGATCCATTTTGAGAGTGCAGCAAATACATCCGTTCTGAAGAGCCACAAGGCTGTCGTCATTGTTGCCTACGATACCACCTTTCGCTATCAGGTCAGCATCAATATTGACTTCTCCGATGTCGTTGACTATCACAGCGAATTTTATACCTTTCTTGTTTGAGAGGATACGATTTAGAAGAGTGGTCTTGCCGCTTCCAAGATATCCTGTCAGCAGCAGTATTGGTGTAGTTTTTGTTGACATTTATAAATATGTTTTATTAAAGCCCCACATGAGTGTGACTTCATTGTAATTTTATTTTCTTGGAGAATATTTTTCTGAATAACGTTTTTTCTGAAAGAATTGATAAAAAATAATCTATATTTTTTGGACCATCCTCAGTTCATTATATGAAATCATCTTCGGTTTGCTATATAATATTTGCTATATAATAATTGAGGGCGCTCTCAGAAGTGCCCCCAATTATGCATTATGAATTATGTATTATGCATTGCATTAAAAGCTTACCTGCAACATCGCCTGCAATCTGTTGTCATGTGCTTGTGAACGGTCGAAATCCACACGTCGTCCGTAGATATATTCAAGTCCAACCTGCACTATAGGATTTACTTGCCAGAATACATTTCCGAGGATATATTGTGCATATTTATATCCTGTCTTCCAAGGCACTGAAGAGTCAGCGTATGAATTTGCGTATGTACGAACATGGCTATAGATTGCGGTGCATGACACGGTAGGCGAGAAGTTGTATTGCAAGGCTCCATATGCACCCCATGCCTCCACCGGGTCAAGGCTTGAGGAATTGTCCGGATCAGGCATAAGGTCCATTCCTGTGCCTCCGAGATCCTGGATATAGCTGGCGATACCTTTGCCGTAGACTGCCTGATAGTAGGCGGACAGCCCACCGGCAATAGGAGTCATGCCGCTTGCCTGGATTCCCCAGCCGACTTTGTCGATATTTTTCTGTGCAGTCTCATTCCGATAATACAGATTGCGCACTATTCCTGAGAGCCTGAGCCAGCCTTTCCCTCCCGACCAAGAGCGCTGAATATAAAATGGAATATCGGGCACTCTTTGAGTTACAGTAGACGTATGGGTGGCATTCGTGAAAGAGTTTGCCGGCATATCTATACCCACAGCGGCTTTCCATTCCTTTTGCGGTCCGAACGGTTGTTCATAATAGATATTCCCATGAATCTGACAGGCGAAGGCGTTCGGTCCCTCATAGTCTATAGTTGCAGGAGATGCTGCCGCATCTGTGAATAGAGAATAATTGTAACCGGCTGTGAACCCTCGGTATTTAAGGTAAGCTAATTGGAGTGTGGGAGCATAGCCTGATCCGAGGAAATTAATTGATACGTAGGCACCCAACTGATTTTTTGATCCCGGCAGGGCAACCACATTAAGATATATGTTACTTTGCTGTGCGCTAAACCGGAATTGCGCTCCATTGCCCGGATCTTGAGCCATGGGAATTGCGGATGTCACAAAGAGATTGTCGTTGTTGACCGGATTGCCGAAATCATACATTCCCACAGCCTTTATGTTGGCTCCGATACCCATATAGTATTTGCCTTCTTTACCATGTACTGCAAACCGTGGCACATCAGGTGTCCCTTTGATTTTCGGAGCATTTTCATGAAGGGTGATGAAGGTGTCGGTAGAATCTTTGTATTCCATTATTTTTACGATAATATCTTCGCTCCCTTCATCCGCAGGAGATTGTGCTGACGTCTCCGACGGCATCGCCGCAAGACATGCAGGTAATAAAACGGAATATAAATAGATGTGTTTCATAAAGCCTTTTTGAATATTTTGAATAATTTTTTTGATATTATAATTTTTCGGGAAAGAGCAATCTTTGTCATGACCGCTTGTATGAATCCGAAACATATCCTTCGGTGGAAAAGGCGAAGCTTTTGTGCATTATGCAGGTCAATAATGTATAGACCGCAAGCATGACGGTGCATACCATAAATGCGAATCCTGTATTCTCTTTTGCTCCGAATATGTCACGGAAGAAGTCAATTATAAAGGGAGGGGCAACCACTCCCACATAATTTGCTGCAAGCACGAAAGACATTGCCAAGGTAGCCTTCCCGGTTGAACTTATAGCCAGACTTGTCTTGTCATATATAACTGGCTGGCAAATACCATATCCCAGTCCGGCAAGAGCCGCACCCGCACACATCGTCAGGGGCGAAGGAATGAATGCAAACAACCCGATCCCGATTGTCATTGCGATTGCAGTGTAAATGAAAGTATTCCCCTTGCATATTTTTACGAACCAGGGAAGTGTGTAACCCGGCAAAAAAATAAAAAGGAAATATAAAGCTGTGACTGTACCTGTTAGAGATTCGTCCCAGTTTTTCTTCTCGACCAGAAACGGACAATAGTAAGATATGGAGACCGTGGCAAAAGTGATGAAAAAGTAAGTCCCGATGAGAGCCCAGAGTCTTCCGGTATAAAAGCCGTTGTGGGCAGCGGGAACACGTTTGCTCGATAAACTACCGGAGTTATTTCCGGCATGTCGTGATTCTGGGGTGGAAGAAGGATCGGTGCTTCCACATTTTTTTCCATTCCCTGTCGAGTCTCTGTCTTGTTGCGGAATATCTTTCAGCCAATAAGAAAGAATTAGAGGAATCACTGCTGCGAGGTAAACGACAAAAGGAAGATGCCAATTGCCATGACTTAGCCATCCCACTGCAAACGTTGCCGCCATGACAGCTGTGTTGGCAACGCCCGATTGAATCCCCATTTGTTTAAGCTTGTAGTTCCCACAGAAGGTCTGGGCTATCAGTCCCGTTGAGAATGGAATCAGGAATCCCGCTCCACATCCTATTAGACAGCTCACTACAATAAGTGCAGCCATACTTGATGAAAAAAAGTATGCCACGGCAGAAGCGGTGAAGAGTATCAATGCCCCTACTATAATGATTGTCTGATGCCTTGCTGTCGAGAGTTTGCCTGATAAAAGTATAAACGGGATAATCAGAAGATTGGGAAGCACTGTCAGTAATTGGTCTTCCATCTGGGTAGTTCCCGGGAAAACTTCATGCAGAGTCCCGAGCATCGGGGTGATTGCAAGTCCCGGAAGATTTACGATGAGGGAGATTGACATGATGGCGCAATATGTCATCAATGATAGTGGGGTTTTACCGGTCTTGATCATACGATTTGAGTTTGTGGAATCAGGTTTGACGGATTGACTTCGCCTCCGCTCCGGGTGATTGATTTAAACAGTAAAGTCCGGAGATAATCCGGACTTTACTCATTTTGATACCGGTCAAACGGTTTTGCTATCTGTGCCTGTTGCTGTGCTTTTACTTGCAGCCGCTTTGTTGATGGAAGTGGCGTGTGAAAGTAATGCACTGGCATGTGCCGGTACTTCGGCTGCATTTTCAGCTGCAAATTCTTCAGCCGCTTTTTGTCTGATGGCGGCTGCTCCCGGTGAATTGTCCCAATGGAAAGGAACAAAATCAGTGCCCATAGAGTTCCAGGAATCTTTCTTGAACCGCAGGATGATAAATGGAAGCACTACGAAAATGATTGTTCCCAATATAAGGACTGTGAACCATACCGCGTTAGAGCCCATTTCGATCTGGCTTGGGGGGAAGAAACTGAAAATAAACGCTGTTAGTGAACCGATGAATCCGACTCCCGCAATGAGCCACATGACTCCGTTGCCGGTTTTGCCGAGACGATAGGGACGCGGGGCGTCTTTCATGTTATAGCGCAGACGGATTGCGGATGCAAACATCAATAGATAGGCTATAAGATAAAGGATACAGGTAAGTTGTGATAGAATCTGATAGAAACTTTCTACCGATGGCATCACGACCATGAGTAATGCGAGCACAGTAACCACACCGCCCTGCACATAAAGAATATTCTTCTGAACGCCATTCTTGTTGGTCTTCTGGAAAAACTTAGGAAGATAGCCTGCCTGACCAACTGCAAACACGCCTTTTGATGGGCCTGCAACCCAAGTAAGCACTCCTGCGAGCACTCCAAATGCGAGGGCTATGGCGATGATTGGCGACAGCCATTTGATATGAAGCACACTGAAGTAGTTGTCAAAGCCTACGAGTAGACTCTGCACAAGGTTGATATCCTTGGCTGGTATGATCACGCCGAGGGCATAGGTGCCGAGCACGAATATCGCTACCGTTGCTATTGCGCCGATGATGACAGCCTTTGGATAGTTGACAGTCGGGTTTTTAATTTCCCTCACATGCACACCGCTCATTTCCATGCCTGCATAGAAAAGGAAGATTGACACGGCGAGAACTATATTGTTGAAGTTGGAGAAGTCAGGGATGAAGCTGCCGTGCCAGTCCATCTGCGACTTGCCGCCTGTGGCAAGGTATATGACTGCGCAAACCACAATAAGACCCACAGGGATGATTGTGCCGACAAGTCCACCGATTTTCGACACTTTACCTACCCAATCCATACCTTTGAGGGAGATGAAGGTGGCGAGCCAATAGATGGCGAGAACCACTACAATCGTGTAGAGTTTATTTGCGGCAAGATGCGTGTCATAAATATGGTCCATGCCTATGAATGCGAGAGAAACAGCACCGAAAGTAAGCACTGTAGGATACCATATTGTGCTCTCTATCCATTGCAGCCAGATTCCGAGAAAGCCCGGCTTGTCGCCGAATGCCTCGCCGATCCAGCGGAACATACCTCCTTGCTGGTATGGAAACATGGCGGCAAGCTCTGCTGCCACCAGCGATACAGGTACGAGAAACACAATGGCTGCGAGAATATAATAGAATGCAGAGCTGACACCGTATTCAGCTTCTGCAGGGAGTCCTCTCAGGGACACCACAGCGACAATGTTCATTATGACAAGGGTGAAGACCCCCATCTTGGCGGCTTGTTTCACCGTCGCTTTTGTCTGAACGGAAGAATTTGCCATAATAATGAGTGTTTTTTATAAATAATTAAGAATAAATCAGAGCCGGAAAAGATTGATGGAGAATTTACTCAGGAACGATTGTGACCTGATCGCCGTTGAAGATGCCGAGATCAAGTTTTTGCATGAATTTTTTGATGGCAGTCTGGGCTTTTACCGAATTGCCGGCATCATCGAGTGGCGGTGCGAATGCCGCGATACCGAAAAGTCCGGGCATAACCCCCATCACTCCGCCTCCAACTCCGGTCTTTGCCGGAATGCCTGAAGTGAAGAGCCAGTCTCCTGTGTGCTGATAGAAACCTACAGATGCTATCATGGTGGTGATCTTTGATGAGATCTCGCGGCTATGCACCTGTTTCCCGGTCACAGGGTTCATTCCTCCGTTGGCTATAGTTGCACCCATTATCGATAGCTGTGATGATGTGATTCCGAGCGAGCATTGGCGGGTGTAAAGGTCAAGGCTCATGTCGACTTCATCATAAATCCTGTTGTAGTTTTTCAGAAGCCATGATATGGCACGGTTATTGAAATTTGTGGCTGTTTCGCTTTCATAAAGCTCGTCGAGGAGCTGCGGTGCAGACCCGCAAAGATCTGTAATATTGTCTGTGATGGCTTTCCATTTTTCGGAAGAATCTCCTTGGGGTGCGATCATTGAACATGCTGAGATTGCGCCGGCGTTTACAAGCGGCGTTGACGGATGGTCTTTCTCAAGAAGGATTGCAAAGATTGAATTAAACGGTAGCCCTGTGGCGTCGGCGCCTATCTGTCGCAGAACGCCTTCGGGGGTATGCTGGATCATTGCCAATATGGCTGTCGGCACTTTCGAGACTGATTCTATACCGAATTTATATTCCGTGTCTCCAAAATTGAAAGTGGTGCCATTGGCAAGGGTGACACTAAGTCCGAATAGCTCGGGATTTACGTTTGCAAGATATGGTATATAGTTTGCATTCGCACCTCCGGAGACCTCTTTTGATTCCGAATACGCTTGGTAAGCGGCGTCACGGATCTGCGAGATGGTAATCTTCCTTTCCATAAGCGGGATGTTTTTGTGTGGAATAATTAAAGAGATGCGGCAGATGGGATGGTTATATTCCATCTGCCGCAGTCAAATTAAGATGATTTTAATAATCAGTGTTTTGTGCAATTATATCGGGTATTATTTCCCGGTGTGATTAAACGATTTGCTTACGAGGGGAATGTTCTTCTCCATGGCGATACGTGTCGGGGTCGGGTATTCGAGCTGGTTGAGCTCGGCTACTGCTGCATTGATATCATGGAGAAGTTCATCACACATGTCACGGCTGAAGCCCTGTTTGCAGAGCACACGCATCACAACCATGTCTTCAATATTGACTGGCATAGCGTAGGCAGGAACCATCCATCCGTGTTGAGCAAGTTTGTCCTGAAGGTCATAGAGAGTCCATTTTGCGTCTTTCTGAACTTCCGGTTTCATGAGCCATGTCACGATCGGGTTGGGCACTTCGTCAGAATAAGGAACAAATTCCGGCATTGCCGAGAGCTGAGCATGCAGATATTTAGCAATCTCAAGTGAGTTGTACTGCACATTCTTGTATCCCTCGAATCCTAAACGGATAAATTGATAGTACTGACCTAAGATCTGAGCGGCAGGACGAGAATAGTTCAAGCCGACCTGAGTGACTTCGGCTCCAAGATAATCGACAGTAAACGACATGTCGGAGGGAAGATACTGTTTGTCTTTCCATACCACCCAGCCGAGACCCGGATAAACAAGACCGAACTTGTGGCCTGAAGTACTGATGGAAAGAACCCATTTCAAGCGGAAGTCCCACTTCTTCTCCGGGAAGAGGAACGGGAGGATGAAACCGCCTGTTGCTGCATCGATATGGATACATACCTCGTTGCCTGTCTCGGCATTATATTTGTCAAGTGCGGCGTCAAGAGCTTCCACATCATCGTTAAGACCGGTCCAGGTCACACCCTGAATGGCAACGACAGCAAATGTGTTTTCGTCACACATCTTTATTGCCTCGTCGATATCAAGCGTGGTATGTTCTTTGGTAAGAGGCACCTGGCGCATTTCGATATTCCACAAAGTGGCAAATTTTTCCCATACCACCTGATAGCCGGAAGAAATTACAAAATTAGGTTTGTCGTAAGGCTTTCCGGCTTTCTTGCGTCGTTCTATCCAACGCTTCCAGGCTGCAATACCGCCGAGCATACATGCTTCGGAAGAACCGATGGCAAGTGCACCTGTTTTCCATTTCTTTTGTTCCGGAGTGTTCCAGAGATTGGCGACAATATTGATACACTTTTGGCACATTACGGCTACTCGCGGGTATTCTGTTTCATCGATATAGTTGATATCGATCGCTTCGTTCATCAATTTTGTGGCATAGTCATCCATATATGTGGTGACAAATGTTGCGAGATTGAGTCGCGGTTGGGTCTGGGCGAATGTTTCGTCTTTCACCA
This sequence comes from uncultured Muribaculaceae bacterium, assembly GCA_910583795.1. Lineage (GTDB taxonomy): Bacteria > Bacteroidota > Bacteroidia > Bacteroidales > Muribaculaceae > Lepagella. The sequence continues at coordinate 16,184 of CAJTZQ010000048.1, forward strand.
TCTGATATGCAACTTGAGGAGTAGAGGGACCGTCAGGAATTTTTTCCACCGGTGCCGGCTGTAACATTGCGTCTTGTCCGAATGCTTCACTCTTGAAATCGCCTTGGCGATAATTTGGATCAATCATAGTTTTATAATAATTAAGGTGTTGATAATTATAATTCAATAATAAATTTTAATCAATGAAAAATGTGACTTTTAATATTGAGTGTATTTGAAAACCACATAATCATACATGTGCGCATGGAAACTGATGTTTTCAGGACTACATTGGCGCATCATCTGATATTCTAACAAAATTAAAATGGAATAGTTAGCTATGGAAATAAAAATTTATAAGCAAAATCGATTTTTGTGATGCAAACAAGTTTGTAGGGATAATTTGTAGGGTAAATTATAATAGGAAAGTGCAATAATAAGGCATTTTTTTGATGTGTAGAAAGCGGACTCCCGAAGTTATTCGAAAGTCCGCTCTACTTGTAATGGATTTAATCAATATGATTCCTGTGGAGTGGGGAAGTCGCCGCTTTTCACGTCAGCTATATAGTTTTGCACGGCGTCAGTCATAACCTCCGCGAGATTGGCGTATCTGCGCAGGAAGCGTGGAGAGAATCCCTGGTTGATTCCAAGCATGTCGTGCATCACGAGTACCTGACCGTCAACCCCGCCTCCGGCACCGATCCCGATAATAGGTATGCTGACTTCTTTTGCAACTTTTTCAGCAAGGGCGGCGGGAATTTTTTCAAGCACGATACCGAAGCAGCCTACTTCTTCAAGCATTTTGGCGTCTTCTATCAGTTTGTTGGCTTCCGCCTCTTCCTTTGCACGAACGTTGTATGTGCCGAATTTGTTGATGCTCTGGGGAGTGAGCCCGAGGTGACCCATAACGGGTATGCCGGCGGACAGTATTCTTTCGATAGATTCTCGTATTTCAGACCCGCCTTCCATCTTCACTGCCTCGGCGTGGCTCTCTTTCATGATTCTGATTGCGGATGCGAGAGCTTCCATAGGATTGCCCTGATACGTACCGAAAGGCATGTCGCAGACCACAAGAGCTCTCTTTGTGCCTTTTATCACTGATTTGGCATGATAGATCATCTGGTCGAGAGTGATCGGGAGGGTGGTCATGTTTCCAGCCATCACATTAGATGCGGAGTCTCCAACGAGGAGCACATCTATTCCGGCTTCGTCAAGTATCTTGGCGGACGAATAATCGTATGCAGTAAGCATGGAGATTTTTTCTCCGCGTTGTTTCATTTCGATAAGGCGGCGCGTGGTCACCTTGCGTGCGTTATCTGTTGTATTTGTCGACATAATAATGGCGCCTGAGGCGCGATTAGGTTTCGACTGCAAAGTTATCAAATTTTTCCGATAGAAAAAACTATTAATTGTTATGACATTTGCCCGGTTGCCAGTTCATTTTTGAGAAATGAATAGACGTATTTTGAACTTTGGAAATAAAGCCCTGTTTTCGGATTAAACAGCTTAGAATAAGTCACTGAATTATATAACGTGTCAAGTGCTTTTTCGACACTCATGTTGTAATCCTTTGACAAAAATACAGCTAAATCAGTTGCCAAAGCTTCCGCCATATATTTGAAATCATTATTGATCATATTTTTTTAGGTATTTGATAGCTTCTTACGATCCAAAGAAAAATTGATATGTTATTCCCTTCATATATTTCAGTCGTTTTAAAAATTCATCTTTGTCAATACTGCCATCTTTTAGTTTCCGAATTTGCAATCCAACTTTATCATTTGCAATAGGTCCATATACAATATCGTATTTTTCAACCTCAATACCCTCTCGGTTTGCAAATACAAAATCTGCCCATTCTTCAGAATATTCATTAAACGTTTTAATTTTCAATATAGGGGTACACATTATTGAATTATCAAATTCGAATTTTGATACAACCGGATCACCACCCAATTGCAACGATTTGAATAACGCCATTTCCTGAGCCTGTTTTTCGTTTTCCGACAAATAAAATCCTTTGCCAAAATCTTTATTGGGTTTCGATTTGTTGAGATCTATTTGTTCGATGTAAATATTTGACCCATGGTAAAGTATCATAGCTTTCCTCCTGATCTTCGACAATAATTAACTACGCTTTCCACTCCTTCATTGAAATCAAGGGTATGTATTATTCCATAGTTCTGTTCAATAAAGGAAATCCCATGATAGCGACATATGTAATTGTATGCCTCTGTGTCAGACATCCCAAATTTTTTAGCGAATTCATTCACCAATGCAATGATATATTCAAATATGTCGCGAATGTCATAATCCATAACACTTTTTCTATCTTTCTACAAAGTTACTCAATTATTTAAATAAAAAAAAGTTTTGAATCATTTATATCCTCTTAATCCACTGTTAAAATTCTATTATCCGGTTCATTGCGAATCGGGTAAAATTTTGAACTGATTGGGGAATTTGTTAACTTTGCAGTCTGATAACAACAGATTTGCAGTAGACTGATAACAACAGCAAGACAATGGAATATAACCACCGCGAAATCGAACAACGCTGGCAGCAGTATTGGCGCGAAAACGAGATTTACCGAGCCGTTGAAAAGCCCGGAAAGAAAAAATTCTATGTACTCGACATGTTCCCCTATCCATCGGGAGCAGGATTGCACGTAGGTCATCCTCTCGGATATATAGCAAGCGACATCTATTCACGCTTCAAACGTCAACAGGGATTCAATGTGCTTCACCCCATGGGTTATGACGCCTACGGACTTCCCGCTGAACAGTATGCAATCCAGACCGGTCAGCACCCCGAAAAGACCACCGTTGCCAACATAGCACGCTATCGCGAACAGCTTGATAAGATAGGATTTTCTTTCGACTGGAGTCGCGAAATCCGCACCTGCGATCCGGAATACTATAAATGGACGCAGTGGGCGTTTATCCGCATGTTCAACTCCTACTATGACCTTGACGCCGACAAGGCTATGCCGATAGAAAACCTTGTGGCTCATTTTGAAAAAGAGGGCACAGAAGGGGTTCATGCGGCTTGCTCCAAGAATCTTACATTTACAGCCGACGAATGGAAAGCATATTCTGAAAAAGAGAAGGCGGACGTATTGATGAACTATCGCATAGCTTATCAGGGCGAGACAATGGTAAACTGGTGTGAGGCTCTCGGAACAGTGCTCGCCAACGATGAGGTTACTGAAGGTGTAAGCGTACGCGGCGGGTATCCGGTTGAGCAAAAGGTAATGAATCAATGGTGTCTCAGGGTTTCAGCTTACGCTCCCCGTCTTCTTGACGGGCTTGATCAACTCCAGTGGAGCGATTCCCTGAAGGAGACTCAGCGCAATTGGATTGGCAGGAGCGAAGGTGCCGAGATGCGTTTTCCTGTAGTCGGAAAAGATTTCGATCTTGAAATATTCACCACCCGTGCCGACACAAGTTTCGGCGTCACTTTCATGGTGCTCGCTCCGGAGTCGAAATATGTAGAGATGATCGTCACTCCCGACCAAAAAGAGGCAGTCGATAAATATCTTTCAGAGGTAAGCCATAAGACAGAGCGCGAACGTCAGATCGAAAAAAAGGTGTCGGGCGTATTCACCGGTGCGTATGCTGTCAACCCCATTTCAGGAAAAGAAATTCCAATCTGGGTGAGCGACTACGTTCTTGCAGGTTATGGCACAGGTGCTATTATGGCTGTGCCTGCACACGATTCCCGCGACTATGCTTTCGCACGTCATTTCAACCTTCCGATCATCCCCCTTATTGAGGGTGCCGACGTAAGTGAGGAAAGTTTCGATGCAAAAGAGGGAAAAATGATCAATTCTGCAAACGATAAACTTGATCTCAACGGACTTGAGGTCAAGGAGGCTATTGCCAAAACCAAGAAGTTTATCGAGGCTGAAGGGATAGGTAGGGTTAAGGTAAACTATCGTCTGCGCGATGCGATCTTCTCCCGTCAGCGTTATTGGGGCGAACCCTTCCCAGTATATTACAAGGATGGTATTGCCCATGTCATGGATGAGAGCGTTCTTCCGTTGATGCTGCCCGAGGTAGACTCCTATCTCCCGACAGCTACCGGTGAACCACCGTTGGGTCGTGCCAAGAATTGGAAGACTCCGGAAGGTTATCCCATAGAGCTTTGCACAATGCCCGGCTTTGCCGGATCGAGCGCATATTATCTCCGCTATATGGATCCCCGCAACGACAAGGCTCTCGTAAGCAGAGAGGCTGATGAATATTGGCGTAATGTCGATCTTTATGTGGGCGGTGCGGAGCATGCCACAGGTCACCTTATCTATTCACGTTTCTGGAACAAGTTCCTCTTCGATCTCGGTCTCGTGGTTGAGCCGGAACCTTTCAAGAAACTTGTCAACCAGGGTATGATCCAGGGCAGAAGTAACTTTGTATATCGTATCAAAGACTCAAATACATTTGTAAGCAAAGGTCTGAAAGATCAGTACGATGTTGCCCCGATCCGTGTGGACATAAGCATGGTCAGCAACGATGTGCTCGACATCGACCGTTTCCGTCAGTGGCGTCCCGAATTTGCCGATGCTGAGTTTATTCTTGAAGACGGCAAATACAATTGCGGATATGCTGTTGAAAAGATGTCGAAATCAATGTATAATGTGGTGAACCCCGATGATATCGTGGAGAAGTATGGCGCCGACACATTGCGTCTATACGAAATGTTCCTTGGTCCTATCGAACAGTCGAAGCCTTGGGATACAAACGGTATCGACGGTGCAAACCGCTTCCTGAAGAAACTTTGGGGACATTTCAACAAGGTCGATAAGGATTCTAAAGTTCCCATGACTAAAGAGGAGCTCAAGACAATGCACAAGCTCATCAAGAAAGTGACCGGCGATATAGAGAATTTCTCTTTCAACACTTCGGTTTCGGCTTTCATGGTGGCGCTAAATGAGCTTACTGCACAGAAATCAACAAATCCCGAAGCGATGGAGATCTTCACACGTCTGATTGCCCCGTTCGCTCCTCACATCGCCGAAGAGTTCTGGCATGGACTTGGCAAGGAGGGTTCTGTGGTGGATGCTGAATGGCCTGTTTATGACGAAGCTAACCTTAAGGAAGACACAGTGAAATATCCTGTCAGCTTCAATGGCAAGACAAGATTCATGCTTGACGTGCCTGCTGACGCTTCCAAAGCTGATGTGGAGGCTGCGGCGCTTGCGGCTCCCGATGCAGAGAAGTGGCTCGACGGCAAGACACCCAAGCGGGTGATCGTTGTCCCCGGCAAAATCGTCAACATCGTGATCTGAGCCGGATTTATCAAACGAAAGTTAAATCACTTTAAATAGAAATCAGGCAGGGTATGCTACATTGGGCAGACCCTGCCTGATTTTTGGTATGATCAAATTATAATTCAACAACAGCTCCAATAAATATGAACGTACCTGTTGAGGTTTCTCTTATTATAAATAAGAAAGGGTGATCCAGAATCATTGAAGCTTCCGGGAATAAAACAGCCGTGTCTCCTCCTACAATTGTGGCGGCTGAGGCAGTGGTTCCCTTTTCGTCAACTTTGATGCCTGCGCCGTGAAGGAACGTATTGAAGTTTACAATTTCATTTTCCAATATATTGGCATATCCTTTAGAGATAGTCTTCTCAAAACCTAAGGAGTTTAAATTGCTGATAATGTTTCCTGAAAAATCCATTTGAAATTTCGGCATGGAAACTTTTACGTTATAAATGTTTTTTTTGTCGCTGATTCTGTCAATAAGATTGTTGTTTAGAATATCAGCGACTGTTTTGCCTGTCTCCGGCTGTATTACGGTCATTTCATAATTGCCGTTGCCATAAGGTAATGACATGATTTTGACTCCGTCGGCTTCTGAATACGTGGTAATAATTGATGAGTTCATGAAATCGACTTCTGTCTTAGAGATATTGTTATTGCTGAACATTCCCTTTTCTGTCATCTCTTCTTTAAATGGATTTGTCCATTCTCCATGGAAATATGTTGCGTTGATAAGAGCTACGTCGCTGTATAATGGTTCTTTCAAGAAATTGTTTATTTCCCCTTTGGTTTCCATCTTTATCCAGTCATTAATTGCGGATTTTCCGGATTCTCCTTTAGGTGCAATATTCTTCAAAACTCCGTGGTAGCTATCTTCGATTATTGCACCCATTTCCGCTTTGACTTTCATTTGAGGTTTATGCCATAGAGAATTAGCAATTCTGCACTCGGTCTTTCCGTCAAGTTTTGGAAGGTATTCAATAAGGGTATTGTTGAAATCATTTAAAGAGGAAATGTCTTTACCTGATCCTATAATGCCGAGAATTTCTTCTCTGATTTCTCCGTCATCTCCTTGAGCGAGCATTGATAGAGTTGAAAAGACGCTAAACGGGGAAATGCAAAAATTGCTCATCTTCTCATTTGTGTCGCAAAAAGTTTTGGCAAGGTCAATTGCAAAATGATTGCTGTTGTCCGCTGTTGAGCGGGTCTCTGCTTGCATGGGAATATTCACATATTGGAAGTTTCCCTGTTCTGTTGCTGGCTCGTCAGAAGATGTACAGCCATTCAGCAAAACAGATGTGAAAATGACCGTAAATAAAGATAAGATATTCGCTTTCATAAATATTAAATTAGGTATTACATGCCACTAATTTATTAAATTTTATAATTAATCTCAATTTTTTTACATATTTTTTATTATTTTAACTAATTTTGTTTAAAAGAATAATTTAAAACTTATTGATGAAATCAGATTTTATGTGTAAAGCTGAGGGAGTGACGGCGGCGCTTGCTGTTACCGATGCAGAGAAGAAGCTTGGAGGCGAAGCCGCCAAGCGTGTCATAGTTATCCAAGGCAAAACCGTCAACATATTAATCTGATAAAACTTATTAGAGAGTCAAAAGATTACATGTAGAAAGGCACAGGGATCTGTCAGAAAAAAGCAGATCCCTGTGTCATATCGTACAATAATTTTTATGATTTGGAATCTGTACCGGATTTATTCCGATAGATTTTAGGTGCCTATTTAAGTAGACCTTGACAATAGATCTTTGCAAGTGCATAATTCCTTTCCGGATCAGTCACAAATGCAAATATTTCATCAGGATTGTCCGGGGATAAAGCGAATTTTACTATTATCTTATCCGATTTATATCTGCAAATTGGATTACCTTCCCAATCCCAGACTAATATATCTGTTGGTCCATAATTATCAGGATCTTCATCCATACAGGCTATAATTCTGGAATCCGTCACAGCCAGAGACGTGAAAGATCTTTTGTTGTCTTCATATACTTGAGCAGCATCTTCAGGATTTTTAATGGTCAATGGATAATAACAATGAGATGACTTTAAAATAAGATTATTGCCATCTGTGTCAAATAATTTCAAGCAGCATCCTGGTGAAGAAACTGCTGCTAATTTTTTACCATCGGGGGATCCTGCAAATTTGTATTGCATATAATATCCCAATGGACCTATCTCATCTTCATCATGAAGATTTAAAAACGGCTTGCTATAGCCTATACTGTCTGCCATAAAAAAACCGTCAAATATTAAATCTCCATTTTCAAATTTGTCGATATAACAAATCTTTTTACCTGAAGGTAAGATTTGAAGAGCTGTGAAATTACAGTCCATTGGTGATGACAGTAGAGAATCTTTATCAGACATTCCTATAAAAGCAAAGTCTTTGTCATACAGTTTGACCTTACGAGACATGTAGTCGTATATCTTCCAGCCATCCTTTGCCTTTGACAAATATGTACATCCAAGGATATCACTCGGCCCTTGTCCTTTAGATATATAGTCAGCAATCGGGTTACCGGAGTTTTTATCGTATGTATGCACCCAGTAATCATCCAAAGATCCTGTTGCTATGATTGCAGTGTCGATTACAGATAAATCTGTAATCAAAGGAAGTATTAAATCATTGCCCAAAATGGAGATTTTGGCTTCCCCTACAAACGGAAATTCCGGTGTCCCGATTCCATTTTCTATTTGAGTTTTGCAAGAACTCAGAAATAATAAAATTACTGGAAATATGATTTCAAATCTGGTCATATTTTAACATTCTTGAAGAATATACTTCCACATTTACAATTGCCGGTAAAAGAGATACAAGTTCCATCTGATCCTATGGCTTGATAGCGAGCATCACACATAACGCACTTTACAATACATGGATCATAAGAGACTTTTGCACATTGAAGCATAACAGTATGACCAGGATTTGGTGACGGTGGTGTTGCGGGAGGGAGTGTGTCATTGGGTGGTCTTTGTCCTTCGCGTGCTATACTTAAGGCTGGTTTTGAGAATGCCTGTGCATTGTGAGGGGTAGAGAACATTCCACATAAAAGGAATGAACCCAATGCGATTAGAAATAAGATTTTTAGTTTCATGATCTTGTGGGTTAGAAGTTATTGTGAATTAGTTTTTATCAAAAATCGTTCCTTCTGTTGGCTTGGAATAATCTTTTGTAATTGAATCGATACCTCTTTGAAAGATATTTGTATCATATAGAGGGTTCCCAATTGCAATTATCCTGTTGTTATAGGAATAAATAAGAAAAGTATGAGAATGTTTATTTTCGATGCAGACAATAACGTTATTTTAATAGTTCTTGACATCTGATTTTAACGAGATAACTATTTCGCTTCTTGTCTATGGCAAAGGCGTAAATGATGTCTTTTTCATTCGGAGGCAATTCCATTGTCAGTATAATCTTATCTGTCTTATATCTTCGCAATGGTTTTCCGTCCCAATCCCAAACCATTATGTCGGTGGTGTCCTCCTCTTTAGGGTTGTCCGCCATGCAGGTAATTATTCGGGAATCCGTCACTGCAAGAGCGGTGAATGTAGTCTTATTTTCATTGAATACTTTTGCAGAATTTTCCGGATCACTGACATGAAGAGGGAAAAAGCATTTGGATCTTTTAAGGACCATCTCATTCCCATCAACATCATAGATAGACATGTAACAGCCGGGATTTGATGTAGCAACCATTTTCTTGCCATTTGGAGCGAGTTCGATATTATACCATCTGAAATATTTCAATTTGTCGTTGTCTTCATCTACAGGTGTTTCAAAATTAATGGTTCCAATTCCATTATCATCTGCCAACATGAGGCCGGTTTTAATGTCGGCGTCTTTACTTTTAATCATACTGAAAAGCTTTTTTCCCCCGTTTTTAAATGATAAGCCGGCAAAATGTGCACCCATATATTCTTTGCTGGGAATAGAATCTTTCTCAGATAATGAAGAAAAAGAGAAATCATTTGAAAATACTTTGACCTGACGTGCCATATAATCATATATTTTCCAACTGTTCCCTGTATTATAAAAACTTTCACAACCCACAATATCCTCAGGTCCCTGACCTCGCCTTATATATCTCCCGATATATTTACCTGAATTTTTGTCATATTGGTGGATCCAATAATCATCAAGAAGACCTAATGCTGTGATTGTTGTATCATTTACTGCCATATCGGTAATGACGGGGAGAAGCAGATCATCTCCTAAAATAGAGATTTCTGCTAAATACTCTTTCGGGAATTGAGGAGGTCCGCTTTCTGTACTCTCTTTGGTTTTACAGGAGATAAGTATCAATTGAGTAAAAACGATATAAGATATGAGATATTTGAGTTTCATTGAAGTTTTACTAAAAATAACTATGTGATAAAAAATTAAATTCTGGGACAACAATATTTCCACTTTGCTTTTAAATTTTTGCTCAGCCGGTTAGACATCTAAACGGATGAGTAAAAATTCAAAAGTACTTTTTATGATAAAATGTACATAAAATATAAGTGATTATCAAAAAACAATGAACAAAAGCCAAATATATATTTATTGGGCAACTTATAAAGCTGTTCATCAGTTGTTGTAGAATTCCATAATTTCATCTTCTCCACTTCAAATATCGCTTACTCTATAACCCCATCATATACATATTTACGTTAATTCGTACTTATTGGTATATAAAGGGATTAGCGATATTAAAATAGGTCAGAATATGTTTATAGACTCATTATATTCTAAATATGTAATTATCAAAAAAATGTGCATTTTTGCAATCAAAATCTGGGATTCATATTGAAAAATATTCCACCACAACTGCAGACACCTCTGCATCCGGTACATCCTCCAACTCCGATGAAAGCGGAATATACAGCTAGACATTTTGTGCATTGCGCCTTGCATGCAACGCTATACGATCCACCGCATTGCAATTCTACTCGTGTTAACGGTCCGGGATCTGGCGACGGAGGTGGTGGTGGAGTGATTGTGTCATTGGGTGGCCTTTGCCCTTGGCGTGCCAAACTTAATGCCGGTTTTGATGATGCCTGTGCATTGTGAGGGGTAGAGAACATTCCACATAAAAGGAATGAACCTAATGCGATTAGAAATAAGATTTTTAGTTTCATGATTTTGTTATTTAGAATTTGTGGTGAATTTTATTATAAAAAGAGTTACTCCTTCTTTTATTTGGGTTAATTTTTTGTTATAAAATCTACATATTCTTGAAAGATGCCTTTGTCATACAGGGGATTGCCAGTTGCTATTACTCTGTTATTGGAATCTATAAGAAAGGTATTAGATCTCTTATCTTCAGGCAAATTATTACTTTTTCTGAAAATTTGATTGTTGTCAATTGCTATCTTGTATTTGAATCCGGCTCTTCTTTTTATGGTGATCAACTCTTTTTCATTTGTTAATCCGGAGATGATCAATATATTTAATTTGTTTTGGGGAAAGTTTTTTGCTATTTCTTCCATAAAATCCTGCCAATATGATAATTTCATACTGCATCCCATGCAGTCGGTTGAATCATAATACGACACAATCGTGTAATCGGCAGGTTCTATAATAAATTTTCTTTCTCCGGCTAAAGACATTGTTTCGGGAAAAATGACAATGCCATCTTTCTTAATACTGCCTTCTGAATCCGCCGATTTGTTACAAGAGAGAAAGAACGCTATCGATAGTAGCGAAATCAGATAAAATATAACAATTCTTAAATTTTTCTGTGCATACGGATATATCATATAAAAGGATTTATACGATATCATTCGTGGTTCTTTATGTTTCTCAGAAAAATACATATATTCGTTTTATTTCGCTAAGTTATTAATAACAGTTATTTATTACAAATCTTAAGACGATTAATTAATATTTTTTTTGTATAATTTAATAGTAGTTAAGTAGGGTGTTCAGTTTGATGTTCCGAAAAAACATCATCCAAAACACCTGAA
>CAJTZQ010000049.1 GCA_910583795.1 uncultured Muribaculaceae bacterium
CAACGGACTGCTGATACAAAATGTGTCAACGAGGTCCTGAGCCACGGCAACTAATCAACTAATGACTAATCAACTAATGACTGATGACAAAAAAATCACTGTTTATTCTTCTGAATCTGTTCATTCATTCTTTCTGTTGTCTCAAGAGCAGACCAAGTGTTGCGCGGGGTCTTCTTAAATCCGATAGCAACTTTCACACTTGGTTTTTCAAATTTCAAAACATAGTCGGTGCTGTCAGGCGCAATGATTACAGGCAGCCCCTTGACGTCTACTGAACGATAGATGCCGCTGTCTCCCTTCTCAAAAGGTTTTTCAAGCACAACCTTATAATCGATCTTTGTACGGTTTCCATTTTCATACACATATATTGCCGACAATTCAGGACTAAGTGAGAAAAACACTCTACCGTCAAACTTACCTTTTCTGGCATTAGTCCCTTCTATATCATAGCTTGTAGCGTCATAAAGACCGCTATGAAGTGGTTGATTGGCATAAAATGCATCGTCATCTACCGGAGTTGCCGCAGCTTTCTCTTTTGAGCCACCGCAAGAAACGAATAACAGCAATGCTGCAAATAAGCTAAAAATTGATGTTGTTTTCATTAGGTTTAAGATTTAGTTAGTTTTCAACGCCAAATATAATCATAAAATTCAACTCCAGCAAAATTATGCAGTATTATGTACTATTATGTCATTAAACGGCGGTTTCACTTTGTTATAACACAAGAATATACTAATTTTGCAGCATGGAAAAAATAGCAAGCTTTACAATAGATCATAACCGTCTGCTGCGTGGAGTATATGTCTCACGCCGAGACATAACTCCCTCAGGAGATGTAATCACCACATTCGATATCCGTCTTACGGAACCGAACCGCCAAGCTGCGCTCTCCCCTCAGGCTCTCCATACAATGGAACATCTTGCCGCCACTTATCTCAGAAACGACAAGAAATGGAAAGACAAAATTGTATATTGGGGACCGATGGGATGCTGCACCGGTAATTATCTCCTTATGCAAGGAGAACTTAACCCTGAAGACATAATCCCGCTCCTCAAAGACACTTTCAAATTTATAGCGGATTTCGAAGGGGAGATCCCAGGAGCTACGCCAAAAGATTGCGGCAATTATACCTTCAATGATCTTACTGCAGCGAAAAAGGCAGCCGAAATATTTCTTATTGAAATCCTTGACCAAATTTCTCCCATTAACACTATATATCCATCCTGAAAATCAGGATGGATTTTTTTGAAGACACAGCAATGTAGCACCTAAACTACATGCCACAAGTATTATATAAGTAGACTGCATAAGATCGCCGATTCCAACAAGTGGAGATACGAGCCCTCCGAATGCAAAACCTATGGCACCTAAGACAGCTGAAGCAGCCCCCACAGCTTTCCTGCCACTCTCCATGCCAAGGGCAGTGACAGAAGGGAATATAAACCCAAGGAAGAAAAGCATCAGCAATGTCAAGCCCTCATATACAAAGAATGAATCTACAAAATAACGACTAATTAAAAGAAGCATCGCAAACACTGCCATTCCTATTGTGCTGAACAAAGCTGCATTCTCCATTTTCTTGAACTTCATAGCCAAACCGGATCCTATTGCTATTATTGTGGCATTTGTGCCAAATGTGAGCGAAAACTGAATTTCCGAATATCCGAAATGGTCCTGCACTATGAATGATGCGCTCGAAATATATGCAAACAAAACGCCATAGGAAAGCCCGAAAACCGCAACATACCGTCTGAATTCCGGAATCTTGAAAATATCAACAAAACCATGAGCCGCTTTCCAAGCTGATCCTTTAACCCGTTTTCCCTTTGGCAACGATTCCCTAAACGGAATACACATAATCATCAATACAATTCCAATTATGAATAATACCCAGAATATTCCTTGCCAACCCAACGACCTTGCAACCATTCCTCCCGTAACAGGAGCCACAACCGGAGCTATCCCGTTTATGGCACCTACTATGGCAAGAACTTTTGCCAACTCTCTACCGCTGTAACAATCCGTGGCAACAGAACGCGACATTACGATTCCGCCTGCACCTCCAAGCCCCTGAAGGAAACGGAAGATATCAAAAATCTCTATATTCGGGGAATATATACAGCCCACAGTTGACAATGCAAACAAGACTAACGACCATACCATAATCGGCAACCTTCCGTATTTGTCGCTTAATGGTCCAAAGAAAATCTGTCCTAACGCGATACCCAAAAGACTCGCTGTCAGTCCCAATTGCACCATTGATGCCGAAGTATTGAAAATATCCGCCATAGCAGGCAAAGTAGGGAGGTAAAAATCAGTTATAAATGGACCGAATGCCGACAATGCACCTAAAAATACAAGCAGGAAAATAAAATACCTTTTACCAAATTTCTGCGTCATATTTTATCAAAAATTTAATTTTCGTAAAGCTCTACGGGCACAAAGCACGTTAAGACATCATGCATTTCATTTCAAATCTACATGAATTATTCCTTGCCACCAAACAGAGTGATATATTCCTTCTCAAAATTAGGAGTGAATATCCCCTTACCTATATTGGAAAGTATTTCATCCCTGCTCCAGAAATTACCTCCGTCAAGCTCATCGCTGGGAACAGGATCATAGTCTATAACTGTCTTGTAAGCGTTTACCAATTCTTTTTCACGCGCGGATTCAAACACGTATCTCTTCAATTCTACCGGCAAGAAATCCGTTATCCCCAATTCCTCGAATGCCTCCCTCCTTAATGCAGTTTCAACATCTTCCCCATAATCTATATGTCCACCGACGGCTGTATCCCACTTTCCCGGCTGAATATCTTTCCAATCCGGTCTACGCTGAAGATATAGTCTTCCCGATTTATCGAAAACATGCAAATGCACAACGGGATGAAGCAGCTTGGATCCGCTATGGCACTCCCCTCTTGTAGCCTGTCCTATCACATTTCCCTCAACATCCACTATAGGAAAAATCTCCTCTCTATTATCTCTTTTCATACATTTTCCATTTGACATATTATTAACGCAGCTTTCTCCATTTAAGTACGAACTTATATATTTTAAGAACAAACATCAATGTGCGCAAGATTGTCTCGTAGCGTGAAAGAAATATGATGTCGTGAATATTTAATAGAATATTACTACAAAGAAAGATTTATTTAGAGTAAAAAATCAGAATTATTGGGTAAAAAATGTTTTTTTATTTCAATAATATATCATATCCGTTCATTTACACAATTATTTATCCGATGTTAATAAATTTATAATTTAGAATAACTAACTTTGCAAATAAGTATAAAACCATTCTTAGCCGTACTTAAAGAATAAAAGGTTCATGATTTTATTCTATAAAAAGGTTTCATAGACAAACTGACATTATGAGCAAAATAGTAACATTGGGAGAGATCATGTTACGTCTCTCGCCATCCGGCAATGACCGGTTTATTCAATCAGACTCTTTCCGCGTGATTTGGGGCGGTGGCGAGGCAAACGTGGCTGTTAGCTGTGCCAACTATGGTCATGACGCATATTTTGTATCCAAACTTCCAACGCATGAAATCGGACAAGCTGCAGTCAATGCTCTGCGCCGATATGGAGTAAACACAGAATTTATAGCCAGAGGCGGCAATCGTGTGGGGATCTATTATTGTGAAACCGGAGCATCAATGCGACCCTCCAAAGTGATCTACGACCGTGCCGGATCCGCAATAGCCGAAGCTGACCCTTCAGATTTCGATTTCGATAAAATTATGGAGGGAGCTGACTGGTTTCATTGGAGCGGGATCACCCCTGCAATCAGCGATAAGGCAGCTGAATTGACTCGTCTTGCATGTGAAGCTGCAAAACGTCATGGTGTCACTGTAAGCGTAGACCTGAACTTCCGTAAGAAACTCTGGACGTCAGAGAAAGCACAATCCGTGATGCGCCCGCTTATGAAATATGTCGATGTTTGCATAGGTAACGAAGAGGATGCTGAACTCTGCCTCGGATTCAAGCCTGATGCTGATGTGGAAAGCGGAGAAACCAATGCTGAAGGATATAAAAATATATTCCGTGAAATGGCAAAGGAATTTGGATTCAAATATGTGGTTTCCACACTCCGAGAAAGCTATTCAGCAACCCACAACGGGTGGAAAGGGATGATATATGACGGAAAGGATTTCTACGAATCCAAACGTTACGATATAAATCCTATCGTTGACCGAGTAGGTGGAGGAGATTCTTTCTCCGGAGGTCTCATCCATGGACTTCTCACAATGTCTACCCAGGGAGAAGCTCTCGAATTTGCAGTGGCGGCTTCAGCCCTCAAACAGACAATCAACGGAGACTTTAATCTTGTGTCGGAATCTGAAGTCAAGGCACTTGCGGGTGGAAGCGCAAATGGCAGAGTGCAACGTTAATATAATTTGAAAATGGCAAGAAACAATAAATTGGATGTGCTCAACAAAATGGCGTCCGCCCCTATGGTCCCTGTTTTCTATAATAAGGATACTGAAATAGCGAAAGCCGTGGTGAAAGCATGCTATGACGGCGGCGTACGCCTTTTTGAGTTTACTAACCGCGGGGATTTCGCTCATGAAGTATTTGCGGAAGTGTCGAAATTCGTGGCTAAAGAATGTCCTGAAATGGCACTCGGCGTAGGTTCTATTGTGGAGCCCGCCACAGCCGCCCTCTATATGCAGCTTGGTGCCGATTTTGTGGTCGGTCCACTCTTCAATCCGGAAGTGGCAAAAGTATGCAACAGACGTGGCGTGCCCTACGTGCCGGGTTGCGGTAGTGTCAGCGAGATCGGATTCGCGCAGGAAGCAGGATGCGATGTCTGCAAACTTTTCCCTGGTGATGTGCTCGGCCCGAAGATGGTCAAAGGATTGCTCGCACCTATGCCATGGTCAAAAATCATGGTCACAGGTGGAGTCGAACCAACTGAGCAAAATCTTTCATCCTGGTTTCAGGCAGGGGTTTTCGCTGTCGGTATGGGCTCCAAACTTTTCCCAAAAGATAAAATTGCAGAGAAAGATTGGGCATGGATCACGGCAAAATGCCGTGAAGCGCTATCTTTCTGCCACAAATAATTTGCGAGACACGTGGTGTAGTTCATCACCACGTGTCCTTTTCTCTATTTCTCCTCTCTCAACTTTCTTCATATCTACTAACCTATATCCCACATGAATCTAGAGTCCTACCCTTCCGCACTATGTGCCGAAGGGAATACTTCAAAAAAAAAGACAAACTACCGTTGGGTGATATGCGGTATGTTATTTGTCGCATTGGTTATCAATTATCTTGACCGCCAAGTATTATCGTTGACCTGGAAAAATTTTATCGCTCCCGAGTTTAATTGGACAGATGCCGACTATGGCAGAATCACAGGCATATTTTCAATAGTCTATGCTGTAGCAATGATATTTGCCGGCAAATTTATCGATTTTGTCGGCACAAAGAAAGGATATCTATGGTCAATCGGTATATGGTCGACAGGAGCCTGCCTTCATGCTTTCTGCGGCATTCTGACTGACGGAATTATTACAGGAGACTGGACCCTGTCATTCTTAGGAGCGCGTGAGAATCTTCTTGCCTTGCAAAACACTGCATCAATAAGCGTGATGGTCACCACGGTCAGCGTTTGGCTCTTCATAGCCGCAAGAGTGGTTCTTTCAGTCGGAGAGGCAGGCAACTTCCCTTCGTCAATAAAAGCTGTTGCCGAATATTTTCCAAAGAAAGACCGAGGTTTTGCCACCGGCATTTTCAATTCAGGAGCGCAGATCGGGGCTTTGATTGCTCCCTTCACAATTCCCCTTATTGCCAAATATTATGGTTGGGAAATGGCATTTCTCGCTATCGGAGTGTTAGGGTTTATATGGATGGGGGTCTGGGTATTTATTTATAAAGAACCTCGTCACAACCCATATGTGAATATGGCTGAACTTGATTATATCGAACAGGATCTGCATCAGGAAGCCGAAATGGAAGACACTTACGACAAAAATGAAGAGACAATCCAAAATGATTCAAAAATCGGTCTTTTACAAGCGTTCACATTCCGCCAGACCTGGGCGGTAATCCTTGGAAGATTTCTACCCGATTCCGTATGGTGGTTCCTTCTTTTCTGGGCACCTGCTTTTATAAGTGAAGTTTACGGTTATTCTACAGCTTCTACGAAAGGAATGATTGCCATCTTCCTCATTTATCTCATCTCCATGCTTTCTCTTTTCGGCAGCTATCTTCCGACATATTACATGAACAAAAATAAACTGAATCCTTATTCAGGACGCATGAAAGCATTACTTATCTTTGCTGTATTCCCTTTATCGGGATGGTTCGTTATGCCACTCGGCAACCTATCAATGTGGTTTCCGGTGGCGATAATAGGCATTATGTGTGCCGCCCACCAAAGTTGGAGCGCCAACGTCTATAATGTGGTGAGCGATATGTTCCCGAAATCTGTAGTAGCCACTGTGATTGGGGCTGCCGGACTCGCCAGCGGTCTTGGAAGCTTCTGCTCCAATTATGGCGCCGGACTTCTCTTCACCTACGCCGACGATGTCAAACTCCAATTTTTAGGATACGAAGGTAAAAACGCAGGATATATGATTGTGTTCCTTGTCGCAGGTTCAGCATATCTCCTCAGCTGGATAATGATGAAAGTTTTAGTACCGAAATATAAACTCGTAGTGCTCAATAAATGAAACCTTTTATTAACGAAGACTTCCTTCTGGAAACAGAAGCTGCAAAAGAATTATATCAAATTCATGCCTCCCCCCTCCCTATCATAGACTATCACTGCCATCTTTCCCCAAAAGAGATTGCAGAAGACAGACGTTTCTCCAACATAACTGAACTTTGGCTCGGTGGCGATCACTATAAATGGAGAGCGATGCGAGCGAATGGAATTCAGGAAAAATATATAACAGGTGATGCCTCCCCCTGGGATAAATTCCAAAAGTGGGCGGAAACACTACCCTATACCCTTAGAAATCCGCTATACCATTGGACTCACCTTGAATTAAAGACTGCCTTCGGAATAGAAAAGGTGCTCAACCCATCTTCGGCACGCGAAATCTATGACACTTGTAACGAAAAACTGGCACAATCCGGTTTCTCTGCACGCGGATTGATGTTGCGCTACAATGTGGAAACGGTCTGCACTACAGATGATCCGGTTGATTCTCTCGAATTTCACAGACAGATCCGTGAAAGCGAATTCAGTGTTAAGGTTCTGCCCGCATGGCGTCCTGATAAGAGTATGGCTATAGACAATCCTGAAATCTACAATGCCTATCTTGACACCCTTTCCTCTGTTGCAGGCATACCAATCACTTCATATGACGACCTCATGGAGGCATTGAAAAATCGACATGATTTCTTTGCGTCCCAGGGTTGCACAGTTGCTGATCACGGTGTAAGCTCATTCCCGTGGGCGGAGGTTACACAGAAAGAGGCTGCGTCTATCTTTAAGAAAGTTCGCGGAGGGGACAGGCTTAAACTGGATGAAACGATCAAGCTCCAGACTGCTATTCTTCTTGACCTATGCCGTATGAATCATGATAAAGGATGGGTGCAGCAATTCCATTTCGGTCCTCTGCGTAATGTAAACTCAAGGATGTTTAATCTGATTGGTCCCGACACCGGATTCGACACTATAGGCGACTATCGTTGCGCTGAAAGCGTGGCAAGATTTCTCAATGCACTCGATTCCGACAACCGTCTCGCCAAAACGATTCTTTACAACCTTAATCCTGCCGACAATACCTGGGTGGCGGCAATGATCGCTAATTTCCAGGACGGCAGTGTCCCCGGGAAGATCCAGATGGGCTCAGGATGGTGGTTCAACGACCAGCTCTACGGCATGGAGGCACAGATGAACGCGCTCTCCATGCAAGGTCTTCTCAGCCGTTTTGTCGGTATGCTTACAGATTCAAGATCCTTCCTCTCTTATCCGCGACATGAATATTTCCGCCGTGTGCTCTGCAATCTTCTTGGCAAAGATCTTGAGAAGGGGTTAATACCTCAAGAAGAGATCGGCAGAGTGGGAAAGATGGTGGAAGATATATGCTATTATAACACTAAAAACTATTTTAAATTCTGACATAATGGAAAAGACATGGAGATGGTTCGGTCCTAATGATCCGATCACTCTTGATATGCTCCGCCAGATCGGGGTGGAAGGGATTGTGACGGCACTTCATCACATTCCGAACGGAGAGATCTGGACCGAAGAAGAAGTCTGCAAGATGAAAGATTTCATCACCCGCCACGGTCTGCGCTGGTCGGTGGTGGAAAGTTTGCCGGTGAGCGAGGAGATCAAATATGCCGGTCCGCACCGTGACGAACTGATCGAAAAATACAAGATAAGCCTTGCGAATCTCGGCAAAGCCGGAGTGAAGACTATCTGCTATAATTTTATGCCTGTCCTTGACTGGGCACGCACAGACCTTGAATACCCGAATCCCGACGGCACTTCCAACTTATATTTCAACCGGGCGGAGTTTGCTTATTTCGACATCCACATCCTAAAGAGAAAAGATGCCGAAAAAGATTATGACGATGCGACCCTCCGGCGCATGAATGAGAAAGTGAAGCCGCTCATGAGTCCGGAAGCTGAAAAGCGACTGGTGGATAACATCATTGTCAAGACGCAGGGGTTTGTCAACGGAAATATTTCAGAAGGGGATCTTGACCCTGTAGGGAAGTTCCGCGACCTTCTTAAACTTTATGAGGGGATAGACGCTGACGCACTCCGCAACAATATGGCATATTTCCTTAATTCCATAATGCCTGTGTGTGACGAATACGGGATAGACATGTGTGTGCATCCCGACGATCCGCCGTTGCAAATTCTTGGACTCCCGCGAATAGTGACATGCGACGATGATATCCAGAAGTTTTTAGAGTCGGTGCCGAATCCCCACAACGGGTTGACATTCTGTGCCGGCTCTTTAAGCGCAGGCGCACATAACGATGTGGTGGAGCTTGCAAAGAAATATGCGAAGCGCACCCATTTCGTCCATGCCCGCATATGCAAGGTTATGCCTGACGGCGATTTCAAGGAATCAAGCCATCTGGATCCCCGTCTTATAGAGGTGGTGCGCATTTTCGAGCAGACCCGGCCGGGAGTGCCGATGCGTGTGGATCATGCCCCGCTCATGCTCGGGGATGAGAAGATGGGGTATAACGCCGGATACTCCTTCCATGGAAGGATGCTCGCCCTCGGCGAGATTGCCGGAGTGATGGCAACAGTAGGAACGGAATCAAAATAATAAATCAATAAAATGAACGAACTGTTTTCAGTAAAAGATAAGGTTGTAGTGATCACAGGTGGCACAGGTGTGCTTGGATCCTGCATCAGCCGTCACCTTGCCGCTGAGGGTGCGAAGGTGGCTATACTCGGTCGCCGTAAAGAGGAAGGAGACAAGATTGTAAATGAAATCCTGGAAGAGGGTGGTGACGCTATGTTTCTCACGACAGATGTGCTCGATGCAGCCGTGCTCCAACAGAATTGTGACGACATACTTGCAAAATACGGACGTATAGACGCTCTTCTGAATGCTGCAGGAGGGAACATGCCGGGAGCTACCATCCCTCCGGGTAAAAATTTCTTTGACATCGACATTGAGGCATTTCAAAAAGTTCTCGGTGTGAATCTTACCGGAAGTGTGCTGCCGACCCAGATATTCCTCAAGCCAATGGTTGAAAGAGGTAAAGGCGCTGTTGTGAATTTCTCCTCAATGGCTGCATTCCGCCCTATGACAAGAGTGATGGGATACGCCGCGGCTAAGGCAGGGATAAGCAATTTCACCCAATTCCTTGCAAATGAAGTCGCGACCAAGTTCACTCCTGAGATACGCGTGAACGCTATCGCTCCGGGCTTCTTTATAACCAATCAGAACCGTGCGTTGCTTACCAATGAAGACGGAAGCCTTACAGAGCGTGGTGCCGACGTGATCCGTCAGACCCCCTTCAAGCGCTTCGGCAAACCGGAAGAGCTGTGCGGCACAATCCAGTATCTCATCAGCGAAGCATCGTCATTTGTCACCGGCACGGTAGCCGTCGTAGATGGCGGGTTCAACGCCTTTGCCATGTAATCTGCCGTCGCACATAATTTATCAAAATAAATGCGGGATTTCTGCTGTGGTAACCCGCATTTATTTTTAATAAGTCATAATTAACTTTCAAGATATCAAATGATCACACTGCAGGACTCCGTTGCAAGTCTTGTCAAAACATCCATTTGAATGTAGCCATAACTTCCAAAGGACGAAGAATAGAGAATCAAGTTTATAATTTCCATATGAACGGTACATACTATATTTATCACCGATCGATAGCATCTTATCGGCAGATTTGGTTTTATCTAAAACCGGATCATACGTCTGATGCACATATATCATAGCTAATTTAGTGGTGTCGACAATTTCATATTTTGTAGGTTTAAGTTTTTTCAACTTTGGAGCTTCTTGCACCATACAGATTCCTAACACGTTTAATCCGAATAAGGACAAAAGCAATACATACAATCTGTTCATGTGCTCTACATTTATAGGTTAACAACGGTTATATCATAATTTTGCAAAAAACTAACGATTTCTTTTATTTAATATTTTTTAACGTCTCAGGGGTTGTAGATCATTTCAACGTGTCCGACCGGGAGGGTTGCGCTGAACAGAAGCGGGATGCGGTCGTTGGCACTTACTTGCGTTTCTACGGGATAGCCGCTCATGTTTCCTTTATAGCTGTATTCAAATTTGAGGCTATAGGTGGGGTATGAAATGTTATCGATCTTATATTGTGATTTACCGTTGTAGGTGATGACCACTTTTTCAGGATTGCCATCTTTTACTGTGATCGGGATTGTCACTACCTCACCGGATTTCATCGACTCAAAATCCAGTTCATGGAAATAATAGAACAACCCCAACATGTCTGAAGTGACGGTTATAGCTTCCATAGTCTCCCCACTGGCATTCAATGTTCCTTCGCCTTTGATGTTTTTATAGTTTGGAGGGTTGGTGGGATCGAAATTGCCGGAATGATAAGAAGATACTTTCGGTTTCATATACCAGCCATTCTGATAGATGACAGTTTCCTTACTCAAGCCATCGCCCGGAGTCATGATGGTCTGGAGAGTGTCTGACACACAAAAGACCCTCCCCTCCCAGGGGATACTGCTGCCGTCGAGAGTGGCGTTAAAGCGATTATTATCAGCATGCAAAGTTACAACCCCATGCGCTATCATAACATCTACTAATCCCCAATGGTAGTTGACATTATATTTGATTTCCTGATAAGGAATATTAACCTGTGCCTTTCCAACAATCACAGAACAAAGCAACATCAATAGCAATAAAGATTTTTTCATAACATTGAATTTAAAATTAAGATTTGTCATACAGTAAGAATATCGGTTAAAAACAAATCCATATATTATTAACAACCAATTGCCCACAAAGGATGTTCTGAGAATTGATAATTCATAATGTATAAATTTTTACTCTTTTATATTGGGATTTGTTAGCTGAGTGCAGAGGAACAAAAGCTTTGCTTTTGAACTCGACAGCTCCGCGCGGATCAAAAGCAAAGGAAGATAAACAAGCAACAAAATAGCTTAACTAATTATTAGATAAATAAAAAGAGTCTCAAATCATTCCTCCGGAATGATTTGAGACTCTTCTAACTATATATTGATGTTCTAACTATATATTGATGTATGTATCCATGTTTAACTAATGGCTTAATGGGAATTCAATGAAAAATGTAAATAAAACTTTACATTTTGTAAAATATTATAGATATTTGAGCGTTATAAGATTAAAGCGGATAGTTGGTCTTACATGTGTTTGATTGCGCTAATACCGCGAATACTATTTAATTAAAAGTTTTGAATATGAAAAATTTGCTTTTCCCTCCTGCATTCCACATTTTGGGATGGATTTTGTTTATTCCTGCCTTGATTGCCGGATTTCTCATTTATGTGGATGTATTAAGACTGACCGGTATTCTTGAAACAGTGGTAAACGATGCCGTTATTATTGGAATAGCATTGGGGTCGCTGCTTATAGTCTGTTCAAAAGAAAAATCTGAAGACGAGATGACAAGGGCAATAAGACTTTCGGCTCTTCTAAATGCTCTCTACGTCTATGTAATCCTTCTTATTACCAGTACGATCATGATCAACGGTGTCGAATTCATGGAATTTGCAATAGCTAATCTTGTGCTGTTTCCTATAATCTATGTTCTCATATTCCGTCTTGAGATGCATCGATTTCATAAAATTACAGGAGATGAAGAATAGAATTAAGGTGGAACGTGCCGAAAAGGAGGTAACTCAACAACAGCTTGCAGACGCTGTTGGAGTAAGCCGACAGACTATTGTCGCGATTGAAAAAAGCAGGTTTCTTCCTTCCACCCCCCTGGCACTTAAAATTGCACGCTTCTTTTCCAAACCGGTAGAATCGATCTTCATTCTTGAAGATGATGACTGACGGATGCTTAATGAAGTCGTTTCAACTTCAATTTCTCAATAATAACAACTTTAAAACTTATTCCTTCTTATGAAAAGCAAAGTAACTCTCAGCGCATATTGCAAAGTCATAACATTTGCATTGATTATCCTTCTTATCATCGGGATAGTGTCATGCCGTGATAACGAAAGTAAGTTATGGGCACTCGTGGTGATTTCAATCGCTCTTATCAGTTTTAGCCTTTTCTATTTTCCGACAAGTATTGAGACTACAAATAGCTCCCTTATAATCCACCGGTTTCTTAAGTCAAAAATTATTCCATACTCGTTTATTTCATCAGCCGACACTTGCATTCCATCTGCAGGGGGATTACGGTTGTGCGGAAGTGGCGGTTTCTTGGGTTACTGGGGTTATTTCAACGATATAATCATAGGCACCTATTTCGGGTATTACGGCAACCGCAACCAATGTATCCTTATCAAGCTTAAGAACGGTAAGCAATATGTGGTAAGCTGTGAGGAGCCGATTCAGATGATTTCCTTAATCAATGACCACCTTTTTGATAATGCATAATTCATAATGCATAATTGGAAGAGGAGGAAAGGTATTGGGGAGGAGTGCAGTGGGAAGAAGTCGACTGAACGAAAAAGGCTACTGAACGAAGAGTCATCGTATATTTTTTAGCAAATTGAGGATCTGTCGGATCGTGCGGACGAGATTGGCGGATGCATAAGATTTGGACATGGCTGTTTCGAGGGAGACTGACCCGCTTTCTATCGGAAAGACGGCGGCAAATCCCGCGCGGTTTAACTCTTCGGAGTCTTTTACCTGTCCGGATACCGCCACCACCGGTATGTTCTGATTCTTCGCTCTTTTCAGAACTCCACTCAACACTTTCCCCATTAAAGACTGTCTGTCAACACTACCCTCTCCTGTCAAGATAAGGTCTGCACCTTTTATTTTTTTATCAAAACCGACAGCATCGAGCACCATATCTATTCCGGATTGCAATCTCGCGCCAAGAAATGCGGCAAACGCCGCACCAAGACCTCCTGCAGCACCTGCCCCGGGCATCTCAGCGACATCTTTTCCCAATTCATTTTTGACAACCCCGGCAAAATTTCTCATTCCGTTTTCAAGGCGTAAAACCGTGTCATGGTCAGCGCCCTTTTGCGGAGCAAAAACAAACGAGGCACCCCTCTCCCCAACCAAAGGGTTATCCACATCGCAAGCTACCACAAATTCCACATCCTTTATTTTAGGATCGACATATTGCGAATCAATCTTGTCAACACATTCCAAATCCTTTCCTCTTCCCAAAAGTTCATTACCATTTTTATCCAGAAACCGGAAACCAAGAGCCCTCAGCATACCCATTCCACAGTCGTTAGTCGCGCTCCCCCCTATTCCCATAAATATTTTACGACATCCACGACCTATGGCATCCAAAATCATTTCCCCTACTCCATAAGTGGATGTCAACAAAGGATTCCTTTTGTCGGGCAGAAGTAGACACAATCCGGCTGCCTGAGCCATCTCCATCACAGCATCCCTGCAATCTGACGACAGCAAATAGCGCGCGACAATATTTTCGCCCAAGGGTCCTTCAACTTCCAACTCAATGATATTTCCACCAAAAGAATTTCTTAACACCTCTACCGTACCTTCACCTCCATCGGCAAGCGGAAGTCCCACAATCTCAGCAGCCGGAAACACCTCAGAGATTGCATTGCGACACAAGTCCACCGCTTCCGAGGCAGAAAGAGACCCTTTGAATGAATCAGGGGCAACTACTATTTTATTCAACGTCTTCACCAATTAGTATTGAAATAACCCAAGGAAGTTGTTTAAACTTTAACTTCTATGGCAAAAATAAACAATACCTGCCAATTATCAAAAGATTACACTTATGTTCACTTAAATTTGCTTAAAATATTCAATTTTCATATCCGATTTTTTGCCAAGAATGTTATATGTGTAAACAGCATACAAACTAAAATTTGTAATAAAATGGATTTCTTATCAAATGAAAAGCTTTTGATTGTAGGTGCCGCCGGCATGATCGGCTCAAATATGGCACAGACTGCAATCATGATGAAACTGACCCCGAATATCTGCTTGTATGATCCCTATTTCCCCGCTCTGCAAGGTGTCGCGGAAGAACTTTTGCAATGTGGATTTGAAGGAATGAACATCACTTACACCAACGATGTAAAAGAAGCCTTCACGGGAGCGGCATATATAGTTTCATCTGGTGGTGCAGCCCGTAAGGCAGGCATGACCCGCGAAGACCTTCTAAAAGGCAATGCCCAGATCGCTGAAGAATTCGGCAAGAACATTAGAGAATATTGCCCGGAAGTAAAGCATGTTGTTGTGGTATTTAACCCTGCAGACATAACCGGTCTTATCACCCTTATTTATTCAGGATTGAAACCTTCTCAGGTATCCACTCTCGCAGCGCTCGACAGCACACGTCTACGCAACGAACTCGCCAAATATCTGAAGATAGATCCTGATACAGTAGTTAATTCACGCACATACGGCGGTCATGGTGAACAGATGGCAGTTTTCGCATCGACTACATCAATCAATGGCAAACCACTTACTGAAATCATCGGTACAGAAGTGCTTCCGGAAGAAGAATGGGAAAAGATGAAAGTACGCGTGATCCAGGGCGGTAAGAATATCATCGATCTCCGTGGACGATCATCATTCCAGAGCCCGGCTTACCTCTCTATTGAGATGATTGCCGCAGCCATGGGTGGCAAACCTTTCCGTTGGCCTGTAGGAACATACGTAGACAACGGCAAGTTTAACCATATCATGATGGCTATGGAAACTACTGTTGACAAGAACGGTGTTACAATACAGCCTGTAAAGGGTACACCTGAAGAGGAAGCCGAGCTTGAAAAGAGCTATCAACACCTTTGCAAGCTTCGTGACGAAGTGATAGAAATGGGTGTGCTTCCTCCAATCAAGGATTGGAACAAACTCAATCCGAATATCAAATAAACTTAGTCAATTGATAATTGATAATTATGTTTTTAATTTGAATTGTCAACAATCCTCATAAAAAATGGCGTCTTGGTTTTCAAGACGCCATTTTTTATGAGGATTGTTTGTGATTAATCCATATTTACTTCTACAGAACCGTCGGGAAGAACGGTAATACCTACAACCTTGCCGGGAGCTACATTTATTGTAGCGGTCTGGAGCTTACGTGTGCGGAGCCCTGCGGGAGCCTTTCCTGTTCCACCTTCAACCGGGTGAAGAGCCTTATTGATATCATATCCCTTGACCGGATCAACCTTGTAGTTGCCGTCTGCACCTACTGTCTTAACAACCTTAGGAGCTGACTTGACAGAAGCCGAGCCACCGGCGAACTGAACTATCGGCTGGTCTGTAGCCATCACGTCACCTTCGCCAACGAGGAATTTAGCGATAACACCGTCACGGTCTGCAACGAGATTGTTTTCCATCTTCATTGCCTCGTAAACAAGGATCGTATCGCCTGCCTTGACTGAATCACCGGGCTTAACTTTAAGTGACATCACTGTGCCTCCCATAGGAGCCACCATAACTGCGCCACCGGCAGCAGGCGCGTCAGCAGATTCACCTTCACCGGCAAATTCGATGAGAGGTTGAGCAGTTGCCATAACATCACCCTCTGAAACAAGTATCTGTTTAACAACACCACCCATGTCGCAAGCAAGGTCATTTTCCATCTTCATAGCCTCATATACGAGAACCACGTCGCCGGGTTTAACAGTATCGCCGGGTTTAACCTTGATGCTCATGACAGTACCTCCCATAGGAGCTGAAAATACCGGACCTGTAACCTCACTCTTGGCAGCTTCCTTGTTTTCCTTAGCCTGAGGAGAATTTGCTTTGTTAGCCTCGTATTCAGCCTTGCGCTTATTGGTGAGATAAGTTTTTGCTACCGCAGGGAGGAGAGCAAGGAGAAGTTCTTCCTCTTCATTCTGAGCAAGCTTAACACCACCGAATTGATCAAGCGCCGGATTTTCCGGCTGCTGATAAGAAGTGACGTCGTAAGGCTTCTCTTCAGCGCTTCCTGTGATTTGTTCGCGGAATTTGGGATCTACAGGAACCGGAGTGTTGCCATATTCACCCTTCACAAGAGCAATAAACTGATTGCTCTTATTTGTATAGTCAGCTTTGCCGGCACGACGGTCTACTGCCAATGAAACAGCCTGAGAACCTACGATCTGGCTTGTAGGGGTAACCAGGGGAACAAGACCTGCATCACGACGCACCTTCGGGATAAGAGCCATAGCTTCCTCAAGAACGTCTTCCGCCTTGAGGGCACGAAGGTTAGCAACCATGTTTGAATACATGCCTCCCGGCACCTCTGCATTCTTAACAATCTCATTAGGTTTCGGGAAACCGAAATATGCCTCAATCTTATGGCATGCATCAAGGAGTTCATCCTCTTTATCAGCTTTTGCAGCTTCGATGGCACGGTCAAACTCAGCATCGATCTCAGGCGGCATAACAGCAAACGCCTCATCGAAGTCACGTTGCCACTTGTCTTTATTAAGATCGAAATCGGCAAGTGCCTTACGAGCATTCTTAAGTTCATGACGGATCTTTGCCACTGCCTCCATATTGACTTCGAGTTCGACACCGAGTTTCTTGCAGAAGATATCGATGAGCTCGATTGCAGGAGCGGCTGAACCACCTCCAAACCACCATATATTTGTATCGACTATATCAACACCCTGAATAATGGCTGTCAAAACTGAAGCAAGGCCATAACCCGGTGTACAATGGGTATGGAAATCTACAGGTACGCTAAGAGCCTTCTTCAATTTGGGCATGAGCGTATATATACGGGAAGGATTAACAAGACCCGCCATGTCCTTAAGAGTGATCATCTTCGCTCCAAGTTTCTCCATAGCGACAGCCTTATTGATGAAGTAGTCGTCGGTGAAAACCTTCTCTTCTTCAGGTGTTCCCTTAGGGTCGATGGTATAGCAAACGGCTGTATCAGCAATAGCAACATTACCGTTAAGGCCATTGAACTCGTTGATCATCTTGATCGAGCTCTTGATATTGTCGAGGTCGTTGAGTGCATCGAAAATACGCATCACGTTAAGACCGTTCTCAATTGCTTTCTTGTAGAATCCTTCAAGCACTGAATCGGGATAAGGCACATACCCGAATAGGTTTCTGCCGCGTGAGAGTGCAGAAAGGAGAGATATACCCTTCATTTCCTTGGAGCAAGAACGGAGGCGGTCCCACGGACTTTCACCAAGGTATCGCATCACAGAATCGGGAACTGCACCGCCCCAGACTTCCATGATATAGAACTTAGCCTCGCGGTAAAGAGGAAGAAGTTTGTCAACATTCTCCTGCTTCATACGAGTGGCAAACAATGACTGCTGGCCATCGCGCAGCGTCAAGTCTCTTATTTGAAGTTTTCTTGCCATGTGGTATCGGTTAAATGATTTTTGGATTTTTGCCAAAATTAGCTATAAAATCCTAATTACAGAAATTTTTCCGCAAAAGATTTAAAAAATGCTTGAAAAAAACTTTTTTATTAGCGAAAAATTCTTTTTTAAGGACGAAATTCTTATCTTCGCGCCAAAATCAATTGACAAAAAGATATGAAATACTTGCTTATTAATTTATTTTATCTACTCTCGTTTATAACCCTTAACGCACAGAGTCAATATTCCACACAATTTGACATTCCTTATTCTTCAAAAGCCGATGACTACTCAAAAGAAAGATTAAAACTTGACATTCACTATCACACTGAAGGGAAGGATATGCCGGTAATCGTATGGTTTCATGGTGGAGGTCTTACCGGTGGAAACAAATTCATTCCTGGTGAGTTGATGGATCATGGATATGTGGTGGTGGCTCCAAACTATAGATTAATTCCAAACGTGGATGTAGAACAATGTATCGACGACGCTGCGGAAGCCGTTGCATGGACTATCAACAACATTGAGAAATATGGGGGCGACCCTAAGAAGATATTTGTTTCCGGGCATTCCGCCGGAGGCTATCTCACAAGTATGATAGGGCTTGACAAGCAATGGCTTGAAAAATATGGTGTAGACGCAGATTCATTAGCGGCGCTTGTGCCCTTCAGCGGACAGGTCATAACTCACTTTTCCGATCGCAAGAGCAAAGGTATCGGAGAATTGACCCCATACGTAGATAATCACGCACCTCTCTTCCATGTCAGAAAAGATTGCCCTCCTTATATTATAATCACGGGTGATGCAGAACAAGAACTTTTTGGAAGATACGAAGAAAACCTTTACATGTGGAGAATGATGAAACTGGCAGGTCATCCTGATGTAAAAATATATAAACTCGACGGATATAACCACGGAGACATGGCTTCTCCAGCCCATCATATCCTGAAGCAAGAAATCAGCAGAATTCTTTCGGATAAATGAGAATATTCAAAATTCTTTAATTTTCTTGTCACAATTTAACAATCACTGCGTCTTTATAAACAGAAAGCGAAACAAATCGCTTTCTGTTTATAATTTTTACAACAAAATGAACCAGTCCCATTTCAAATTAACTAATCTTTCCATATTTCGCCTGGAGGTATTGATTGCATTGTTTCTATTTACATGCCAGTCAATCTCTGCAGATGTCAAAATTTTTGGTAAAGTGTTGTCGGAAAACGATTCCACTGCTATAATCGGTGCATCATGCAAATTATTTGCCGACGGGAAACAGATCATGGCAACTCAAACAAATGAAACAGGTGTATTTTCAATAGAAAGTAAAGAGGCTGAAACATTACGGCTCAGCATTGAATCTCCGGAGTTTGCCGACTATGAAATCACTCTTGAGGGTGTAAAAAAGAATATGGATTTAGGATACATATATCTTTCTCCTACAAGCAGACTCCAGGAATTGGTGGTCACTGCCGAATCACGTAGAGAATCAAGAGGGAAAACAATTGTCATTCCGTCATCTATGGATATAAAGGCATCATCCAACGCACTCTCACTTCTAAGGAAGCTCCAGCTCGATGGTCTCGAAGTCAATCCTGTAAACCGTTCGATGAGCGTAATGGGATCAAGTGTGGTCATACTTATCAATGGTGTCCCTTCAACACAGGATGATGTCAACGCCCTCAATCCAAAAGATATCTCAAAGGTGGAATATTCAAGATTCGTTCCGGCTCGATATGCCGATAAAGGTGCCGGCGGTTTCATCAATATATCTTTGAAAAAACGTGACGACGGTGGATCCATCTATATCTGGGGACGTGGTTGCCCTACAACGGGGTTCGTAGACGGAAATATCCGAGGCTCATACCACCAGGGATCTTCCCAGTTCACACTTTCCTACAATCCTTCCTGGCGTAGTTACAACAAAGTATACGACTATTCAGAGTCTTCATTGATAGGAGATAAATTCAGAGTGGATCTCACTTCCAATTCAAAATCCCCTTTCCATTATCTCAACAATCCTCTAAATCTAAAATATGTGTTCCGTCCTGACGAATCGCTGGTATTTTCTGCAACATTCAATGCTGCGATTTTTAACGATGGCAGAAGTTCTAAAGGAGACACTCACGACTCTCTGAATGGAGACTATCACAATGAATCCAAATCAAGCAGCAAAAGCTTTACACCATCTCTTGACCTATATCTACGCAAAGACTTCAACAGCAAAAATTCACTCGAACTCGAGGTGGTAGGGACACTATCAAATACAGACTACCGCAGGACCTTAACTGAAAATTTCGAGGACGGAGAAAAGGAATCCTACATAACAGACACTGACAACCGACGTCGTTCTCTCATTTCGGAAATCAGCTACGTGCATACTTTCAGCGAACTGACAGAATTATCCGCCGGCTACCAAAATACCGTTTCAGGTAACGACAACCGTTATCTTGTGACCGACTATAAAGCCACATTGACAGAAAACAACAATTACGTATACCTTCAGCTCACCCAACAGGCAGGTCCGGTATATCTTAGATTTGCTACTGGAGCCAAACTGTTTTGGATGCGAAACGACCTCAACAAACGCCATTTCATACGCAATCTTTCATCAGCCCTTGCAAGCTGGAACATCAATCAGATGTGGACTCTCATCTATCAGTTCAACTACTCTCCTTCAATCCCTGGGCTTGCATCGCTGACCGACTATCCTCAACAGACCTCTCTCTACATGATCAGCAATGGAAATCCAGACCTCAAAGTCAGCGACGCCTTTTACAACGGCGTGACCTTGAATTTCAAAAAAGGGATATGGACTGCCGGAGCAATGTTTAGCATCAACCATATTGACAAACCCACATTTTCTGATGTCACCTATGAAGGAGACGGTAAATTCCTTTCAAACAGTCAAAATTTCAAATCACAACAAAACCTCATGGGAAGATTGAGTTTCGGCTTTAACGGATTGGCAAAGATGTTTGGTGCGAACCTTAACTTATATTACGAGTCATACAAATCTAAAGGTAATAATTGGGAACACAGGCTTAATTCTGTCAACGGCTCTATAAACCTTTGGTGGAACAAAGGTCCGTTCACGATCAGTTACTGGCGAAAATTCCCCGGGAAGAGCCTTTGGGGAACCTCAGTAAGCAAAGAAGAGAACGGAGACGCGCTTGACTTCCAATACTCTCCCAACAAACATTGGACATTAGATATCGGCTGGTATTATATGTTTAGTAAAAAGGGCACTCAGTATCCCTCATGGGATTATTCAGCGTCCAACCCCGGCTATCGATTCCGATACATAAAGAACAATGCCAACATGATCTGTATCTCGTTCGTCTATCAGGCTGATTTCGGTTCAATATTCCGCACTTCGCGCCGCGGGCTGAACAACAGAGACAACGGCTCTTCGTTGCTCAGACAATAATCTGTAATTCATCGATCAATTATAAATAGAGTTAATTAAATTAGATCCGTGGCTCGTGGATGAGTCGCGGATTTTTTTGTAATTTTGCACGCTGATAACAGAAACAAACAATCACTCTATTTTATGTGGGTCATATTAGCTTTGGTTTCCGCTCTCTGTCTCGGGTTTTATGACATTTTTAAAAAGCTTTCAGTAAAAGGGAACGATGTGCTCATGGTTCTCATGCTCAATACTGTTTTCGGAGCGCTATATATGTCGCCGTTCCTTATTGATGGAATATCTCATGGGAATTGGGGATTCGGGAACACTGTGACAGGTCATCTCCAGATACTCCTTAAATCAGCGATTGTATTGGGATCCTGGTTGTTAGGATATTTTGCAATCAAGCATCTTCCTCTGACGGTGCAAGGGCCAATCAATGCTTCGCGTCCGGTTATAGTCCTTGTCGGGGCGCTCCTGATTTTCGGTGAACGTCTCAACTGGATTCAATGGTTAGGCATAACCCTCGGTTTTGCATCGCTGTTTTTCATATCCCGCATCGGAGCTAAGGAAGGTTTTTCGATAAAACATTCGAAATGGATATGGATGTCGATCGGCGCCACATTCTTAGGGGCTGTAAGTGCGCTTTACGACAAATATCTATTGAAATCATTCTCACCAATAGAGGTACAGGGTTGGTATTCACTCTACCAATGTTTCATAATGGTCATCACCATTTCGATTATCAAAGGTAACAAGAAGCAGATTGGTGATAAGTTTGTATGGAGATGGACAATTCCATGTATCGCACTATTTCTTACGGTTGCCGACATGGCTTATTTCTATTCCTTGTCGCTTGACGGTTCGATGGTAGCGATCGTATCAATGATAAGAAGAGGAAGTGTAATTGTCAGCTTCCTCTACGGAGTCATCGCCCTTCACGAAAAAAATATAAAGCCAAAGCTGATCGACCTCAGCATACTCCTCCTGAGCCTCGCCCTTCTCGTCATCGGCTCACAGTATTGACTGTGAGGGTCAATTAAGCAAACTTGATTTCCAAGAGTCTATTGTACGGGTCTGTTTTGAGAATGATGCACCTATTGCTATAATACCTCTGCCGTCTGAAGCAAACGGGAGCGCATAATTCTTTCTTCTGATCTGATCCAATGCCTCTTCGGCTGTGCCGTCAAGTTTAAGTTCGATGATGTAATAATATTTTTGTGTCTTGACAAACAAATCGATACGACCGTCAGAAGTGCGGTATTCTGTCTGGACATTAAGTCCGACGAGAATCATCAACATAAGTAGAGCGTTATGGACGTTCCTCTCAGAATGCATCTCCATTTCATAAGGGACCGAAGCAAAAAGGCTTGTCAGACGCTTCATGAAGCCTTCTACATTCCCTGATTCAAATTCAAGCACAAACTGGTAAACATTAAAAGCGACATCCTGCTTTTTGAGGGACGTGTAAACAGGGAACAGGTATTGTAGAAAACCTCTCTTTACTTCCCCATTTGGAATACCTAAGGTATACAAGTCAGCAAAGGGATCATATCCTTTTATTGTCAGATATCCACTCTGATAAAACAAAGCTATAGGCTGGGATGAATCAATCTCTATCCCTGTCAACTCCTCACGAGTGCATTTCACGTTGAAAAAGACATTCAGATCTATGCCATATTTTTTGAGAGGTTCTATCAGAACTGTAGGTTTTCCTCCTGAATCAATCCAGAAATTCTCCGTACGACAGCGGTCTAATGCCAACAAGAGAGAAAAAGGATTGTAGATATCTTCAGCACCTTCCGAGAAATGATAACCGTCATACCACTTTTTCAAAACAGATTTTACCTGATCTACATTCCAACCCCAATTTTCAGCATACTTGTGAAGCCCAACCCGAAAATTGTTATCAAGTTCAGACTCAGATATTCCACAGATGGCATTATATTGTTTTAAAACAGAAATATCTTGTATATTATTAAGACCGGAGAATATAGAAACCTTCCCGAATCTGGAGACTCCTGTCAGAAAAAGCAAGTGGATAAATTCGGCACAGCTTTTAAATCCGGAATAAAAAGTTGCCAATTTATTTCGGTTGGCTTCAAATCTATTCTTATCATCAAGAGTATTTACCAATGGTTTATCATACTCGTCTACAAGGATAACGACCCGTTTGCCTGTCGTTTCAAAAGCCTTTCTGATCACATTCCTAAGTCGGGTTGAAAAATCTTCAAAGCAATCAACATTGACGTTATATTTTTCTTCCCATTCTTTCAAGTGTGTGTCTAAAGCCTGGTCAATTGCATTCGATTCATAGTAACCCCATGCATTAAGATCGAGATAAAACACGGGATGCGGCGCCCAGTCCCATTTTAATGAGTCGGCGGCAAGACCCCTAAAAAGGTCTCTCCTTCCCTCGAAAAAATATCTCAGAGTAGACAAAAACAAGCTTTTGCCAAAACGTCGTGGACGACCTAAGAAGAAATATCCTCCGCGCAGAAAATATTTCAGGAAACCGGTCTTATCAACATAAAGCCAGCCGCCTGTAATTATTTTCTCAAAGTTCTGTTCGCCAATTGGATAATATACTTCTTCCATAGTCGTTAATTTAAGGTTCAATCGAATTGCAATCAAGTTTACTACAAAACCAATCTCACATAAATTCCACATCTCCAACAAAATTACATCATTTTTGCCATAATCAAAAATGTTTTAGCCAAAAACATCTTTAGAATTTGCCGGGGGCGAGCTCTATCACTTCGCAATCGCGCATGTCGGAGCCGTCGATTGTCAGTTTTATCAATGTGCGCACACGATGCCATCCTGAAGTACCTGCCGCCCCCGGATTGATATGGAGAAGGTTCAACTCTTTGTCGAACATCACTTTCAGGATATGCGAATGCCCGTCGACCATCAGATTGATGCCTTCCTCCTTCAACAGCGTCTTCATACCTTTCGCCCATTTACCAGGATAACCACCAATATGGGTCAACAATACTTTCACCCCTTCGACCTGAAAAATTTCCAACTCCTTGCACTTTCTCTTCACCATACCATGGTCTATGTTGCCACTTACGGCACGTACCGTAGGAGCCACATCCTGAAGCCGCTCAATAATTCCATAGTCGCCGATATCTCCGGCATGCCATATCTCGTCGCAACCGCTAAAATGTATGGCGTACCTTTCGTCCCAGCAGCCGTGGGTGTCGCTTAATATTCCGATTCGTTTCATTGGGTTGTTGGTCGCTAAATCAATTAGCAAGTAGTAATTATTAATTAGCAATTGCCTTTCGTTAATTACTAATTATTCATTACTCATTACTAATTAGCTAAGGGTTGTCGGTCTTTGGTTTAAGTTAAATTGGCACAATGTCTAATGACCAAAGTCCATAGACCATCGACCAAAGACCAAAGACCATCTTTAAAAATCAATATGGAAGCGTGTTATGCGGTCGTAACCGGTGCGGAGTGAAAAACGAGCTTTATGCCGTTTAAGTATCTCTCCTATTAAGGTAAGTCCCAAGCCTCTGCCCTCTTTCTTGGTAGTGAAGAACGGACTGAACAACTTGCGGGAAACCTCTTCGGAAATCGGACTACCGTTATTGGATATCTCCATCCAGATTCCTCCATCTTTTTCTCCTGCCGATATTTCCACAAATCCTTCACCGCTGATACTTTCCACTGCATTTTTAACTACATTGACGATCACCTGTTGCATCAACGCAATATCGATATTTGCTTCCAATACCTTGTCAGGAGAATGAAATTCCAATGAAATATTCTCCCCTGTCATCTCCTTGAGAAACGGAAGCATCGAGTTAATCTCCTTGTTCAAATCCACTTCACGCAACACAGGCTCAGGCACTTTCACCACATCGGCATAAGCGCTGATAAACGAGCACATCCTGTCGCATCTGTCATCACAACTTTCAATCACTTCCCTGACGTCGTCTTCATCTGTGCTGTCATGAAGCAATTCGAGAACCGATTTCACACCACCCATAGTATTGTTAACCTCATGCGATATGATGCGTATCACTTTCTCGTATGCCTCTCTCTCAGCCTTCATCACCTCTTCCGTCAGGCTCTCGAGAAGATAGAAATGGCGAGGAAATCCCATCTGAACGAAACTAAGATGATAGCAACGATACATCCTCACATCTCCCCTGCGGATTATCCTGTTCTCCCCCAAAGGAACTTCAGCCATTTTATGTGCAAGATCGGTGGGAAGATTTTCCAACGAGCAACCCACGGCATCGATATCAGACGGCATGCCCGTTATCTTCAACATCGATCTGTTGACCATGCTGACTTTCCCGTTAAAGTCAAGCATCATCACCCCCATCGGGGAGGCATCTATAAGCAGACGCAGGAAGCTGTCTTGTTCAAGATTGCGTAACCGTTCGTTGCGCAATTTATCTATCAATGAATTGAACAGTTTTACAATCTTGTCCGCATTATACTCCCCTACTTTCGTAAGACGGTTATTAAAATCCTGTGCCGCTATCAATTCCATACCCCTCATTGCAGTATTCGAGGGCATTATCACGCTTCTCAACAGCAAAATCAGTAGGAGAATAGCTATACTACACGCCACATATATCCACCACAACTTTTCCGGAGGGAGCAAATATACGATTGCCCCTACAGCCATGATGCATGCTGATATTAGAAAAAACAATATTTTCATCTCATTCCATATTTCTCCATACGGCGGTAAAGGGTCTGGCGGGTTATACCCAATATCCGCGATGCCTGCGTCAGGTTACCTTCCGACTTCGCCAACGCTTCCTCTATAGCAAGTTTCTCCATATCGTCGAGAGTACCCGCGGGTTTCAAATCGACTGAATCCGCATTTATCCCTTCCATGGAATAGAACGTCTCTTTCTCCAGACGGTCGCCCCCTATCAGGACAGCTCTTTCCACCATATTTTTCAGTTGACGGATATTGCCCGGATATGGGAGGCGGGAAAGAAATTCCATTGCCTCTGAAGATATCTCCGGGATATCGGTTCCGGAGCGTTGGGCGACTTCCGATATGAAATGACGCACAAGAAGTGGTATGTCGTCCCTTCGTTCACGCAATGCCGGCAGGCGAAGGGTGATTAGATTGATACGGTAAAAAAGATCTTCCCTGAATGTACGCTGGGACACCATCGAACTAAGATCGGCATTAGTGGCGCACACCACCCGGATATCTACTTTTTTAGGGCGGCTGTCGCCCAAGGGTTCGAAAGTGTGTTGCTGAAGCACCCTTAACAGTTTAACCTGACAACTCATGTCAAGGTCACCTATCTCATCCAGGAAGATAGTTCCTTTGTCAGCCATCTCAAACCTACCCTTCCGTGCCGCCACCGCACCTGTGAAGGCACCTTTGGCATGACCGAACATCTCGCTTTCAAAAAGAGATTGAGAAATACCTCCAAGATTGACCATTACAAACGGTGCCGATCTCCTTTTGCTGTTGATATGAATGGCATTGGCGATCATCTCTTTGCCGGTGCCGTTCTCACCTAAGATAAGCACGGGAGCGTCTGTCGGCGCTATCCGTTCCACGGTTGAAAGCAGTTCGAGAAGAGACTTGTTGTTGCCGATAATGCCGCCACGGTTGAAAGATTCTGGGGTCTGATCTTCTTTTGAATTAAGGCTTAGGGCTGTCTTCACACGCTGAAGAAGCACATGGTTGTTCCACGGCTTTGTGATAAAATCGTATGCACCGGCTTTCATCCCTTTAACCGCGAGTTCGATGCTACCCCATGCAGTGATAAGAATCACCGGGGTTTCGGGTTGGAAAATCCTGGTTTTCATCAACAGTTCTATACCCTCCTCACCTGTTGTGGACCGGGTATAGTTCATATCCATGAGTATCAAGTCATACTCTGTGGCACGTATCTTTGTTAGTGCCTCATCAGGATTTTCAGCATAGTCCACTTCATACCCTGCACGTTTGAGAAGCAGTCCGAGAGAAAGCCTTATGGCACTATCGTCATCAATAATAAGTATCATATTTTTTAACAATACTTCGGTAATTTTTTGAGAGTTTGTTAACGGCTCCGAGGAGCCAAG
>CAJTZQ010000050.1 GCA_910583795.1 uncultured Muribaculaceae bacterium
AAGAGTTTTTGAGGTTGTTTTGAGACTGAGTGAAGGAGTTATGGGGTTCCATAACAACTGAATGAAGGCTTAAAACAGACCAAAAACTCTTTCTAAAGATTTCTTAATGTTAAAAGTAAACATACTCTTAGAATAATTCCAGAGAAAGCGCCATCAGAATAAAACCGGTTATAACTCCACCTATCATAGTATGATGCTTCCCGTACTTAAGTGCACTTGGAATTAATTCATCAAATGAAATATATATCATTATTCCGGCAACCGCAGCCAATAGTATTCCGCTGATCGCCTCACTCCAAAACGGCATCAATATCAACCCTCCTATAAGAGCCCCCAATGGTTCCGCCATTCCTGATAAAAAAGCTGTCAATAAAGCCACGCTACGTTTGCCTGTTGCCTGATAAATAGGAATGGAAATAGCGATTCCTATGGGAAAATTGTGTATGGCGATCGCGATAACTATCGGCAATGCTATGTTAAGTCCGTTGAGTGAAGAGATAAACGTTGCCACTCCCTCCGGAAAATTGTGAATGCTTATAGCTATTGCAAGCATAATTCCTTGTCGTTTCATGCTTAAATTCGCCTCGCATGATTCTGCTCGATTCAAATCAGGAACATGTGCACAATGAGTATGCTCATGTCCCGGCAAAATTCTATCTATCAAAGCTACAATGCCACACCCTATAAAAAATGATAATAAACCTATCAGTTTCCCATTACTATCTGCGAAAACATTTTGAAGATCAGAGATAGATTCCGGCAAGATCTCCATAAAGGATATGAAAATCATTACGCCTGCAGATATCCCCAATGCCAATGAAAGCACTCCCCTATTGCTAATTTTTGCCATAACGGCACACGAAGCGCCTACAACGGTAGATAATCCGGCTATCGTTGTGAGCATAAGGGCGAGAGTGAATGAATTAGTGTTTATTTGTTCAATCATCATAACTATATTTCACTGCAAATATAACTACAATCTGTCATATTTCGTTTATAATGGTTACAAAAACTTGTGTTGGATATCTATTGCCATTCTTTATGAATTCAGAAAGTGTATTGTTAATCATTTTAAATTTAGTTATATTTGCAACATGAATATAGGAAAATCAAAAATACTCATTGTAG
Organism: uncultured Muribaculaceae bacterium; assembly: GCA_910583795.1. Lineage (GTDB taxonomy): Bacteria > Bacteroidota > Bacteroidia > Bacteroidales > Muribaculaceae > Lepagella. The sequence continues at coordinate 1,129 of CAJTZQ010000050.1, forward strand.
ACGACGAAGAAACTCTCCGCGAGGGTTTGAAAGAATATCTTGAATTGGAAGGATATGAAGCCGACACAGCTCCCGGCGGCGAAGTTGCGCTTGAAAATCATATCGAAGGTTATGACCTTATCCTGCTTGACATAATGATGGACGGCATGAACGGATTTGAACTTGCCACAAAACTAAAACACAATCCTGAAACCGCCAATATTCCTATCATTTTTTTAACTGCAAAAGACACTGATGAAGATATGGTCGCCGGGCTTAATCTCGGTGCAGATGATTATGTATCTAAACCATTCTCAATTAAAAATGTGATAGCGCGCATTGAGGCTGTGTTAAGGAGAACCCAAAAAATAGAAAAGGATGGAAACGTGGTATGCAACAGACAAACTCTTACATGCACTGTTGATGGTAAAAATATAAAAATGCCACGTAAGGAGTTTGAAATCCTTGCACTTTTGCTTGAACATCCGGGCAAAATATTCTCCCGTGAAGAATTACTTAACGCTATATGGCCTGAGAATGTGGTAGTGGTTGACAGATCTGTCGACGTACATATTACAAGAATAAGAAACAAGATAGCACCTTACAGTAAAAAACTAATTTCACGTTCCGGTTACGGCTATGGCTGGCAAAATTAAACTATCCTTTCAAACCCGAGTATTCTTGACACTGCTTGCCATTTGCTGGATTCTTGTCGGTGCTTCAATGACATTCCAATATCATAGGGAAAAAGATTTTAAGGCAAAACTTCTGAATTCAAGATTACAGATGCACAATCTCAGAATATTGGAAGATTTAGACCAGGGTGAAAAAATTGATGATATCGTAGCAAGGATCGGTTCACCTGTAGATGAATTGCGCATCACTCTAATTGACAATGACGGGAAAGTAATCTACGATAACAATGATAAAACCCCCTTTCCTATAGGCAACCATAACTCCAGACCTGAAATTTTAAAAGCGAGAACAAATGGTGAAGGTTATGCCGTAGACAGATTGTCGGAAAATGATGAAATAAATTATTTTTATTCCGCTCAACTTGGAGAAAATGGAATCATTGTCCGTTCTGCAGTGCCATATTCACATAATCTGTCTGAATTTTTGAAAGCAGACAGTTCTACTTTCTGGATTATGGCTATCCTTACTGTTATCATGAGTCTTATTGGTTTTTTTGCAACCCGAAGGATTTCTTTAAGTATTGAAAGATTAAGTAAATTTGCTGAAAAGGCTGAAAAAGGTGAACGGATATATTCCGGGGAATCATTCCCTCACGATGAACTTGGAAATATAGCAACAAATATAGTAAAATTATACATTCAACGAGATGAGCAACATAAGGAAGCCCTCAGGCTCGAACAAGATAAAGTCCGTTTGAAAAAGCAATTGACCAATAATATAAATCATGAATTGAAGACACCTGTGGCATCCATTTTAGTTTGCCTTGACCTTTTGAAAGATCATCCCGAGATTTCAGAGTCAAAAAAAGAAGAATATCTTGATCGCATGAGAGCGAACACCTTACGTCTGAATTCTCTCTTAAAAGATGTGTCTGCAATCACCCGAATGGATGAAGGTAGGGAGGTGATTGAAAAATGCGATATCAACCTCTCAGCTTTAATACATGACATAGTTGATGAAGAGAAATTAAAAACAGATATAGATATAGTGGTTGATATCCCGGAATTGCACATCGATGGAAATCGTCAGCTTTTGGAATCAATATTCCGCAATTTAATAGGAAATACCATTGCCTACAGCGGTGCATCACAAATGACTATCAAAGCTGATTCTAAAGGGAATTTTATGGTAAGCGATAATGGTTGCGGGATATCTTCAGAACACCTCCCTCATATTTTTGAACGCTTCTATCGCATTGATAAGGGTCGTTCACGTGCTGCAGGAGGAACAGGTCTTGGACTGTCTATAGTGAAAAATGCCATACTCCTACATGGAGGAGACATAAAGGCAACGAGTATTAACGGACTTACATTCAATTTTAACCTCGCTGTCAAGAATACGATATAACATGCATTTGCTGCTCCAAATTATTCCTGTTTTTTAACTTCTCTGTAACAAAAAAGCAACATATTATTAATATTCATTCAACATAATTACCCGAATTTTGCTCCATGAAATAACTAAAATTCAGTAATTATGGATTTACTTTATTTGGGTATTGTAATTTTCCTGTTTCTACTCGCCATTTTCGACCTCTCCGTGGGAGTTAGCAACGATGCAGTGAATTTTCTCACTTCTGCGGTAGGGTCTAAAGCAGCTTCTTTCAAAAGAATCATTTTTGTGGCGGCTATAGGAGTGTTTATCGGTGCTGTGATGAGCAATGGAATGATGGATGTGGCACGACATGGAATATTCCGCCCGGAAAATCTGTCTTTCTATGATGTCATTGCAATTTTCATGGCTGTCATGGTTACCGACATTATTCTTCTTGACATCTTCAACTCATTGGGGATGCCAACTTCCACAACCGTATCTTTGGTTTTCGAACTGCTTGGAGCCACATTTGTAGTGGCGCTCTTCAAAATTGCTGCCCCTGAAAGCACGATTGGGATCGGTGACTTACTTAACACAGAAAAGGCATTGTCTGTTATATTGGGTATATTCCTTTCGGTTGCGATAGCATTTATATTCGGGACTCTCGTTCAATTCCTTGCCCGTTTGATATTTACTTTTGAATATAAAAGTAAACTCAAATGGAAAATAGGATTATTTGGAGGAGTTGCCTGCACGGCAATTGTCTATTTCATGCTGCTCAAAGGGATAAAGGATTTGACAATCATGACTCCTGAGCTCAAATCATGGATAGATCACAACACCGCAATCATATTGTCTGTATCATTCATTGGTTTTACGGTGTTGATGCAAATCCTTCATTGGTGCAAAATAAATGTTTTCAAAGTAGTGGTTTTATTGGGAACATTCTCTCTTGCAATGGCATTTGCAGGGAATGACCTTGTGAATTTTATTGGAGTTCCACTAACTTCTCTTTCTTCATATCAGGATTATATGTCGTCAGGTGGAGGTAATCTTCATGGTTATATGATGAGTAGTCTCAATGGTCCTGCGAATACTCCGTTTTACTTCCTTATCGGTGCAGGCACGATTATGGTTGTCTCTTTGGCTACATCAAAAAAAGCAAGACAAGTCACACAGACAACTGTCGGTCTGAGTTCGAAATCTCAAGGAGATGAAATGTTCGGATCCTCGAGATTAGGACGTTCATTAGTCAGGGCTGCATTAAACGTACATTCCTGGATAAGCGAAAGAACCCCAAAAAGCTTGAAATCCTGGATAAACAAAAGAATGGATTCTTCCGTGACTCAAGAGGAAGACGGGGCTGCTTTCGACCTTGTAAGAGGATCCGTCAATCTAATGCTTGCGGGAATACTGATAGCAATAGGCACGTCTCTTAAACTGCCGTTATCCACCACTTTCGTGACTTTCATGGTTGCGATGGGCACCTCTCTCGCCGATCGAGCTTGGGGAAGAGAGAGTGCCGTATTCAGAATTACAGGCGTAATTTCTGTAATAGGAGGCTGGTTTATTACTGCTGCGGTTGCATTTATGGGTGCAGGGATTGTTGTATGTCTCATGCATATGGGAGGAGTTCCGGTAATGATTGCGGGAGGATTAATTGCCCTCGCGATGCTGGTAAGGAGCAATATTAAATTCCGTAAGAAAAGAATGTCAGAAGAAAGTGACAGCTTATTCCAGACCATTCTTTCATCAGAAAATTCTGCAGATGTATGGAAATTGCTTATAATATATATTAATGAAAAGCAGCAGATGTTTTTAAATTTTGCGGCAAATAGTTTTGATGAAGTGACTAAAGGATTTATCAATGACGACACTAAACTACTGTCAAGGTCAGAAAAATCATTAGATACGGAAAAACAAGTATTGAAATCTCAACGTCGCAAACTCACACTTTGCATGAGAAGAGTCAGTCCGGAGACAGCTATTGAAAAAAGCACATGGTTCCACTTGAGCAACAACATGGCAATGTCTATGACATATAGTCTTCGACGAATAAATGAGGTTTGTAAAGAGCATGTTGAAAATAATTTCAGACCTCTTCCGAAAGAATTTCATCAATCGTTTATAGAACTGTGTGAACGCATTAAAAATGTTTTGGAAGATTCATGCTCCCAGATTGAGGAAAGTAAACCTGAAGTTATCGACGAGCTAAGAAAAAGATGCAGTGAAATTAAAGATGACCTTTCTTACAGCACACGCGATGTCTATGACCTCCTTCAAAAGGGTGACACCGATAATATGACGGTTGCGTACGTATATTTGAATGTACTTCAAGAAAGCCAGGAGTTTATCACATCTCTTAGAAAACTTTTGAGGGCTTCTGGAAAATTAAATCTTGCACCGACATTCTATCGCAGTTTCTCTCACCATGAAAAACCGGTCAGAAGATAATTAAACTTTTTTTATTACTGTTTCATTTAAATTATAAGCACCTACGAAAAATAAATGTGCATATGATTGGCTTATAGTGTGAGCGGGATATGAAGCCGTGAAGATGGAATTATGGGGTTCCATAACGACTGATGACCGGCTTTATAGGTTGCCACGATATATGGCTGGCATTTGTATATTTTGTTTTCTTAGATACTTAAAAACTTTAAGTATGGCAAGATCACTTAAAGTTAGAAGAAGAAAACTCTCATCTTTCGTAAAAAATTGAATAATAAACATATCTAAAATGACTAAACAATCATTCGAAGGTCTCTCTGATAAAGAAGTAACCGAAAGCCGTTTAAGGAATGGTATAAATATACTCACCCCTCCTCCCGGAGTGCCTTTATGGAAAAAATTCCTTAGCAAGTTTTCAGACCCTTTAATCCTGATCCTTCTCATAGCCGGAATCCTTTCTCTTGGAATTTCTTTTTATGATTATTTTGGATTAGGTCATGGAGCTGATTCTTTTATAGAACCGGTAGGTATTTTTATTGCTATTTTCCTTGCCACCGGTCTTGCCTTTTATTTTGAATACAAAGCTGATAAGGAATTTGATCTGTTAAATCAAGTCAATGACGACGAGCCTGTTCAAGTGATAAGAGGAGGGAATATGACTGAAATCCCCAAAAAGGATGTCGTCGTTGGCGACATAGTCAAGCTTAATACGGGGAATGACATTCCTGCAGACGGTATACTTTTAGACGCTTCTTCACTGAGTGTCGACGAATCAACTCTAACCGGAGAGCCTTCCTGTAGAAAGACAACTGACCCCACACATTTCGATAATGAGGCTACCTTCCCGTCAGATCATGTTCTGAGAGGCACAAGAGTAATTGAAGGCCATGGCATCATGAAAGTCTTGGCAGTTGGCGACTCTACTGAAAATGGTAAAGTTTTTACAGCTGCTCAGATAGATAATTCTGTAAAGACTCCCCTTAACGAACAACTGGACGGGCTTGGAAAACTTATTTCAAAAATAAGCTACATTCTCGCTACTGTCATAATCTTAGGGAGAATTATAGTTTATTTCACAAATTATGATTTTGAATGGATGCCCTTCATATCATATATGTTGCAATCTATTATGGTGGCAGTAACTCTTGTCGTAGTTTCCGTACCTGAAGGATTGCCTATGGCTGTAACTTTGTCATTGGCTTATTCCATGCGGAGAATGTTGAAATCCAATAATCTCGTCCGTAAAATGCACGCATGTGAGACGATGGGGGCGACCACAGTAATATGCACTGATAAAACTGGGACTCTTACAGAAAACCAGATGCGTGTCTATAAAACGGATTTCTTTATTCCCCAATCAGACGCTTCATATATCTATCAAGGAATCGCTGTAAATTCTACTGCAGAATTGGATCATTCATCTGAAAAGACAAAAGTTCTTGGAAACCCTACGGAGGGAGCATTACTTTTATGGCTTGAAAACCAAGGCATAGACTATAATAAGTTAAGAAGTGAAGTCTCTATGGTAGAAGAACTACCCTTCTCTACAGAACGGAAATACATGGCAACTATCGTTAAGAATGAAGAAGGCACTAAAATTCTTTATGTAAAAGGAGCGCCGGAAATTGTATTCGGTCTTTGCAAGCACTATCCTGAAGGAGTCTCAAAACAAGGAATAGACGACCTGCTTCTTGGATATCAGGCACAAGCAATGCGCACTTTAGGTTTTGCTTATCAAATAATAAAGGATGGAGACAAGACTATCGATGATAAAAGAGTTATTGCTGATAATCTGACATTTATCGGCATAACCGCAATTTCCGATCCGGTTAGAGCAACTGTGCCTGCAGCAGTCAAAGAGGTGCTCGACGCAGGTATCAAAGTGAAGATCGTTACAGGCGACACCCCGGGCACAGCTAAGGAAATAGCCCGACAAATTGGACTATGGAACGATGATATAGATAATGATAACAATATCATCACTGGTGAGGAATTTGCAAAGATCCCTGATTCCTCGCTTCCCTCTAAAGTAGGAGATTTTAAAATCATTGCCAGGGCAAGACCAATGGATAAAAAACGTCTTGTGGAAACCCTACAGCTCAATAATGAAGTTGTGGCGGTTACAGGTGATGGCACAAACGACGCGCCTGCTTTAAAGGCGGCACATGTAGGTCTTTCCATGGGCGACGGCACATCCGTGGCTAAAGAAGCGAGCGACATAACTATTGTTGATAATTCCTTCACCTCAATAGGTCGTGCCGTAATGTGGGGACGGTCTTTATATCAGAACATCCAAAGGTTCATACTGTTCCAAATGACGGTCAATGTCGTGGCTTGTCTGATTGTCCTTTTTGGAGCATTCATGGGAATGCAGTCGCCGCTTACTGTAACTCAAATGCTTTGGGTAAACCTTATCATGGATACATTCGCCGCTATGGCGCTTGCCTCTCTCCCGCCCTCTGAGTCTGTAATGAGAGATAAGCCTCGTTCTCGGGCTGCATTCATCATAAATAGTTCAATGTATAAAGATATTATCTCCACAGGTATAATATTCTTTATTATGTTGCTTGGATTCTTCTATTATCTTGAACATACAGACATAACATCCTTGCTCCAGATAGGACGCGTTCCTTTTGGTTCTAATACAGGATTGACAAACTATGAATTATCCATATTCTTCACCACATTCGTTTTCCTGCAGTTTTGGAACATGTTTAATGCGCGTGCGTTTGAAACCGGGAAATCTGCACTTGATCTAAAAGGATGTTCCGGTTTTGGGCTTACTGCATTGATTATTGTGGTGGGACAGATAATAATAGTTACTTTTGGAGGTCAGTTCTTTAGTGTGGCTCCTATTGCTATAACCGATTGGATTATAATTATTGGCGTTACATCTATAGTATTATGGATCGGTGAACTTTGGCGTCTGATTAGAAAATAAATATCTTGCCCATATGAATGACATTATTATTATTATTTTTCTTATCCTTTTGAATGGTGTGTTTTCAATGTCGGAGATTGCCTTGATCTCTGCAAGAAAATCACGTCTTATTTCTGATGCGAAGAATGGAAGCAAGAGCGCAGACACAGCTCTGAAACTTGCCGATGATCCGGATAAATTTTTATCTACCATTCAGATTGGAATCACATTGATAGGAATTCTTACCGGTCTTTATTCAGGAGCCGCATTGTCAGAAGAGATTAGCAATCTGTTTGTGAATTTTGGTCTCAACCCGAAAAGTGCCCATATAATTGGTCAAATCCTAATTGTTGCGATTGTCACCTTTCTTTCTATCGTCATAGGTGAACTTGTCCCTAAAAGAATCGGACTCGCGGCTGCCAATGTAGTGTCGAAGATCGTCGCGCGTCCTATGCATCTTTTATCGGTTATTGCAATGCCAATTGTGTGGTTGCTGTCAGCTTCCACGTCAATTATTGTAAAACTGTTGGGGCTCAAAGATAAAGACAATAATGTCACGGAAGAGGAAATTAAATCGCTTATACAGGATGGCACAGATTCCGGAGAAGTAAAAAAAGTGGAACAAGACATAATGGAACGTGCGCTTGTATTGGGCGACCTGAGAGTCTCTTCGATCATGACACCCAAGGTTGATGTTGTCTCTATGCACCTTGACATGACGATGAAAGAGATAACACAACAACTGTCGGATGAGCTCCATAATGCCTATCCCGTATATTGCAACAGATCAAAAAAAAGTATTTGTGGTATAGTGTCTTTAAAGCAACTTATCCTTAAGTTGAATTCATCGGATTTTTCCTTAAAAGAAGTAATTAGTGAACCGGAATATTTTCCTGAATCGATGAGTGTATACGACGCCCTCGACAAAATGAAAGCTAAAAATGTTCATTTTGCAATTGTTTGTGATGAATTCGGAGACATAGCGGGAGTTATAACGCCAAGTGACATTCTTGACGGCTTAGTAGGTGCTTTGCCTCAGCAATCTGTAAACACATGCATTGTGAAAAGAAATAAAGATAATGAGTGGGTGGTCGATGCCCGGATACAATTCTATGATTTTATCAATTATTTTGAACTCGAAGACTTGTATAAGCCGGCGTCTTATTCTACTCTCGGCGGACTCATACTTGAGGAATTGAGACATATTCCCGTACCGGGTGAAACTATAATCTGGAACAACATTCGTTTCGAAGTTGTCTCAATGGATGGAGCTAAAATTGAAAAAGTGAAAGTTACATTGCCTCGTAATTCTCAAGATTTTCAGACCCGGTCAAATAGTGAAGGGTAAGATTGGAGAGCGAGAACTTTTGTCTCGCTCTCACTGTTTTCCGTAAATATCTTTGATAACCAGACCGGCAAGAGTCAATCCGAAAATAGCGGTTATATGCATGATCGAACCATTTACACGCGACTTGGCTGCATCCCGCTCGCTTTGAAGTGGTAATGACGCCTCCTCACTGGCATATGTAATATCTTCAATCGATCCCTTATTCTCTAACAGCTCTTCACTATAGACACATTTGAATTTTTTATACGGGCGTCGTTTCAATTTTTTAAATCGCTGCCTTAGCGCCCTTGCAAGAGGACAACCTATGACATCCCAAAATTCCGCCACTTTTATCTTTGTCGGGTCAATCTTCAATGCCGCTCCCATGGATGAAAAAAACTTTGCTTTCGACCTTGTAGCATTTTCTATAAGCAAAATCTTATCCTTTAAAGAATCTATCGCATCGATTATATAGTCATATTCATCAAAATTGAATTTGTCAGCTGTAGATTCACAATAAACTTCTTGTCGAATCTCTATCTCTGCATCCGGTAAAATAGTCAAAAGAACATTTTTCAAAGCTTCGACTTTTACCTTACCTATGGTATCTACAGTTGCCATACGCTGCCGGTTTACATTACTTACGCACACGTTGTCGCTGTCTACTATTGTAAGATGTCTTATGCCGGATCTGACAAGACTTTCGGCACACCATGATCCTACACCGCCTACGCCAAAGATTAAAACTCTGGTTTCTTCAATGCATTTCATGGCATTTTCCCCCAATAAAAGTGTTGTCCTGCTTAATATCGCATCATCTAATTTCATTGTAGTTTTTATTTTACAATTACTTTTCTGACATTGGCTCCGCATTTGACAATATAAATCCCATTGTCCGGAAGCTCGATATTTGCTTCTCCATTAATCATTTTTTGAGAATCTACCGTTTCTCCTGAAACATTGTATATATCAACCTTGATATCCGAAGATAATCCTTTCACTATGATGTTCCTGCCATCTACAGCTATTGACACCTTATCCGTAGCAATGTCTTCGATCCCTGAATTTCCTATTGTTACCGTTGCAAAATGAGGTGTGCTATCGGTATATAACTGACTCCAGTTCATTTTTGAAGTCTTATATACAGGAATAAGCGAATATGTGCCCTCTTTAAGACCATAATAAAGTTCAGCCGAAGTCTTGAAAGAATAATCCCAGATCAATTGATTGTCACCCCAATCCATATACATGTCTCCTCTCTTATACCCGTCAAGAGTCAATTCTCCTGAAATGGATTCCATTATGCCAATAATGTTTCCATCTGAATCAACAACTTTTACTCCAATATTATATGTCTGGGAGAACAGACTATTGTTGGCAAGCCATCCGTTTGGAAATGAAAACGTCATATTTCCGTCTATGTCTGGAAGAGACTTTAATTCAAAAGACCCGCTTTTATCATAATTATCATCTCCGATTACATATAACAGGGAAAACTCCTGATTGTCTCCCGTGGGAGGCTGTATTCCCACAATGGCGTCTTGGCTATAATTGTATCCGCCTTCATACGAACCGGTGCCTTGATCATCAGGATTCAATGCCGAAAGAGAAAAATATCCATCCGACAAACCTCCCCAGCCCCAATTTATATGATAAAGCCCGTTTCCGTCATATCCGTCGCAAACAAAAGAATGTCCGCCTTCATCTTTCGTATATCCGCCATATTGCACCGGTCTTCCCTCTGATATTTCTTTATATATGATATCTTCCCATTCTTCATTGGAGAAAAAGTCTCTCTGTAAATAACGTACCATTGAATCATAACCGAAATATGTGCGCAGCACGTCCGGGATTATAAAGGAGAAGGCACCGGTCTCATTGACACCGTAAGAGGCTTCGAGCGATACACCGCAAGCGTACATCAGTCTGGCAACTGCTTCTTTTTGTGCATCAGTAGAATCTCCAGTATAGTCATCAAGCATATTCTCCCAATCAAAATCTGTCTCTTCAAAATTATATGACAGGTTACGGGTCTGCTCTGTTCCGTTTTGATCATATGTCCATTTATATTCCCAGCTGCCTGTGCCATGTGTCTTTGGGAAACTATGATAATTCATTATTTGTGCCATCGCTGTCGGCACGCACCCCGTATAGCACTTTTTGTTTCCTATTCTTGGGCAAAGCTTATTATATGCATCCCCCGACACTGTCGCAACGCCTTGATCCCATTTTGTTTTAACAAGCGGTTCTATCGCAGCTCTCGAATCCGACTTTGTATCAGTTGTAACCCTTCTATCCGTGAAACCTTTTGTCAAGGCATTTTTTATCTCATTTGCATATCCTTGAAGAAACCATTTTAAATCATCAGGCAGTTTCTCATAATCAAATTTACCTGAATCTGTATAGCCCAATAGTGGTCTGAATCTGTCATCAGCCGGTAGTAAGATAAATCCCCCGTCTGAATTCTTTGTAAATGCGTAATATGCAGGTGAATCACCATCTTCAGCACAAGCTGAATAAGACAATTCATAATCTTGAAGTTCAGCTCTTGTGCCCTGCACACAAACTGTTTTGAATCTATCCAAAGCCGCCTCCGGTGAGATCACCTTTGCGTATGAGCCATGAGCGACAAGAGATGCAAGAAATAATGTCAAGGTCGTAGGATAATTGATTTTATTATAATCCATATTATTGTTGGTTAAATAAGTACTGTCATAAATAAATATATGTCTGGCAACTCTCACTCCTTTAATTCTATGTTATGTCTATTTTGCGTAATTATATATTTTCACATATAATTGCTTATAACTAAGATCCATGTGCCCATTGCTTTGGAGGATATGCCAGTGTGTCCGAACAAATTCTATTCCATACCAAGATTATTACCCGATATGGAGCGACATACAAATTTAATAAGAATAATTCATAATAATTCAATTTCCTATAGATATTTTACGAATACTCTTGAAAACTTAAGGTTAAAAGCCACAAGGAAATCAATTTATGTAAAAAAGTTTAAACAAATCTAATGAGCCAGGCAACTTTTTAACATTAACCAATAACCCTCAAATTCCATAGAAAGTTTCATGATACAATATCATGCAAGCAAAACTGTCACAAGTCCCCATATTACAAGTAATATGTTGCTAACGGCGTATGTCACAGTATAACCCATTGCCGGGAGTGTGCTCCCGATAGTGTTTTGTACGGCTCCCAATGATGCTGTACATGTTCTTGTGCCGGCACAACATCCAAGTGTGATTGCCGGATTGAATTTCATCACTTTCTGTCCAAGCCATAATCCAAAGAGCAAAGGTATAGTTGTGCCTATAATGCCGGCAACAAAAAGCATGGGACCAACTGTTTCTATTCCGGAAACAAATGACGGGGCTGCCTCGATACCGACAACTGCAATAAACACATTCAATCCAAGATTATTCATCAACCATAAGGCTCCGGGAGGAATATGTCCGAAAGTAGGACGTTTTGATCTCATCCAGCCGAACACAAGCCCGGCAATCAAAGATCCTCCGCTGGTGCCGAAACTAATAGGGATACTTCCGATATAAAAACTCATAGCGCCAAATAACCCTCCGATAAAAATTGCCAATCCTACAAACATAAGGTCGCTTGTATAGGATGGACGGTCGGCATGCCCGATCTGGATAGCTGCAAGATTCACCTGTACCGGTCGCCCCACAATTGTTAACACATCACCTTTCTTAAACTTGGTTTCCCCATTTATCTCAATGAATTCTCCATCGCGTATGGCATCTCTGATAACCACTCCCCTCAAATATATTTTTTTGCGTAGTTTCGACAATGGTCTATCTATAAAATTTTTTCTTACCACCCTCAACGAAATTCGTGATAGCGGATAAGATAATAGAGAGGGATCTGACAACTCTTCTCCTATATAATTCCCTACTTTCACTATATATTCACTTCTCCCGCAGACTACTATTTCATCTCCTTTTGAGATTACATCATCATGTTTGGGCACAACTATATCTTCCCCGATACGTATTCTATCAATGAAAACCTCAAGACCATTCCTTCCAAGATATTTTTCTACGTCATATACACTTCGGGGTGATTCAAAATAATCAGTCCCGATTCTGTATGAGCGATATGAGACATTGTGCATGGCGTTTATATATGCAGGATCGCTGTTTCTTCCGGTAGCGTTCAGCTGCTTTTCAAGCTTCAATGTTTCTTTTCTCACCTTTTCAAGTCCACCCAATAGCTTGGGACCGAAATTACCCAGTATCACAACGGTTCCCAAAGTACCGAATATGTATGTCACAGCATAACAAACCGGGATAATGTTCATTTCTTTTGCAAGAGATTCTTTAGACAATCCTAATTTTGTTATTGCTTCCGCCCCTACCCCCAAAAGCGCTGAACAGGTTTGTGACCCTGAAAACAATCCAACAGTCTCACCCTTTGAATAGTCAAAGATATACGACAAAAGCAACGTCACTCCAAAACACATTGAGCTCATAAGAACTGCAAATAGTGCCTGTTTAGCTCCACTCCCCCTTAAAGATTTAAAAAAATCAGGACCTACGCTATATCCTATTGAAAATAGGAACAACATAAAGAAAACCTGCTTTAGCGGACCCGACATGGGAATATCAAGCTGCCCTACCAACACTCCAACCAATAAAACTGACGTCACACTGCCCAAAGAAAAACTTCCTATTTTGATCTTACCGATCAAAAAGCCAAGTCCTATTGTCAGGAACAATGCCAACGGTGGATAATCTCTCAATATGGATACAAAATAATCTGTCATAGCATTTAAGGTTGAAGGTGGCATAATTTAAAGTGGAAAAAATTATTCTCGTTTTTGCAAATTAAAGCAGAATTATTTCTTTAAATTCCGCTTGCCAAACTTGAATTTTTAAATTAGAACAATCATTAGAATAGAGAGGTTCATTGATTTAAAAATCTTTATTTTGATTGATTAATAGCAGATTATGCTTAATTCATATAAATGAATCTTAATATGTGCTAAATATTGGGCTAATCCTGATACTATTATCTCAAATTATTTGTTTTATAAATAAAAATGGTTGAAAATCAGCCGTAGTTTTGAGTGTGTCTATACTTTGGCATGCTTTAAGGCAATATTGCCTGGCTATAAGGATTAATTATTCAACTTTCGCATAGTTTGCTCTGAATATAACTAATGAAGCGATCTTGCGAAACTAAATTAATTATGATTACACGTAAAATTATCAGTACCCACGGTTCGCTTCGTCAACTATTCTGGGGAATAGCCACTACCGTTATTCTCATGATATCCGGGACTTCTGGAGCTTTCAGCACTGCTGTTAATTCGGCTGCGAAAAACTTTAGTCCGGAATTTGAAAAAGCGATTGCCGTGATTAAAAAGTATGAAGGGCTTCATCGCAACAAAGGTTCTCTTATTGGCTACGGACATAAAGTGATTGCCGGAGATAAATATAAAGTCGGAGCAAATCTGACGGAAGCGCAAGCCGACAAACTTTTAAGAGAAGACTTGAAAAAATTATGTGCAAAATATAGGTCTTTCGGAAAAGACAGTCTCTTATTGAGTGCACTTGCATATAACTGTGGCATTGGTGTGGTCGCAAAATCTTCTGTCTATAAAAATCTTCTTGCCGGAAACAGAGACATCAAGAAGTCTTATCTTTCTCATAACAGGGCAAGAGGTAAGGTTTTATCTCAGTTGAGCAAGCGACGTCAAGAGGAATTTGAAACGCTTTATATCCCTTGACATGAATTTAGTCTAAATTTTTTATAAGATTAATCATGCTAAATTGTTATATAAAACGTTGAGCAACTATAAACAATGAAAATAATGAAATTAATACCCTACATATTTCCAGCTGTGACGATTGCCATTACTTCTGGCGTTTTACTTCCGGCTTGCTCAAATTCCGACAAAAAGAAATGTGATAACCTACCGGATGAGGTCAGACCTGTCGCAATTGCCATTATCGATGATTCTCCTTCCGAATTTGCTTCTGTCGTATCATATCCTGTAGAAAGACCTTACCCTCTTAAAAATGTAGAGGACTCTGCCGAGATGGTAAAATACTACCCCACTCTCGTTGACGAACCTATCAAAAAAGCTGTTACCGAAGCACCTGACTCGGCATGGCAGCAAGTGGGATGGAGGGGATGGACCCTTGGTGACGGTTCTTATTTCTGGATTGATTCCGGAAAGATTTATGAGGTCTCTTATGTTTCTCAACGTGAACATGCCATGCTTGATTCCCTTCAGAACTTAGAAATCTCCACTCTCGAACCATCTCTTCAAGCCGGATGGATACCCGTGGCTTGTATCAAAGATACTGAATCAGGCGAATTATTCCGTATTGACACTCAGGATGCAACTAATCCCCCTATTTATCGTCTTGCAGGTTATAGATCTGAAGAAGATTTATCAGGTCAGCCCTCTATAATTCTTTACGGATCCCTTGATCTTGAGGGGTCTATGGGTAACAGGTTCTTCAGATTTTCTGACGAGGAAGGCACTACTGCCGAGTATTCCCCTGATATCGTTTCCGATGAAGATCAACCGGAAATTGAAATCGACCGTAAGGGTACATCCCATCGCTATAAAGCAAAACCGGATTACTGGCTTGACCACATCAAATCTAAGAAACTTGCAAGTAATAAATCTGCAAAAACAATTCACTTTAGTCCAGATTCGATTAAACCCTCAGATCATAAAAACGACTCGATTAGCGCTAAGCAATAAAATAATCCTTGCAGCAGGCAACGCCAATGCAAGGATTATTTTTTCAATAACATTATTAAAGGATATGTCTGCTACTTTCGCATACAAAATCATTTCAGAACGGAAAATTGATTCCGAGATTGAAGGCGGAATTGGAATTGAGGGGGACACCTTGCTTTGCAAGTTTCCCTAATATCTGATCCATACCAAGGAACATGTTGAAACCTGTAGTATGAAAATTCAACAGCCACCCGAATCCCACACCGTATGTACCTGCCACCAAATTTACATCCGCAGAAAAATAATCAACCGGTTTTACATTAGCCGACAATCTGAACTGTGTCCAGGTATACTTCCCGTTTATTCTTGTTGAATTGAGAAGTCCGAAATGAAGTCTTCTATATTCAGGCAACTCATATTGGGCTCCGAAATTCAATGTGGCGGCAAGCGCTCTTTTATATGCCGGCACCCTTTCTATCTCAGTCATCTGATATAGTTCCGCCACATCATGCTTCAATCTGTTCCATTCATTCTTGAATGAGTTTTCTGCATCATTGTCTACATTAAAATGGAATGCATCCGTTGTGAATTCCTGAGTTCCGGGTGTATAGGCTCGTCGCGTATGTCCCCAGTTGATAAAACCCAAGTCAAGTGCCGCAGCAGAAAATTTGAAATCGTTCCATTCATATTCAGCTCCGAAATCAAATCCAAGTCCGAACCCTGTTGGTCTGAAACTCTTTATGTCACCTCCCGACACATAATTTTTTCCTGTTTTGTCGCTATATTCAGTCTTATAACTGAATCCCACAGACGATGCATATACCTCGGCATTTGTCCGCGCTATCCATTCATTCTCGCCAAGCATCAGACTCGCTTCGTTAAACCGGAATTTGAAGTTACCGGCACCGACAAGTATTTTAAATGCCACGCCTACTCGCAACCCCGGAACCTCTGCCAAGTTTCTTGAATGATTTAAAGAAAGCTGATAATATGCATTGGCATTTGCCACCATATTTTTGATATTATATGTATCATTGGTCACCCCCTCTTTTGCAAGAGAAAAGAAACTGCCGGGAACTGAAAATTCCATATTTGCCACCATACTTAAGGTCACTGTGTTATAACCGTCGAATGCCTTAAATCCACCTGACAATATATCAACCTTATCACTGGTGCCTGCCTTATTGGTATTTCCGAATTTGCTCATGGCACGTGTTACGCTTATTTCCGGATTGGTGAACAATACGCTTTTTCCGTTTATTGTGTAAACAACATCCTTGACATGCAGATTGCCATGCATATTAAAATTCACATTACCCAACACAGGCATCCCGACAAAAGATGTCTCATTGCCGAAAGCCGGGTTCATCTGATAACGATATTCATAATCGTCAAGAAAATAACCGGAATATGTGGTTTGCGCACATACATTGTTAATCCATAAGTAAACTATGGCTAAAACCGCATATGTTTTTATGAAATTATTCATCATTTCCTTTTTTTAATTCTCTCACAACTCAAAACTCACAACTCAAAACTCACAACTTCTTTATATAATAGCCGCTTACTTTTGCCTTTATTTCTTTTAGTCTGAGCGTCTGAGACGATGAAAGTGGTTTATCTGAATCTGGATAAACAAAAGCTGTGAATGTGATTCCGTCAAGTTTCTTTACCTCTCCGGTGATGTAAAGTTTCACCTCCTGGTCTTTGGCATTTGCCGGCACCACCGCACCTTCTATGGAGACATTTCCTATCTGCTGTCCGGTTATATCTATAGGATACCCGTTGAGTGTTGCCTCAAGTGGAAGATCGTTATCAACTTTCATTGTCAATTCAAGAGTCTCGATTGTCATGTCATAAAGACGGGTGTCGTGCCAACCCTTATCAGTCTTAGAATAGATGATTTGCGACCTATTATCATCCAAATTGGTAAGGGCGAGAGGTGCAATCAATTCCCAGTTCCCTTCTAATGCGGGGAATTCGGTGTCAAGGAGCAGCTTATCTATATGTTGACGGAATATCTTTGGATCCACAAATTTTAAGTCAAGCTGGTCAGGTAGTCCCTCTCCACTCAAAACTTCTCGTAATCCTGAAAACATTACATGTTCAGGGTTTTCATACCCTGTAGGAATTAAAATTTGGTCTTTTTCGAGATCAGGAGACAGACGGTAATTATATCTTTCTCCTAATGGCTTGGAATGATCCACTCCGATATGGCCGTAATCAAGACCATATGATTTAGATGGTTGTGCGGTTCTGACAGCAGTGACTTGAAATCCTGATGTCCAATCAAGTCCAAGTGCCGTCAAGGGATTGTTGACACTTAAATATACCTGTGGATTTGCAAGAATAAGATTGGTGCCGGTTCCTGCTATAAAATCCGGAAGAACGCTCAAATCTATTGACGGAATGGCAATTCCGTTTCCGTCAAAATAATACTCAATGTCTCCGGTCAAAGCCCTTACAACCATATCCGATAGGATGTAAGACGCCTGCAGTCTGATATCTGACGGGATAGTCTCATTTGAGGAAACCGGCTCTACTATGAGATTGGCTCGCTCTATATTCAGACATGAAGAAAATGTGAATGATTGATTTGATATCCTGCATCCATTGGCAGGCAAATTTACTGTATTGACTGAAATTGACAGCCTTGCTTCACCGTTCACCAATGGCAAAGATTTTATCGACAACCTCCCCGTTGAGGAATTGTAGATGAAATCAATATCCGAAGAATCAAGTGTCAATCCTTTTGGCAATACAATAGATATTTCATTTAAAGAAGCGTTAATGCCTGATGGTAGATTGAGGGCGTTGAATAATATTGTGAACGTTAATCTGTCTGTATAAATATCATCCAGCGTGACTATTGAACCGTCTATCCCTTCCGCCTTATATATCAAATCATTTTCAATTGGCTGCGACATGGGAAGAGTAAGCCTGTTGCCAATAGTCTGGGAAGTTATCCCGGTATGATAATTGATGATATCCGGTAGTAAGTTTGGCGCAGGAGAAGTAAATGAAGGGATAACAAATTTGTCTGAATGGAAAGCCCCCTTCTTATGTATTGCATAAAATTTATTCCCATTCAAAGACACCTCTTGTATGTTATCGTTTTCTTTTACATTGAATATATCTCCCAATGTTATGACGTCGATATTTAGAGGCACGACAAGGTCTTTCACCTTAAGTTGTGATGTGGTGTCTATATCCGACAGGTCATAATTTTTGTCGATGCAAGAGGAAACTGGAATCAACACTAAAAGAGTTAATACTGCTCTTAAAAGTATATGCTTCATGATAAATTATAGCCAATTTAAGTTTCTTAAAATTGAAGTTGTTTCGATTTCCCTTTTTCAAGGTTTCGTCAGATTTTCGAGTCGATTTTGAAACATGAAGAGGGAGTTTAGCGTGCCAAACAACCGATGAAAGGATCAAAAGCGACCGAAAAGATGACGGGAGATTGGGAAAGAGGTCATTAAAAGGTAAAATCCAATATGAAAATCAATCTCCGTAAAAAAGTGGAATCAACTTCACTACTTCATTTCTATCAATGAAATGCAGTATGCAAATTTACATATAAATATTTAAACACACAAATATCGTCATTTTAAGATAAAGTCCGAAAAAAATCCTGCCTAAAAATTTTTAGACAGGATTCTTTCCTCTCAATAGAATTAATTATTTAAGTTTCGCAAGCTTACTCAGGTTTGAAGGTTAAGGGGTTGTATTTACATATGATCCTTAGGAAAACCTGAAATCTATACACACTTGGAGATTAACCTTTTAACCTTATAACCTCATAACCCTCAACTTTCGCAAGCGAAAGTTGAATTAATTACTTGTGCTCGTGATGCTCGATAGCTTTATGCACTTTATGAACTTCTTTCACAATACAAAATGCAGCAGCAACTGCAGCAGCCTTAAGTACGATCTTGGCAATATTCAAGCCTAAATGAAGTGCGAAATCACACTCATGTTTTTTCTCTTCCATAATTAAGATTAATATTTATAATTCAACGTATTACGGTTGCAATTTCCTCTATGTCGGATATTGCAACCGTTGTATTAACAAATAATCTTTATATTTGGTTGAGACTTTAAGAAACTGTCACTTAAAATTTCGGGCTAAAGCTGAAAGTTTTCGGCTTCCGAAACCTGTATTATCAGTTCTGAAAGAGGTCTTTTGGGCACATGATGAATTTCATCCGGAGTGCGATAATATTTCACGTCCGCATCCAATTCTCCCGACATATCTTCTATAACCACATTCTCTACCGGATAGCCGAGCGCCAATACATAAAGAGGTTTGAAATAATCCTCTAATAGAAGAGTCTTTTTAATAACTTCTACATTAAAAGATTTGATTATGCATCCTCCTATTCCGAGCGCACGTGCTCCAAGTGTGATTGCCTGCAGTTGTAGTCCGTCATCACAAAGCAGATTCTCTGTCAAGCGGGTATCAAGACATTGCACAAGGTATGCCACAGGTCTTTCAGAATCAATGGGACCATCCCATTCGGATAAATAACCTGCCCACTTTAATGCAGGGAATAGTGCTTCACATTCTTCCTTGCCATTCACAATTCGATATTTCAATGGTTGAAGGTTTCTTCCTGAGGCACAATAACGCGTCAACTCTACAAGCCTCATAAGAGTCTCTTTCCCTATTTCTTTTGAAGCGTCAAACCTTCTGACCGAACGATCTTCAATCAGCAATTTTTTTACAATTTCGAAATCATTCATAACTCATAATTTTTCGCAAATGTAATATTTATCGCTTAAATTCGCTAATTTTGCATAAAAATATGAAGTCATTTAAACTTTTTTCTTTTTCAAGATTTCGTCAGATTTTCGAGTCGATTTTGAAACTTGAAGAGGGAGTTTAGCGGGCTAAACGACCGATGAAAGGTTCAAAAGCGACCGAAAAGATGGCGGAAGATTGAAAAAGAGGTCTTTTTAAGGTAAAAGCCACAAGAAAATCAATCTCCGTAAAAAAGTTTAAATGACTTCTATAAGTTGTTTTCGGACTTAACCGGATTTTTATGGAATCTCAGGATATAATTATCTCATTAGAAAGCGAACGGCTCGGTTATGGCAAAGTCGTGCTTGACAATCCGCATAAAATAAAAATTCCCGCAGGGATCACAGTAATTTATGGAGAAAACGGCAGCGGGAAAACCACTTTAGGCACAATTCTCGAAAAAGGTAGATATGCATATGGCAACCGTCTCTCGTTCTCCCCCTCCGTAAACAGAATCAAGATGCTTTCTTTTACCGACATCCATTCGCTCAGTGGTATGGAGGTGCAATATTATGTGCAACGCATGGAAGCGACCATGAATGATATGGTCCCGACTGTATCGGATATAATGGGGAGTAAAATAGAAAACCGGAAGTGGGATGAATATTGCTCTATATTGGGATTGAAAGATGTAATCGACAAGAAGATCAACTATCTTTCAAGCGGGGAACTCCGTAAGCTTCTTATTATTAATGCTCTCCTCGATAACCCCGACGTACTGATACTTGATAATCCTTATATCGGTCTTGATGCCGGCTCACGCGAAGAATTCGACACGACAATGAAATGTCTGAGGGCTCAAGGCGTGTCTGTTATAATGCTGTTGTGCGACACTGCCGACATTCCTGAGTATACTGACTCTCTGATAAATATCATCGACAAATCAATATCTCCCGTAATATCCGACCGGGAACAGATATCTATAATCCGGAAATCTGTCCCGGAATATCATTTTGATATTTCCTCAATCCCTCAGTCTATCAATTCTAAACCGCTTCCTCATAATATATCATTCGCCATTCATAAGGGGCATGTGAAATATGGAGCCCGCGAAATCCTTAAAGACATAAATTGGATAGTTAATAAAGGGGAAAGATGGGTATTGACAGGTCCTAACGGATGCGGCAAATCATTACTGCTGAGTCTGGTCTGTGCAGACAATCCTCAGGCATATGCCAACGATATAACTCTTTTTGACCGTAAAAGAGGATCGGGAGAAAGCATTTGGGAAATCAAGGATGCTATCGGATATGTTTCTCCCGAAATGCAATTGTTTTTCAAATCTAATTCCAATATCAGGGAGATAATTATGCAAGGGATGCGTAATTCCCTCAATAAATATAGACCTTCCACTAAGGAAGAATCTGACATAACAGATTCTTGGATGTCTCTGTTAGGCATAGGTCACCTTGCTGAAAGAAATTTTTCCAGTTTGTCAACAGGGGAACAACGTCTTGTTTTGGTGGCAAGAGCCATGATTAAACAACCCGAACTTCTTGTGCTTGACGAACCGCTGCATGGTCTGGATGCAGCTCGCAAACGAAGGGTTAAAGATATAGTGAATGCTATAGTGGAAAGAAACAATGGCTCTCTGATCTTCGTAACTCACTACACTTCA
This sequence comes from uncultured Muribaculaceae bacterium, assembly GCA_910583795.1. Taxonomy (GTDB): domain Bacteria; phylum Bacteroidota; class Bacteroidia; order Bacteroidales; family Muribaculaceae; genus Lepagella. Next base: position 22,971 of record CAJTZQ010000050.1, read on the forward strand.
GAAATTCCTTCTTGCGTAAATCACGTTAAGTCTTTAGCAAAAATATAAACCCCAGAACAAGTTTATATAATTTTTGTTAATAAAGATGAGAGAAAGTTCTCTCATCTTTATTTTTTAACCCAAAATCATTATTTGATATGCACATGGCGGATGCGCTGGTTTCACCGGCGGTGGCAGGAGTGGCGGGAGCTGCTGCGGCAGTTCTTATAGGAGTTGCCTCTCACAAAGTCAAATCTATTAAAAGAGAAGACATCGTTCCCCTCATGGGCGTGATGGGCGCATTTATATTTGCCGCCCAGATGATAAACTTCTCTATACCGGGCACTGGATCAAGCGGTCACATAATTGGTGGTATTCTACTTGCTTCTCTCATGGGACCATGGGCTGCGTTCATAACCTTGTCGTCAGTCTTGATCATACAGTGTCTCATATTTGCCGACGGAGGCTTGATGGCGTTGGGCTGTAACATTATCAATATGGCGGCAATGAGTTGTCTGGTTGCTTATCCCCTTATATACAGACCTATAGCCGGAATCTCCACTTCAAAATGGAGATTGTCGCTTGCTGCTGTGACTGCTTGTGTGTTCGGTCTTGAATTGGGAGCTTTGGCTGTGACTGCCGAAACTGAATTATCGGGCGTAACGGCTCTTCCCACCTCAAGTTTTCTCGCATTGATGACATCTATACATCTTGCAATCGGATTATGTGAAGGTATCGCCACGGCTTTGGTAATTTGTTTTGTTGTGTCCTATAAAAAAGATATGCTGTTTAGTCAACAAAAAAATGTTTCTGTTCCTGTGTCCTCGGGGAAACTATCCAAAAAGACAAAAACTGTTTTGTGGTCTTTTGCCGCCGTGGCATTGGTTCTTGCAATAGGCTTCACATGGATCGCATCCGAGAATCCTGACGGTCTCGAATGGTCAATCGCAAAAATTACCGGTGCCACCGAACTTGGTGTAGCGTCAATACCATCAACAGCTTTCATCCCTGATTACGATTCCACTTTCGCCGGCATTGTAGGCGGTGTGATTGTGATGGTGATGTTATGGTGTATCTGCGCATTACTCTTCCGAAGGAAAAAGAAAATTGCATAAGTCTTGATGGGACAGCTTGAAAAAACATATCAACAGATAGTAAGACTTGATAATAGCCGAAAATGTACATATTCATCTCCGGCTATTCTCATTGTTACCTTGCTATATTTGATATGCGTCTTGAGTGTCCCTATTTATCAGCCCCATAAGCTCATCTGGCTGGCAGCATATCCAATTGTCGCTTCTGAAATGGAAGGGATAGGTTATGGCAGAATTTTCCTCCGATCCTTGTGGATTCTCCCTTTGGTATTATTCATAGGCATATTCAATCCATTCATCGAAACAGAAATTGCATTCCGAATAGGGAATGTTGCTATAAGCCGGGGATGGCTGAGTTTTACTTCTATTCTCTTTCGTGGTCTTCTGTCCTTTCAAGCGGTACTGATTCTTGTCGGGAAAACGGGGTTCATTGATATATTTAATTCATTACGCAAAATTGGTTGTCCTGCGGTACTAACCACTCAACTTCTTCTCACCTATAGATACATCTCTGTGATCATAGACCAGGCTATGATCATGAAACGCGCCCGTGAGGCTCGCGGATATGGGAGAAAGAGTTATCCCTTAAAAATGTGGGGACAGTTTATCGGACAATTGCTTGTGCTGAGTATGCAACGCGCAACCTGGATTCATCGTGCCATGGATGCAAGAGGATTTGATGGGACATTACCTATCGGGAATGCCGTTAAATGGACTAAATCTTCCCGGCTATGGCTGATTGTCTGGTGCGTTATTATAATTTGTCTTCGTTTCATCGATTTCTCCACACTGATTAAACATTTGTTGTTATGAGCCACCATTTTGTTAGATTCTCTGATGTACATTATTCATATCCCGACGGCACAGAGGCTTTGAAGGGTATTAGTTTCACTATAACCCATGGTGAACGTGCTGCTATTCTCGGACTCAACGGATGTGGCAAATCCACTCTTTTACTTCACACAAACGGCTTGCTTTTACCCTCCAAAGGTGAAGTAAATGTCGGAGATGTACCGGTGACAAAAAAGACACTACCCGTTGTAAGACGTGCTGTCGGTATGGTGTTTCAGAATCCTGACGACATGCTGTTTATGCCGACTATATATGATGATGTGGCATTCGGGCCTCGAAATATGAAACTTCCGGAGAAAGAAGTTGAGCGACGAGTGAAGGGTGCATTGGAAGCTGTCGGTCTATCAGGATGCGAGGATAAGGCGGCTTATCAGCTTTCCGGAGGGCAGCGTAGAAGCGCGGCGATAGCGTCCGTCCTTTCTATGGAACCCGATATACTTGTTTTGGATGAACCGTCGTCTAATCTCGACTTGAAAGCGAGAAGAAACTTGATTGACCTCCTAAAAACCTTCCATCACACAATCATAGTCGCCACCCACGACATAGAGATGGCTCAGGAATTATGCCCACGTTCCCTCCTCATGGAAGACGGCAGAATAATAGCTGATGCCCCCACCCAAGAAATCATTCAACTCATTTAATCGTAATTTTAACCATAAGAACGACAAAAGGAAAGGGTCTTGGAGTTATGAGAGAAGTGTCTTTCCCTGATTTTGGTGGCTCTTTCCTAATTTAGTTGAAAGATAAAGATGAGAATGATTCAATAAGCTAAATGACACTATTTGTTTAAAAATATTAATTTTATTAAATATTGGCAAATATATTGTTTTTTTGTAAAAGAATTCTTTCTTTTGCAAGAATTAATATAAAACCAACATTATGAAAAATCTACTTAAAATCTTGCCTCTAAAAACAATAGTTCGTTAAAAAAATAATTCATAGGCTAAGCGGCATCTACCGCCAAG
>CAJTZQ010000051.1 GCA_910583795.1 uncultured Muribaculaceae bacterium
ATATGCAAAAAACATGCCAACATATGTACATTAATTTTTAGTGACTACTTAATTGGAAAATGACCGAAAAATACGGTCACGATAAATTGTAACATCTAATAGATTTACCCATGCATTTTACCCCAAAAGAACAAGACAAGCTTACTCTGCTTATGGTTGGGCTCATTGCGGAGAGAAGACTTAAAAAGGGTCTTAAGCTTAATTATCCTGAATCGGTTGCATATATCACAAGTGCAGCTCTTGAAGGAGCACGTGAAGGAAAGACAGTTGAGGAGGTCATGCACGATGCAGCCAACGTGCTTACAAAAGACCAAGTCATGGAGGGGGTTGCAGACATGATCACTTTGCTTCAGGTTGAAGCAGTCTTCACCGACGGCAGCCGACTCGTAAGTATTCATCATCCAATAAAATAAATTTGCTCATTTTATCAGTGACCCACCAACGAATCAGACAGTGAGTAGCTAATATGAATCAATTTATTTCCCTATCAATTAAAGTATAGAAATCATGGACCAAGCAAATAATACGGCCGGCTACACCACTCCTAATGGAGTTTTTTCGGGAACACCAGATATCGCTTATCCTAATACCCCAGGATTTACACCATCCACTCCCGTGCCGGTAGGCGGAGTCATCCTAAAGGATGAACCGATAGAATATAATTTAAACCGTCGAACAATAAAGCTCACTGTAAGAAATACGGGCGACCGACCTGTACAAATCGGAAGTCATTTCCATTTCTTTGAAGTGAACCGTTATATGGAATTTGACAGGCCTAAGGCATTTGGTTATCACTTGAACATCCCTGCAACCACGGCTATCCGTTTTGAACCAGGGGAGGAGAAAGAGGTGGAACTTGTCAAATATGCAGGTAAAATCAGAGTTATCGGGTTCAATGATCTTGTCAACGGATATGCCGGAAATGAAGACACCCCGACATTCTATCCAAAGAATACAGAGGCGATTCGCCGCATGAAAGAATATGGTTTCAAATCTGAATCAGAAGATCAGGAGGAAGCTGAATTTACAAATAACGTTAAATCTTAAAAGACCACTCCCGTTATGGCAACTATATCAAGAAAAGAATATAATAATCTTTTTGGCCCAACAGTGGGCGATAAGATCCGTCTCGGCAATACCGACCTCTATGTCGAGATCGAGAAAGATTTGAGGACATATGGCGATGAAGTGGTCTATGGCGGCGGAAAGACTCTCCGCGATGGGATGGGACTTGCCAACGAATGCACAGAAAATGCCGGCAGTCTTGACCTCGTCATTACAAACGTCACAATTCTTGATCCACTTTTAGGTGTCATCAAGGCAGACGTAGGTGTAAAAGATGGTAAAATTGCCGGTATAGGCAAAGCCGGTAACCCTAACGTAATGGAAGGTGTGTCTCCCGATCTTGTCACAGGTCCATCCACCGACGCAATCTCCGGCGAACATATGATCCTGACCGCTGCCGGAATAGACGGTCATGTGCATTTCTGCTCTCCGCAACAGGCAATCAATTGTCTATCTAACGGTATCACCACACTTATCGGTGGTGGTGTAGGGCCCACTGACGGAACCAACGGAACAACCATCACATCAGGAAAATGGAACATGCAAGAAATGCTAAAAGCGGCAGAAGGTCTGCCGATTAATGTCGGATTTCTTGGCAAAGGCAACATAACAGGACATCAAAACCTGAGTGATCAACTTGTTGCGGGAGCATGCGGATTCAAAATCCATGAAGACTGGGGATCAACACCAGCAGCTATCAGAAGCTGTATGGAAGTGGCAGACAAATACGATGTGCAGGTAGCAATTCATACAGACACACTGAATGAAAGCGGATACGTAGAAGATACAATCGCCGCTATAGATGGCAGGACAATTCACACTTATCATACAGAGGGAGCAGGTGGCGGACATGCACCCGACCTTTTGAAAGTTGCATCAATGCCCAATGTACTTCCGTCCTCCACCAATCCTACACTACCTTTCGGAATTAATTCCCAGGCAGAATTGTTTGATATGATTATGGTATGTCACAACCTTAATCCAACAATCCCGTCCGATGTCGCATTCGCAGAAAGCCGTGTACGTCCGGAAACCCAATCTGCTGAAAACATTTTCCATGACCTCGGTATAATCTCAATGGTTACCTCCGACTCACAGGCAATGGGCAGAGTAGGTGAATCATTCATGCGTACATTCCAGATGGCATCATATATGAAACAGGCGAGAGGCAAACTTAAAGAAGATGCTGAAGGCAACGACAATTTCCGTGTGCTCAGATATCTCGCCCAGATTACATTGAATCCGGCTATAACATATGGTATCAGTGATGTGCTCGGATCTATCGCCAAAGGGAAAATGGCTGACCTCGTGCTTTGGGAACCTGCGTTCTTCGGTGTTAAGCCTCAACTCGTGATTAAAGGCGGACTCATCAACTGGGCAAATATGGGAGACCCCAACTCGTCACTCGTCACTCCGCAACCCAAAATCATGCGTCCAATGTATGGAGCCATAGGTCAATCTCTACAAAACACCCGTATGAGTTTCGTATCTCGCGCTGCCTATGAAGACGGTATAAAGGAGAAACTCGGACTTGATTCAATTATCTATCCTGTTCACGGTGTACGTCAGCTTTCAAAAGCAGATATGGTTCGTAACACTGCCACACCTCATATTGAAGTCAACCCTGAGACATTTGAAGTGACAGTCGATGGATATAAAGCATATGTAGCTCCTGCCAAAGAACTTCCATTAGCTCAACTCTACTGGTTCAGCTAAACAAGGATCTTATTTAAGGCTTGAATAAAGAGATTGCCTCGATAGAAATTATAGATATAACCATGAAGCGGGGGATTCCCTATGGTATCTCCCCGCTTTTTCACTATAAACCGGACAATGAAAATTTACAATACAATTATCGGCAACATTAATCATTCCGAAGAATGGAAAGAAAAACTCAAGAATGCCGAAATAGATTATATATTCCTTGATCAGTGGACAGCACAAAAATCCAGATTTTTAGGTAGAGGAGTAAGTGGAGAGGAATATCCGATCGCTCTTGCACGTCATTCTCAAATAGTTGACGGTGATATCATTGAATTCGATCCAGATACAAACAAGGCTGCCGTTCTTAGGATTGAACTAAATCCTGTCCTCGTGATAGATCTTGGAGGATTAGCCGACAGGGACCCTCAGACTATTATCAGAATATCTGTAGAACTTGGGCACGCAATCGGCAATCAACATTGGCCTGCCGTAGTAAAAGAGACAAAGGTATATGTCCCTCTGACAGTAGATAAGAAAGTGATGGAATCTGTAATGGATACTCATCACATTGAAGGAATAACATATGATTTTCAAAAAGGATTAGATATTATTCCATATCTCGCACCTCACGAGATCCGTCGCCTTTTTGGTGGGGCAGGACAAGAGAGCCATTCTCATGAACATGACCACGGACACATAATTCACTATCACGATGCAGACGGACATCACCACGACAAATGTTGTGAGCATCATCACTCTCATCCCGACTGCGATTGTGAATCAAAAGAATAACTATGAGCGACAACTCTGACATAACTAAAGTGATGAGACTGCTGCAATTCACGGATTCCACTTTTCCAGTCGGCACTTTCTCATTCTCCAACGGTCTTGAAACTGCATCGTTTGAAGGCATCGTGACAAATGCTAAAACTCTCGAAGAATTTGCACGTTCCCAAGCCCGGCAAGCCGCTTTCAGCGACGGGGTAGTGGCATTACATACTCACCGTGCTTTTTTACTGGGAGATTATGACATTTGCAAAAAATGCGACCATTATCTCATGATGTTCAAGATGAATGCAGAGGCACGCTTAATGATAACCCGTATGGGTAAGAAATTATCTGAGTTAGGCGTGAAATTATTCGAAGAACCAATGATTAAACAATGGCTCGACGATATTAAAGCAGGCAAGACTCCCGGCACATATCCGGTTGCACAAGGAATGATCTTTGCTAAAGCCGGGATTGGAGAAAAAGAACTTTTTTGCTCCCATCAATACGGAATTGTAAATATGGTTCTAAGCGCCGCCTTAAGATGCGTTAGAGTGTCGCACTATGATACTCAATTAATATTGGAAAAGATATCGAATGAAATTGAAAGTCTTTATGAAGAAGCATCTCAGATGGCACTTCAAGACATGAATGCTTTTTATCCCGAACTTGACATACTTGCGTCTCTCCACGAAAAAGGAAACATGCGTATGTTTATGAACTAATATTTGAATTGAATTACTAATTCTCTAATCAAACTGTGAATCATTATGTCAAATACATGCAGAATTGGAATCGGCGGTCCGGTAGGTTCCGGTAAAACCGCCCTAATAGAAGCAATAACTCCCCGTCTTCTTGAATTGGGACAGAAGGTTCTTATCATTACAAATGATATTGTCACCACAGAAGATGCCAAACATGTAAGAAAAACACTTAAAGGAATTCTTCTTGAAGATAAAATCATCGGTGTGGAGACAGGCGCATGTCCTCATACAGCTGTGAGAGAAGACCCCTCGATGAATATTGCCGCTGTTGAAGAGATGGAAGCAAAATTTCCTGACACCGACATTGTACTTATTGAAAGCGGTGGTGATAATCTCACCCTGACTTTTTCTCCGGCGCTCGTCGATTTTTTCATTTACGTTATTGACGTAGCGGCGGGAGATAAGATTCCTCGAAAAGATGGCCCGGGCATTTCGCAAAGCGACATACTTGTTATCAACAAGACAGATTTAGCTCCGTATGTTCATGCCGACCTTGGAGTTATGGATCATGATTCAAAACTTATGAGACCTGGGAAACCTTTTGTTTTTACAAATTGTATGACCGGAGAAGGTATTGATGAATTGGTCGACCTTATATTTAAAATGGCGTTGTTTGACAAAACAGAAAATAAAGAATCCTGATGAAAGAACAAATTAAGGAGAAGACAGCTGCCCCTGAAGTCGATTTCTCGAAAGCTCGGGAAATGGCACGATATCTCACCGAGCCCGAGGCGATGTATGTCGGAGCACCCGGTAAACACGGCTATCTTCGTCTTGGATTTGAGCTTGACAAGGATGGGAAGAGTATTCTTAGGGATCTTGACCGACGACATCCGCTGATTGTGCAGCAAGAGCTATATTTCGACGAAGAAATGCCAGAAATGCCGTGTGTCTATATATTGTCTTCTGGAGGACCGAATGTAGATGGAGACCGATATCAACAAGATATCACAGTCAAAAAAGATGCATTTGCGCATGTAGCGACAGGAGCCGCCACAAAACTGGCGGAAATGCGGTTTAATTATTCAGGTCTAATTCAAAACATAGTTCTTGAAGATAACGCATATCTTGAATTTATCCCTGAACCGGTAATCCCATGCAGGCATACAAGATTTATATCCGATACAAGATTGTGTATTGCAGAAAGTGCTACAGTTGTATATTCGGAAATATTCATGGGAGGTAGAAAATACTATGGAAAAGGGGAGTTGTTTGAATACGACATTCTATCAGTCTGCAGTCACGGAGAAAGACCTGATGGCACACAATTATTCCGGGAAAAGTTTGTAATCGATCCCAAGTTAGAGCATCCGCGCTGCCTTGGAGTGATGGGCAATTTTGATGTCTTTGCAAATGTGATTGTCATGACTCCACCTGAGAAAGCACAAGAAATATATGAGAAGACTCAGGTTTTCGTGGATAAAGAAAAGATGCTTGCCGCAGGAATAACAAAACTTCCCGCAAATGCCGGTCTATTATATAAAGTGTTAGGCAAAGAGCCCGGACCCGTCAAAAAATTGGTACGTGAATTTGCAAGTAGTGTCAGACTGACAATAAAGGGGAAACCTATTCCTCCTGAATTCCCTTGGAGATAATCCACTTAAGAATACTTACGAAACCGGGATTTTGTTAAAAAATGCAGAATCCCGGTAATTTTTATCTGTAATAAGCGTAATCTATATTTTCTATTTGTATATAATAAATGTATCTGCATCATTCCAAGCCGGGAATTTTTCTCGAAATGAATCGAGTTTGTCGCGACACAGCAATGCATATTTGATATCGGTTTCATCTAACGTTATTGTAATATCTTTTCCTTTATAATCTATTGCCAATGTGCTGCCATCATATTCGAAACCTTTCTTATCAATGCCTCGACAATTGACTCCGCAGACATAAGCCTGATTTTCTATTGCACGGGCATACAAAAGTTTGTTCCAAGCGTCGACCCGTGCAAGTGGCCAGTTTGCAACAGCAATCAAAAAATCATATTCATTATTGATATTTCTACACCACACAGGAAACCGGAGATCATAACATATGATCATTGCAATGTTCCATCCTCTATACCTGACTGACAACCTTGAATTTCCCTTTGTAAAAACTTCATTCTCCTTAGCCATTGTGAAAAGATGATGTTTATCTGAAAAATATACATCTCCTGACGGCTCAATGAAAAATCCTCTATTGAATAGCTTGTCATTATCAGAAGCTATAAAACTACCAGCTATAGCTACATTATATTTCCTTGACAGAGACTTCAGGAAACTTACTGTCTTGCCTAAATTATCTTCAGCAAAAGCTCTTACATGTTCTGATTTTTCTCCAGAAGGGAAACCGGTAGAAAAAGTTTCAGGCAATATGACTAAGTCCGTTTCCGGATGAACCAACGACAGTTTCTCTTCTACAGTATTCAAGTTAAATCCCTTATCTTCCCATTTAATTTCCAAGGGAATTAAAGCTACCTTTAAATTATTTGAGTTCACAAACTTAAGCTTTGAATTTTTCCGGATATAACGCAATATCCCCACACAATGAATAGAATTTACGAATATAATTCATGTCTTTTTCGACATTTCCCGTAGGATTATATTCATCCCGTATTATAATATCCTTGTGTTTATAGTCAATGTATCCTAACTGAATAGGCACCTTTGCACCATAAGCAATATATAGAAATCCTGTATGCCATTTATCAGTAAGACTCCTTGTGCCTTCAGGAGTCACAGCAAGATTGACATAACCTCTATCCTTAAACATTTTAATCACCTGGTCAGTTAGAGATTCGCCGTGCTTCTTTTTGGGCACAGGTATTCCGCCAAGTGCTTTAAGCAGATATTTGAGTGGGAAGAAAAACCAAAACTCTTTCATAAGAAAATTAGCTTCTCTTCCCAATGACTTGTAAGCGAACAGACCAAGAATGAAATCCCAATTGGATGTGTGCGGTGCCACACATATCACGCACTTGTCACGGCGTGGAGCACTTATATCAACTTTCCACCCAGCAATACGCAATATTTCTTTCCAAAGGTTCATTTCAGTCTATTAAATAATTTATTCAGCTACCGCTTTTTTATATTCATCCTTCACGTTCTGAGGAATTGCAGCATTGAAAACCTTAAGTGCGGCATCAAGTTCTTTTGTGAAATCATCACTGATTTTAACAAAAAGTTTTTTATCGAAATCCTTTTTTGCCTTTGAGTACTCTTTGAGATTTTCAAATGCCTTCACTCCTTTATCGAATGTGACATTTGCATTGCTGCGTGCTGCTCCGACTGCTCCGAGAACTTGTTCGATTGCTTTGACAATAGCTTCTTTATCTGCTCCTTCTACATTATAATATGTAGACATCATTGCCTCGCATGCTGAAGCACCGATTGCCTCGACATATTTTTTAAATTCACGTTTATTTGCCATATTATCTATAATTAAAAAGTCTTTTATTATATAACTTAAATAACACTCGTTTTATTGAAAAATATTATATTTAACGACATTTTTCTAAAATTTTTAGTCTCGCCTTTCCTTTCTTGAGGCATCGATCCTCAACAGGATAAACAACAAAATTGTAAATCCCCACAGAGCCGAACCTCCATAACTAAAAAATGGAAGAGGGATACCGATCACAGGACACAATCCTATCACCATGCCAATATTGATACACAAGTGAAATATAAGAAACGAGACCACACAGTAAGCATATACTCTTCCAAATGGAGTGCGCTGCCTTTCCGCAATATATATCAACCTCAAGATAAACGCCAGGAAAACGGCAAGGACAGCGGTGGAACCGATAAATCCTTCCTCTTCTCCAATAGTACAGAATATGAAATCAGTATGCTGCTCCGGAACATATTTCAGTTTAGTTTGAGTTCCGTTCAAGAAACCCTTACCTGAAACTCCACCTGAACCTATAGCTATTTTTGATTGATTCACATTATATCCGGCTCCCCTGAGATCTTCCTCAATACCTAATGCAACCTTAATACGAGTCTGTTGATGCGGCTCAAGGACATTTCCAAAAACATAATTAACAGAAAAGAGGAAAAGAACGGAAACTAAAGCAAATGCGACAGTGACAAGAAATTTTTCTATTCTATGATGAAACATGGCAAGCAACGTGTATGCCATAGCTATCCCCAAAATAGAACAGAAAAATATTGTACCATTTATATTCACCCCACATATAGACAAAACAGCAACGATAATACCTGATGCCAAAAATCCAATTATTACATTTCTTGATATTATAAAATCTTTGCAGTAAAACACAAGCATCAAAGAATAGATAAGCATAATGATAACAAATACCGAGAATTCTCCGACAGGAATACCGAGAATCAAAGGATCGGCAAATTTTACTGCAACTACAAAATATAGGATAGCACAAAAGACTGAAAATAGAACCAATCCGCTCATCCCTTCTCTGTAGAGAACAAATATCAAAGAAAAATAGACCAATGCGCTTCCAGTCTCCCTTTGAAGTAAAATTAGACAAATGGGAAGGAAGATGATAATCAAAGCCCTGAAATAATTGCTTATCTTGGCATTTAAAGAAAAATTATAGGAATTAAACAATTTTGAAAGAGCCAACGCTGTAGCAAATTTCCCAAATTCAGCTGGTTGTAAACTTACCGGACCGAACACAAGCCAAGATCTTGAGCCCTTGATATCAGGAGCAAGGAATATTGTCGCGATCAAAATTAAGATGACAACACCGTATATCGGATAAGCATATGCTTCATATATCCTTGAATCAAGCAACAATATTATACATCCGATAATTAGCGAAAGCCCGATCCACAAAAATTGTTTGCCGGAAAATTCAGCAAAATCAAACATACTTGCATTGTCAAAATCATAGCTGGCAGCATATATACTTACCGCACCTGCAGACACAAGCAGTATGTACATGATTATCGTGAACCAATCAAGAGAACGGAACACAGAGATGTTTGCTTCAGTGTTTTTTGACGCCACTATTAATTATCGTATTAGAGTTCAACATTCTTTCTTCAAGACCCTTTCGGGCATCTGAAATATTTCCTGTCAAATATTTTTCCATCATAAGGCTGCCGATAGGGACTCCGAATGTAGCACCGAAACCGGCATTCTCCACATAGACTGCAATAGCAATCTTTGGATTATGATAAGGGGCAAAACCCATAAATGCCGAGTGATCTTTGCCATGTGGGTTTTGTGCAGTACCTGTTTTTCCGCATACTTCAATTCCGGGTAATGCTGCAGAACGACATGTTCCTCCCAACACAGCCATTCTCATACCCTCTGCAATCACCTCGTAATACTCTTTTTTAATATTTGGGGTGTGCTTCTCGAGATATTTTGCATCTATAACAGTATCCGCAACAGATTTCACGACATGGGGAATATAATAATGTCCGCGATTGGCTATAGTAGCACAAAGATTGGCGATCTGTAGAGGAGTTGCGAGCACTTCTCCCTGTCCGATAGAGACTGAAATAATTGAATTTGCACTCCAATGCGGACCCCTGAACGACTTTGAATAAAATTCAGAATTGGGAATAAAACCTCGGCTTTCTGATGGAAGATCCACTCCTAACTTGTATCCATACCCCATTTCAACAAGATAGTTTTTCCAAATCTCAAACTGGTCGTAAGGTTTTGTACCACGTTTGTCAATCATATTTTTAAATCCCCAACAGAAATAAGCATTACAAGATGTCTGCAAAGCAGGTTTCAATGCAATAGGAGAGCCATGACCATGACATCCCACTCTTATTCTATTGATATATCCGTGGTAACAAGGATATTGTGTTGCCGTTGTGACAACGCCTTCCTGAAGGAATATCAATCCTTGTGTGGGTTTAAAAGTTGAACCGGGAGGATATGCACCCTGTAATGCTCGATCATACAATGGTTTGTATGGATCCCTTACAAGTTCAGCGTAATGTTTGCCCCTATCTTTCCCTACAAGAAGAGAAGGGTCGTAGTTAGGAGATGTCACGAGCGCAAGTATTTCTCCTGTAGCAGGCTCTATCGCAACAATCGCCCCGATTTTATTTTGCATGAGTTGTTCTCCATATGCCTGCAACTCCATGTCGATAGAAAGTTTTAAATTTCTTCCTGAAACGGGTGCGATATCATGTTTTCCATTTTCATATTTACCCTTTATTCTGCCATAGGCATCTTTCATGAGAATCTCGAAGCCTTTCTTTCCACGAAGATGTTTTTCATAGCTTTTCTCTATGCCAAGGTCTCCGGTATAATCTCCGGATCTATAATAACGGTCAGCTTCAACATCTGCCGCAGACACTTCCCTGATATTTCCCAATATATTGGATGCTGCTGCATAGTTATATTGCCTGACAGTTCGGGTCTGGATAAAGAATCCGGGGAAAAGATAAAGCTTTTCCTGCAGTCTGCCATAATCTTCTTGAGAGAGATGAGAAATTAGCTTTTGAGGTGTATATGAGGAATACCCAGGATTCTTTTTGGGATTTTTCATTTCCGCCCATTTCTCAAGCAACTGATCTTTTGTGATATTTAATACTTTACACAGTGACACTGTGTCAAAATTACCCACATCTTTCGGAATAATCATGACATCATAGGCAGGCTGATTGAAAACCACCAGCCGTTCTTCCCTATCATAAACAAGACCTCTCGCAGGATATATCACTCTTCGAAGGAATGCATTGCTGTCTGCATTCTCCTTATATTTGTCTTCACTAACCTGAAGGCTAAATAGCCGGAAGATATAGATGACGACTATAAGGCAGATAAACCCTCCGATTACATACCTGCGTTTGGCCAACTTATAGTCTTTTCTCACGATTTTCTAATTATTAAACTGTCAATAGCAAGCAACATTATAAATGTGAGCAAGCAACTTGAAGCAGCCAATATTACAATCTCTTTTACGTTAGCAAAATTAAAATATTCAATGGTAAAAGCCATCACACAATAAACCCCAACCATTGTGACAAGATACTTGCAATAGATTCCGACTCCTAATGAAGAAATCGAAGGTGTCAAGAATTTTGTCTTATCATCCTTTGGGACATAGGCATAATATATAGGATGTTTCATTGCAGCAAGCACTGTACAAGCAAGCGCATTGACTCCGATTGTGTCGGCAAAAATGTCAACACTTAAGCCCATTATAAATGCAAGTGTAAACAGAATCCCTTTCCCCAATGATATAGGCAGACGAATGATGAAATAGATAAAAATAATTGGAACTGCAACGTTGAATATGGCTATATGGTTACAAATAAGAACCTGTGCCAACAACATTACAATATAAAGCAATGTGAACTTTATTATTTCTTTATTCATCTCTACTTCCAGAATTTATTTATCAGGTTTAAAATCATAATTCTGAAGGGAATCAAGTTCCGCTTTATACTCATCCTTAATAACTCTTACAGTGCTCAGAGCCCTGAAATCTGATGTGAGACGCACTTTTAGCTCAAAGTAATTATCGTCAGCCCCTTTAATACGGTTCATAATGATTCCAACCGGAATTTCTGCAGGAAATGTTGTAGAATACCCACTGGTCACAATTGTGTCACCGGCATTAAATTTGGCATGTCGGGGAATTTCCTCAACATAAGCAATCCAGGGGTCGCCACCTTTCCATGCAAGAGAACCAATAAAATGAGTGCCTTTTATCTTTACAGAAAAATGTTGAGTTTCATTTAGCAAAGATATGACTCTTGATGTGTGTTTGCCTGTAACATTGACTATACCAATTATACCATTCTGATCCACTACACCCATTCCTCTCTTTATACCATCAGACTCACCCTTGTTGATTGAGAAATAATTACGTGGATGTCTCACACTATTATTGACAACAGTGGCAGAAATGTAATTGAAACGATCTTCGTAATTCCTGTTTTTAACAGTGTCGGAAAGGATGGTTTCGTATTCAGCAATCTGATGTCTCAAATTTAAAACTTCATTCTCAAGCATGGCATTGCTTGCCTGAAGGCTTTCGTTGATGCTCCTCAAATGAAAATAACCGGTAATTTCCGATGATGTGCTGTTTACAGCACTTGAAACAGCATTCGCTGAACTAAGATAAACCGAATGATGATACGAATTATGACTGAAAAGCAGAACAAAACTCAACAGCACATAGAACGCAAACAGGAACCATGTGCCATATCGTATTATAAAATTCAGAAGATTTCTCACCTGATAGCCAAATTACGTGTAAAAACCACCCCCTGTAAGGGGGCAGCATATATTCCCTTTATCCTAACAATGAAGTTGGAATAAAGTTTTATCGAATCAAGAACGAGAACCTATTGATGTTCTTGAGAGCAACACCTGTGCCTTTTGCAACTGCGTGTAATGGATCTTCCGCAATCTTGAAATCTATTCTGATCTTATCCGTAAGACGTTTAGCAAGACCTTTTAGCAAAGCGCCTCCACCTGCAAGATAAATGCCATTCTTGACTATATCTGCATACAACTCCGGGGGAGTCTCCTCAAGGGCAGCCAAAATCGCGGTTTCCATTCGAGAAATAGACTTATCAATGCAATGAGAGATCTCTTCATAAGTCACAGGGACCTCCATAGGCAAAGCGGACATCCTGTTAGGACCGCGGACAATATATGGCTCTGGCGGATTATCAAGCACAGGAAGAGCTGAACCTACATTAATTTTGATTTGCTCTGCCATTGTCGCGCCAACCTTAAGGTTGTGGACTCTTCCCATGTGTTCCTGAATATCCATGGTAAGATCATTTCCAGCAAGACGGATACTCTTATTGCTGACTATTCCCCCAAGAGAAATTACTGCAATTTCAGTACTTCCGCCACCTATGTCAACAATCATATTGCCCTCAGGAGCTTCTACATCCAAGCCTATACCAAGCGCGGCTGCCATAGGTTCATAAATCATATAGACATCCCTGCCGCCAGCATGTTCTGAAGAGTCGCGCACAGCACGAATCTCAACTTCGGTAGAACCGGAAGGAATACAAACAACCATACGGAGGGAAGGGGAGAACCAACGACGTTTCGAGCTAACCATCTTTACCATTCCACGAATCATCTGCTCCGCTGCATTAAAGTCGGCAATAACGCCATCACGAAGAGGGCGAATAGTTCTGATTCCCGGAGGTTCCTTGCCTTCCATAAGATGGGCAGGTGTGCCTACGGCAAGTAGTTTGTCAGTCTTATTCTCGATGGCGACAACAGAAGGTTCGTCAACGACAATTTTATCATTATGTATTATAATGGAGTTGGCAGTACCCAAGTCCATTGCAATTTCTTGCGTGAATGAAAAGAGTCCCATATTTCTGTGTTTATCTGTTTAGGGAATAAAAATAGCCTTTAAAAAACCATTTTGCGAGGAGTTGTAAAACCAATTGCAAAGTTAATCAAAAAAAATAACGTGTTGAAATAAAAATATACTTCAATAACAAAAAAATGTAAAAAGGATACTTTTCAAATGAAAAGTATCCTTTTTACATTGATATAAATCAACAGATAAAATTTGCTTTGAAATTAATTGTTGAAATATGTTTCAAGAGCATAATTGATGCTTTCAAGCACATTCTGAATATCAGAATCATCCGGCTGCATTGCCTGAGCTTTTTCAGCTATCTGTTTTGCAGTCTCGAAATAATTTGTCTTGATATCCTGACGCGCAGCGGTAGTTTCAGGAGAAACCCCCTCAAGATTGTTCCATTTTGAAGTGCCGACACGGAAAATCTTTTTGCTCGCATTCTTGAGTGTCTCAAAGTCTACATCAGGAAGAGATGCTGCTTTACGATAGTCAGCTTCAGATTCTGTATCCTTTTCTGCACGGTCATATACATATCCTCTCAAGCCATAAAGATTAGCATTGTCAGGATTTGCCTCGATGATCTTATTTAGTTCAGCAAGTGCTTCATCAATTTTTCCATCTGTAACGATAGAATTGATCATATTATTGATGAAAATAGGTTGAGCAAGCCCATATTTTTCATTACCTGCCTTAGCCACATCCAATATTTTGGATTGTGCTTCTTTCATTCTTGACTCATCTTTCTGAGCGATGCTTTGCCAGCATGCAATCTCATAAATATAGCAGTTAGGGTCGTCATAACCTGCAAGACGAGCCTTACGGAAAGCTTTAGCACTTTCATCAACAGCATTGCCGGAATATGCAGACAGACCTGCGTTAAAATAGGAAGTGGCTATCTGAGACGGATCAATCAGTTCAGCCATTTTACCGAGCATGCCACTCTCCGGAAGATCGCCATAGATCATGAATGCCTCGTAAGCCTGAGGATAGTAATCCTTATTATTGAAATAATCAGCTCCAGCAGTGAAGAAATCATTTGCATGACCACCGATCTTACCGATCATATCTTTCGAGAACTTGGGTTTTACCTTACCCTTCTCATCCGGGAGACTGTCAAGGGGAAGAGCCTTTAGGAAATACTTATAACCCTGAAGCAGCTCGTCAGCCATGGCAGTGCCTTGAGCGGAAGCGTCATTAGGATTGATCATCTTCGCCTTTGTGGCATTGTCGTAGGCATCAAACTCAATTTTGCCTGCAATATAATATGTGCGGGCATCATTCTGGGTCTCTGGATTCTCCATTGCCTGTTTGATGAGTGAACGCGCCTGATTGAGTTGGTCAGTTTTTCCTGAAAGCTTAGCCGCCTGATCAACGTTTGCTTTCTGTGCGCTTGCAGTGCCAATTGCTGCCACACAAAGCGCAAGTGTGAGAAATCTGTTCATTGGTTATTTAGAATTAAAATGTGAATCAAATTTATTGATATTAAAGGTTGTCTTCATCAGCATACGACGTGGATTCTTCATCAACATCCTCAGATATCTCCATTTCTGAGAGGTCATCGTCTGAGGCACCGTCCAATTGAGCTGACATACCTTTATTATTAACAATTTCAAGGTTATTTTGTTCATCCTCCTCAGCAATTTCTTCTTCAGGAGCGGAATCAACCTTGCAGACAGATGCTATTTTGTCACCTCTCTTATTCAAATCAATAAGTTTTACTCCTTGAGTCGCCCTTCCCATAACGCGAATTCCGGCAACCGGGACCCTAAGAGTGATACCGCTCTGATTGATTATCATAAGATCGTTAGAATCGTTGACATTCTTGATTGCAACAAGTTCACCTGTTTTTTCTGTCACATTAAGTGTCTTTACACCCTTGCCTCCACGATTGGTGACACGATAATCTTCGAGTGGAGAACGTTTGCCATAACCGTTCTGAGACACCACCATGACGGTTTCATCTGGAGCACCTGTCATTGTAATCATGCCTATAACTTCATCATCGCCTTCACCAAGCGTCATGCCACGCACACCGGTAGACATTCTACCCATTTCTCTGACTTTGCTTTCATGGAAACGAATGGCACGACCTTCTCTGTTTGCAAGAATAACTTCAGCATTTCCATCAGTGAGACGCACCTGAATAAGCTGGTCGTCTTCACGAATAATAATTGCGTTGACACCATTGGCACGAGGACGAGAATATGCCTCAAGAGATGTCTTTTTGATAACACCCTTTTTAGTACAGAAAATCAGGTTATGTGTGTTTATATAATCCTTATCATTAAGATGTTTGACCCGGATAAACGCATTGACACTGTCGTCTGCCTCTATGTTCAATAGGTTCTGAATAGCCCTTCCTTTGGAATTTTTAGCGCATTCAGGAATCTCGTATACTTTCAACCAGTAGCAACGTCCCTTCTGAGTGAAGAAAAGCATATAATTATGGTTGGAAGCAGGATAGATATATTCAATGAAGTCAGAATCTCGAGTGTCGCTTCCTTTCGCACCTACGCCGCCACGATTTTGAGCACGAAACTCTGAAAGGGGAGTACGTTTGATATAACCAAGATGAGAAATTGTAATAATCATCTCATCATCAGGATAGAAATCTTCTGCATTGAGATCTCCTGAGAACAGGTTGATCTTTGTGCGGCGCTCATCGCCATATTTATCACGAATCTCTATCAATTCCTCTTTCATCACATTGCGACAAACTTCATCATTATTAAGAATGTCGTTCAAATGACCGATAAGCTTCATCAAATCGTCATATTCCGCACGCAATTTGTCCATTTCCAAACCGGTGAGCTGACGGAGACGCATCTCAACAATCGCTCTGGTCTGAATTTCATCAAGTTCAAAACGTTCAGAAAGACGAGTTCTTGCTTCGTCTGTTGTACGTGAAGAACGTATTATCGCAATAACCTCATCGATGTTGTCGCATGCAATCATCAATCCCTTTAAGATATGTGCACGCTCTTCAGCTTTACGGAGCTCATATCTTGTTCTACGGATTACCACTTCATGACGGTGATCTACGAATGCCTGAAGAAGTTCTTTGAGATTTAGTGTTTTAGGACGACCATTTACAAGGGCGACGTTGTTGACACTGAACGAAGTCTGCAACTGGGTCATCTTGAAAAGCTTATTCAAGATAACTTTTGCATTAGCATCTCGTTTGATGTCAATTGCAATGTGCATCTGTCCGCGTGCACTTGTGTCGGTTATATCAGCGATACCCTCGATTTTCTTCTCTTCTACAAGGTCAGCAATACTTTTGACAAGATCATTCTTAATGACGCCATACGGAATTTCTGATATTACGATCTGATCATGATTTCCATCACTTTCAATTTCGGCTTTTGCTCTGATAATAATTCTTCCGCGTCCGGTCTCAAATGCGTCTCTTACACCTTGCATACCGAATATCTCTCCACCGGTAGGGAAATCGGGAGCCTTGATATACTCCATAAGTCCCTCCACGTTAAGATCGGGATTGTCAATAAGTGCGATCGAAGCATTAAGTGATTCTGTCAGGTTGTGAGGTGGCATATTTGTTGCCATACCTACAGCAATACCCGATGCTCCATTAACCAAAAGGTTTGGGATACGGGTTGGTAGCACAGCCGGTTCAGATAGTGTGTTATCAAAGTTAGGCACGAAATCAACCGTTTCCTTATCGATGTCTTGAAGCATCTCTTCGCCCATTCGGGCAAGCTTAACCTCGGTATAACGCATAGCTGCGGGAGAGTCACCGTCGATTGAGCCGAAGTTACCCTGGCCGAACACCAAAGGATAGCGCAAAGACCACTCCTGTGCCATTCTCACCATAGTAAAATAGATAGAGGAGTCTCCGTGGGGGTGATATTTACCCATAACTTCTCCAACAATACGCGCAGATTTCTTGGTATCGCCGGAAAAGAAATTTCCTAATTCGTTCATGCCGAAAAGCACTCTACGGTGCACCGGCTTAAAACCGTCTCTCACATCGGGCAGGGCTCGCGACACTATAACCGACATAGAATAGTCGATATAGGCGCTCTTCATTTCCGATTCTATATTAATCGGAATAATTTTGTCGTCTCCTTGCATGTCAAGTGTTTCTTCAATTTAATTGGCTTCGACCCATTGAAATGAGCCGATAAAAAGGCATTAAGATTATGTCAAAACGACGTTTTATGCCTTTCGTTCCAAGGAGCAAAGTTACAAAAATATCTTTAAACCGCCAAGGGAAAAAATCCTTAAGATATGCTAATTTCGCTGCCAGATTATGGGATTTTTGAAGAATTTATCCATTTAAATTAGAATTTAGAAAAATTGGCACACTGTTTGCAACATTTAGTGTAAATTTTGTTATATAAATATGTATTTAGAGTTCTCAAACGTAATTTGGAAGTTATAGTATGCGAAACAAAAAAGTCAATTTCCTTGGTTAATAAAACTAATACCTACCAAGAATATTGAAGGAATAACCATCCCCGCATTGGCTTTCAATCTGCTCTGTGGTACAGACTATATAACGACAGATATTTATATATTTATGCGTCTATTTAATTCAGCTAATAGTTCATTATTTAATGGCGACAAGATCATGCCAATTAAATAAGACCTATTTAAGCACATAATCATAAGTAATTTGTGATGAAGAACGATTTTTCAAAACAATTCCGACCAATTCTTGAGCTTGCATATGCCGAAGCAAGAAATTTCAGCTCAAGCGCAATACAAAGTGAACATTTTGTTCTCGGAGCTTTGCGCAATCAGGATGGCTATGCATTCAAGATTTTAAAACAGCTTCAAGTTCCTGTCGACGAAATGACTCGCGAACTTGAAGAGTATCTCGCCGGAGCACAGCCACCCGCAGAAACTACCACTCTTTTTGAACAACAGTTCAAAATATCTCTTTCTGCAATACGCCATCTCCAGCTTGCCACATCAGAAGCTCGAAAAATGAATGCACACACTATATCAGGCGAACATATTTTGCTTGCACTGATCCACGACCAGAGAGCAATGGACAGCGAGTTCCTACGCCATTTGAAAGAGAAATATCTTGATTTTGACATCTCAATTCAGAATCTTTCAGAAGCAGCTTCTCCTACATCAGGAAAAGACTTTGACAACGAGGAAGATGATGACGAAGAAGGCGAATTTTCTCCATTCAAAGGTAACGACCGTCCGAAAGAACAATCTGATCTAAAAAGCAGTAGAAAAACTACCGGAGCTAAAGGAGGAACCGACACACCTGCCCTTGACAAATTTGGCTATGACATGACAAAAGCTGCCGCAGAAGGCAGATTAGATCCCGTGGTGGGAAGAGAGAACGAAATTGAACGTCTTGCTCAAATTCTTTCAAGAAGGAAGAAAAACAATCCTGTATTGATTGGCGAGCCGGGTGTTGGCAAATCCGCAATAGTGGAGGGACTTGCATTGAGAATCACTCAACGTAAAGTGTCAAGGATTCTTTTCGACAAGCGTGTGATAGGTCTTGATATGGCAGGAATGGTGGCAGGCACCAAATATAGAGGACAGTTCGAAGAAAGAATTAAGGCTGTTCTTGATGAGCTTTCAAAAAATCCGGATATTATTCTCTTTATCGATGAGATACACACTATAGTAGGAGCGGGAGGCGCTCCGGGATCTATGGATGCCGCCAATATGCTTAAGCCGGCACTTGCCCGTGGCGAAATCCAATGCATCGGAGCTACAACTCTCGATGAGTATCGCCAGAACATCGAAAAAGACGGCGCCCTCGAAAGAAGATTCCAGAAAGTTATGGTGGAACCTACTTCTCCAGAAGAAACTCTTGAAATCCTTAAGCAGGTAAAAGAGAAATACGAACAACACCATAACGTGAATTATACCGACGAGGCACTTCAGGCATGTGTTGACCTTACACAAAGATATGTCAGCGACCGCAATTTCCCTGACAAAGCTCTCGACGCCCTTGATGAGGCAGGATCACGGGTGCATATCACCAACATCATCGTTCCAGAAGAGATCGAACGTCTTGAAAAGGAAGTTGACGAGACCACACAACAGAAATTAGCGGCGGCACGTTCACAAAACTTCGAACTTGCTGCATCACTTCGTGACAAGGAGACCAAAAAGAAAGCCGAACTCGAAAATGCGAAGGAAGAATGGGAGAAACGTCTCGACACGGAACGTCAGGAAGTGGATGATGACAAGGTAGCCGAAGTCGTTGCCATGATGACCGGCGTACCCACTCAGAGAATCGCTCAGGGAGAAGGCACACGTCTGCTTAAAATGGGGGAATCTCTTGAAGGATCTGTAATTGGTCAGGATGATGCGATCAAAAAAGTAGTCAAGGCGATTCAAAGGAACCGTATCGGTCTTAAAGATCCTGAAAAGCCCATTGGCGTGTTCATGTTTCTTGGACCTACGGGTGTCGGCAAGACTCTTCTTGCAAAAAAGATTGCGGAGTATCTATTTGACTCTAAAGATGCCCTCATCCGCATGGACATGAGTGAATACATGGAAAAATTTACCGTATCGCGTCTTGTAGGAGCTCCTCCGGGATATGTCGGTTATGAAGAGGGCGGGCAGCTGACTGAAAAGGTTCGCCGTCATCCATATTCGGTTGTGCTTCTTGACGAGATAGAAAAGGCTCATCCGGATGTTTTCAATCTTCTTTTGCAGGTTATGGACGAAGGACGTCTCACCGACTCACTTGGAAGAAAGATTGATTTTAAGAACACCATATTGATCATGACAAGTAATGTCGGATCCCGTCAGTTGAAAGACTTCGGCAGCGGAATAGGGTTCAATACGGAAAGTGTTTCCAAAGAACAAGCTCACGGAGTTATATCAAAAGCTCTTAACAGGGCTTTCTCTCCGGAGTTCTTAAACCGTGTGGATGATATCATCATGTTTGACCAGCTTGACAAAAATGCAATTTTCAAGATTATTGATATCGAGCTTAAAGACTTCTACAGCCGTATCGAGAAGCTTGGTTTCAAACTTGAGCTTTCACAAGAGGCAAAAGAGTTTATTGCAAACAAAGGTTATGACAAGAACTTTGGAGCCCGTCCCTTGAAACGCGCCATACAAAAATATCTTGAAGATGAGCTTGCAGAGCTTATGCTCAAGCTTAATGCGGAAGGTCAGATAGGAGGCACTATCAAAGTGAACTATAAAGATGGAGAGGAAAAGCCATCTATGGAATACTGTCCACTGGGAGGCACACTTTCCGCTGAATAATATCTTTTCTTAAAATAAATATGCCCACATATGATTATGTGGGCATATTTATTTTAAGCCAATTACAATTTAACCAATCATTTATATAAATAGTAACGCTATCTTATATGTTACTAACGATAAAATCCAAGCGACAATAGTGTTGTATAAGATCGAGAACAAGCCATATTTCCACGAACCTGTTTCTTTGACAATCGCTGTCACAGAAGCGACACAAGGGAAATATAAAAGCACAAAAACCATAAAAGCTAAAGCCGTTGCAGGATTGAATGGAGCCTCCCCGGTAGTTTTCGAAGGAGTCTTCAATCTGTCGGCAAGTAGTTCGGCATCATCGTCACCAACATACAACACACCGAGAGTGGAAACCACAACCTCCTTTGCAGCGCATCCTGCAAGAAGCGAACAACATGTTTTCCATCCGAAATCCATGGGTTCCATTACCGGCTGAACAAATTTACCGATATGTCCGAGAATTGAATTTTCTTGCTGATATTCATTTGCCACCAATTCCTCCATTTTTGAATTATCGGAAGATTCAACGGTAGAGTAAGGCATTTCGGCAAGTGATTTCTCATAATAGTTTTCAGGCACATCTTCAACTCCATAATGAGGGAAATATGAAAGTGCCCATATTATTACAGATGCCACAAGAATCACTCCTCCCATCTTTTGTAAATATTGTCTTGCCTTTGCCCACATATTCCGTATAGTAGCTTTTGCCGTAGGCATACGGTAAGGAGGTAATTCCATGACAAAAGGAGTCTCATCTGCTTTGAACCAAAATTTTCTCAATAATTTGGCAGTGATAACCGCTATTATAACCCCAAGCAAATATAACCCTGTGAAAACCCATGCTCCATAATGAGGGAAAAATGCACCGCAAAGAAGCACATAAATCGGGATACGTGCAGAGCAACTTATGAATGGGTTTATCAGGATTGTGATAATTCGGCTTGACTGGCTTTCAATGATCCTTGTCGACATGATAGCAGGGACATTACATCCGAAACCCATGATCATTGGAATAAACGATTTACCATGTAATCCCATTTTATGCATAAGTTTGTCCATAATGAACGCGACTCTTGCCATATATCCAGAATCTTCCATGAAAGATATAAAAGCATATAATATAAGTATGTTTGGCAAGAATACTACAACGCCTCCCACACCACCGATAATACCGTCAAGCAACAAGTCCTTAAATGGACCGTCTGCCAAATATATTCCGATTTTGGATGATATCCAACTCACAAACATCTCTATCCATTCCATAGGATACGACCCTATCTGGAAAGTTGCCCAAAACATCAGCCACATCACAAGCAGGAATATCGGGAATCCGAAAAGTTTGTTGGTGACAAAGGTATCAATGATTTTTGTGGAATGCTCAGATCTTTCTTCACCGCTTTGAAACGTCTCTGCCAAAGCACCCTGGATGAATCCGTATTTTTCTGCCGCTATAATTGCATTTGCATCGTCTCCTAGTGATTCTTCTATTTTCTGGTTAGCTTTATCTCGAATCTCGCTCCATTTATTGTAATTGGGATAATCCTTTAGCATTCTTTCAACTTCAGGGTCTTTTTCCAACATTTTAATCGCGAGATAACGTGGAGAAAATTTTGGTGAAAGCGAATGATCCTGCTTGAAGCTATCTATAAGCATACGTACCCCTTCCTCAACTTCCGGACGCATTTTTATGTGGATATGTCGAGTGTCAGGACTTCTTAGTTCATACACTTCAATAACCGTATCAAGCAATTTGTCTATTCCCCATCCTATGGAAGCTTTTGTGGGGACAACCGGCACGCCAAGCATTTTACCGAGTTGTTCATACTCAAGCACTGATTTGGATTTTTCCAACTCGTCATACATATTAAGGGCTATCACCATACTCCGATTCATATCGATCAATTCGGAGGTGAGATATAGATTACGTTCAAGATTTGATGCCACGACTACATTGACAATCACGTCAGGGGTTTCCTCCCTCAAATATCGCATCACGTATAATTCTTCCGGGGAGTAGGCTGACAACGAATAAGTGCCGGGGAGATCAACTATATTAAATTGATAACCCTTGTATTTCATAGTTCCGGCTTTTGCCCCAACGGTAACACCGGCATAATTGCCCACATGCTCATGAGCACCGGAAACTATGTTGAAAAGCGAAGTCTTTCCACAATTTGGATTCCCGACTAAAGCGATATTGATAATTTTATCTTTAGACACGGATATATTATCAGGATCTCCGGTTTCAACATTGATGTGCAATTTGTCTTCAATCCGTTTTTCCCATTCTTCAAATGGCACGATTTCAATTAATTGTGCTTCAGCCTTTCGAAGAGATACTTCATAGTCCATAAGACTATATTTCACGGGATCTTGTAAAGGGGCGTTCAATACCATTGTGACTTCTCTTCCTTTGACGAATCCCATTTCCATGACACGTTTACGAAACGCGCCATGACCTAATATTTTGGTGATAACTCCCGTCTCACCGGGTTTTAAATCCGAAAGTCTCATTTTCTCAAATAATCAAATCCACATCGTTTATCTAAGATGGCATGACAACATGATACCTTAGATAAATTAGGTATAAAATTAAATTTATTACAAAATTAATTCTTTTTAGCATATTACTGACTTTAATCAATCAGTATGATACCTAAAATACCTACAAATAGGTATGAATTTTGGTTATATTGATTAAACAACTATCTCATCATAAAAAATAAGTTGTAAAACCCAGATGATGAAAAATGCCAATAACGGAATCGGCTATCCACCTCTCCATTATTGGCATTTGTTATTTATTTTCAGAATCGACAGTCTCAATGATAATCTTTTTATATCAGGTCAACTTCGGAAGTGTGGCACAAATTTCACATCACCACTTACCGCCATGCCTGAGGCTACATAGTTGGCATTGATTTGTCCGTGTGGATTATCAAGGAATGAGCGTTTTGCCTTCAAGAAGTCTTTATGGTTTATTTTTCATAACGGTCTGCTACAGATTAATGATAATCGGTTTCAAGAAAATCATAAATCATATTTTCTTTAGAAATCGGAGCATCCGGTCCAAGATTAAGACCAGTTGCTGCCGAAGCAATGGAGTTTAGATTGATTTTACTTTCCCACCTGCTCTTTAGCATTTCTTTGCGTTTTAATTTATCATAGTCATTGCCGGGATATATCGGCACCATTTCCATGTCGGATTTTTCCAATCCTTTAGCGATGAAATGATGCTGTCCATCGGGTTCGAATGCTTCTAAAATCAAGCCCGGAAGTCCCCTCAGTTTCCATGGTCCATCCTGCAGAGGGATTTCGGGAGTAAACCAGGCTGTCCATATGCGACCATGATAATCTGCAGTTGCTTTTATCCAGTCATATCCAAGTATTGTTTTTGTGGTGTCTCCAACTTCCCAGACAAGTTCATTAAATGGTTCTTCATATTTACCAAAGTCAAATGCGGTTGCCCTGTCATAAACAGTAATACATTCCTCTGCCGCATCTTTAAAGACGTACATGCAGGTTTTATAGACTACTGCATCCCAGCCACTATCATCATTGTTTTCAATCGAGGCTTTTACAGCGGCATCCATCATTCTTTTTGCAATGGCTTCTCCAGAGGGAGATGACATGAGGGAATCTTTGAATTCTGTGGCTGGACAATAGAATTTAGATTTTTGCGGATTTGCAAGTAGGAGCATCTTTATGTCTTGATCAATCACCCCATCTCTACCTCTCAAAAATTTTTCATGATAATTGTATTCTACTTTGATTTCAGCCCGTGGATATACTTTTTTGGCATTGCAGACCGTGGCATTTGCGAATGTCAAAACAAAAATTGCTAATCTGCTGACGATTGTCTTTGTTGTCTTCATTTACTGAGGGTTATTGAGAAAAGTAGCTGACCGTTTCGTAATGAACATTGACTTTCAATAGAGGTCAGTTGCGAATAAGCGGTGTAATTATATTTGGTCTTGTCGAGTATCTTAGAAAGTAACGCAGCAATATATTTCTTACTTTTCCAAAATGTCGATGGAAGGCGATGCCAATCCATCCCCAAATTTAGCTAAAATATCTGAAACCAAGGCTATAATAACTAAAAAGACTAGCGATTTTGCTGTTTTAGAGGCTTGCATCGCCTTGCAAGACCAACGATCTGTCTACGATAGAACCAGCATGCAAGCAAGAAATAAACTCGCGCCTGTATCCATAATGCATTGTACTCCTATTTTATATCGTTAAGGGGAACCCTAATGGAAGTGATATGACCACGATATATTTTATCAGAGTCGGTAGGTAAGCATGAACTTCAGACCGATTTGGTCGCTGGTGATTACGGGACCGCTTACTTGGACATAATTCAAATCTGTGTCTTGATAATTAATTTTTATATCAGGGTATTTAGAATGTCGGTGATACCAATCTAAAGAAAGAGAGGCATACAACCTGGTGAAAATGCGAAAGTCTGCATGTATATTCAGATTTAAAAATGATGCACTGCTGCGGTCGCCTTGCACGTTGAGCGGGCGTCCTTCAGGTGTCATCATATTGTCAGGATCATCATAACTATTCCAAGTGTAAAGCATATACAACCTTGCATCTGAACCTAAACTGAATCTGCGTGCCGGAATATTGAAATTGAATCCGCCTTTGATCGAGAACCCGGACCCCCAATTGTAATTTCTACCTGTTGGTTGAATTAAATTAGAGAATATTTTATCTGCCCAATCGGACGATGAT
>CAJTZQ010000052.1 GCA_910583795.1 uncultured Muribaculaceae bacterium
CTTGTTAACAAGGTCGTTTGTGTTTTCAGTTAGAATTTCAGTTGTAATCTTTGATACATCTATAGACGACATATTGAGTAACCTTAACAAGAGACCTGAATCTAAAATTAAGATTTTACGATAACTCATATCTGATTCGCTCCCAAGTGGGAGACCGTTGGCATCAGTCCTTACAACTTGTATGCATATTCCGGCAAGCAGTAGAAGTTCAAGAGCCTTTTTGACCGCTTCAGTCCTATAACCGCCACCAACTTCTGAATAGGAGAATTTTTTAGACGCCTGTACTGCGGCGCTTCGGAGAGTAAGTCGCAAAAGGACAGGGTCAATCATCTTTCTATATTTAGGGAAATCGTCTTCGTAACCGCTTATTATATCATCCTGTACTTCCTGACATTGCAGATAGTCGTGTGTCTCTACCCATTTCTTTACAGCTTCAGGCATTCCTCCAACAAGGAAATATGACCTGATTAATGAAATAAGTTTATTATGGAGTGGTTCAGGTAATGGTTGATCGGGAGTTGCCTTGCGTTTATAATCAAGCAAGAATGTTTCTCCGTTGGCTTCAAGGTATTCGTCAAAAGTCATGGCATACATATACATGCTGTGAATTCGTCCCACTCCAAATGTGGGCAATTCAGCGAGAGCAAATTCAAGTAGCGATCCGGCTGCAATAACATGCAATCCAGGCATGTCTTCTTTGAAAAATCTAAGAGACATAATAGCCTCCTGACATTCTTGTATTTCATCAAGGAATAGAAGCGTTTTTCCCGGCTCTAACGGAGTTGCACACATTGCTGATATTTCGGATATTATCCTTGAGACTACGAGATCACTTTGAAAAACTTTTTTATATTCAGGTTGCTTTTCAAAGTTAATCTCAATAAAATTATCAAATGATTCGCCAAGATGGCGAATCGCAGTGGATTTGCCGACTTGTCTGGCTCCTCTTAGCAACAATGGTTTATGGTCTTTTCTCTGTGCCCATTGTATAAGATACCCATCTATTAATCTTTTTAAATACATAATAATTATTACGATTAATGATTGTAATTGCAAAGGTAGTGAAAATAATCATATTTACAAATAGTTATGAATTTATTTTGTGAAAATCCAAACAATTAAATCGGTTGAAAATGTAAAAATCCAAACAATTAAATTGGTTTGAAACGTAAAAATCCAAACAATTAAATTGGTTTGAAACGTAAAAATCCAAACAATTAATGGTTGTGTGAAATGTTTTACAAAATGTGTCTTTTGAATTATTTTTGGGTTCTTACATATTAATTTGAAGAACGCTCAATACGGAGTTTTGACGGGCGAGTATAAATGACGATGTCAGAAGGAGAGGGGGAATTTTTTCTTTTTTCTCTTTTTGTCGAACTTTTTCATGGGATGGAGGAATCGGTCGGTCTTTGTGTCAATGCGGTGTTGGTCGTAGTCAAAGTTGTTGACTCGGTCTATCAGTTCTTTTATTGCCGGTTCGAGTTCCGGTGCTTCCGGCGGAGGGTTGATGCCTATATCATCCCCGAGAGTCGGGTCTTTTTCCCATTTTTCTGCTTGCTTTATCGACATGTATTCCCGGTCGGTTATGTAAAGTTCGGCGTATGTGTTCATGAAAATTGGATCGTCGGAATGGAATAATCTCCGAAGGTCGAGCACACGTCCTTGAGATTCTATATTATAAGACAGCATGGAAATGTTGTCAGCGAAAACTGTGCTGCTGTTTACGTCAGTGAGTGTATAATTGGTGATGAACTTTGTGAAATCTACAGCCATGCTGAAAAGTTTGAAGTGATCCGGCGTCCATTTATGGTCTTCCTTGTCGGCAAGCATATCATTTCTAAGAAACACGTTCTCATCCTCCTTTCTCCAAATTGAAGAAGGGCTATATTTGCCGAATACTGTATCAGTAGCAAAATCTGTATTTTTAAGATTTTCCGGCAATTCTATGCTTCTGAAAATACCTGCAAGGTCTGACCATGAGAAAATCTGCTCGTAATATTTGCTCACGCTGTCGAGTCCCTCCATATTTGTGAAATGATAGTAAGATTTCGATTCCAGTACCCGTGGACGGGTCCAGCCTTCATATTTTTTCACTTGTTTTGTGGGGATCATAAAGTCAACAGTTTTCTCTCTGAAAAGGAACACTGTGTCATAATAAGATTCCAAAGTGGAATATTCTCGAAGATACCCGATTATGTGAAGCACTTGATGTTTTTTTCGGTCTACCATGAGTTCCGGTAAGTTGTAAGGTTTCTCTTCGAGGACTATTATTTCGTTGGTGGGTCGTTCTATTGTGACGGTTTTGTATCCTATGCAACGGATTGACAATGGGTATGCTGATGCAGGGATATCAGGCAGCTCACCGTTTTCAGAGCAGAATCCGATAAGTTTCCCTTTTTTATCGAGCACTGAGGCTTTTTGTAACGGTAATCCGGTCTTTGAGTCTACTATTATGGCACACTCAGACCTCTCCGAAAAAGCGAGAGCCAGAAGGAATGTTAGAAGTGGGACTATAAGTTTGCCGGACATAATGTGGGGAATCTTGTTCTGAAATATTTTTGTAAAAATGAATGTTTCCTCCTGTTGTGGGAGGAAGAATTGCTGTTTGCAAAAGTATAAAATATATAGAATAAGTGGAATCATTCATTATGCATTTAAACTGTAAAAGATGTTAATGACATTTAAACAGATTTTGTGTCTGAATTTTAGGGAGGGGTGAATCAGCTTGCAGCGTTATGTCCCTCTATTTATTAATGAGGATAGCTTTGGCGGAGCGTCGGGCAACTTCTATCTTTTCGGCGGGAAGAAGCGCTTTGCCGGATGAGCGTCAGGTATCGGTGGACGGGTTGTCGGGAGGACTTGCAGTCATTAAAAAAAGTTTTAAGGGATGTTATACCTTATTATTACTTGAAAATTACTAATTTTGCATAAGCCTTGTCGCTTGACTTGGTAATTGACTAACCGAAACGGTTGAATTAAAATGACATAAAATGACTCTTTCAAATATTTACGGCATATTGTTTAATGGTGAGCCATTGGTCGTTAAGCAGGAAGAAATGACTGATGTGGCTGATTGTTATGAATTTCTGAAGGGATTTGTAGATGAAAAAGTCATTTATGGCATAAACACCGGTTTCGGTCCTATGGCTCAATGGCGTGTAGATGACAAACATCTGAAAGCGTTGCAATATAACATCATACGCAGCCATGCTACCGGGGTGGGTGCACCGCTGTCAGATGTGGAGGTCAGATCTGCCATGATTGCCCGTGTCGGGACATTCTTACAAGCCCGATCAGGCATAAATCCTGAAGTCATCTATCTGCTGCAGGAGCTTGTGAATAAAGAAATCTATCCTTTTGTCCCGGAGCATGGAAGCGTCGGGGCAAGTGGAGACCTCGTTCAGCTTGCCCATATTGCTTTATGCCTTATAGGAGAGGGAAAAGTACATTACAAAGGGGAGTGGAGACAGACAGCAGAGGTATTTAAGGAATGCCGGCTCAAACCAATGGACATTTATGTCCGAGAGGGACTTTCAGTAACTAACGGCACGTCTGTAATGACCGGCATTTCAATAGTAAATCAGTATTATGCAGAAAATCTTCTAAGATATGCTGTCATTGCAGGAGCATGGATAAATGAAATAGCAGCCTCTTTTGATGATTATATGTCGGTAGAGGAAAATATCTGTCGCCGTCAGCCGGGACAGCAGGTTATAGCGTTATGGCTCCGAGATGTCAGCAATGGGAGTGCTTGTCTTAAAAAGAGAGAACACGAACTATATGATCCTGCGAGGAATCATGAAAAATATTTTGAGCACAAAGTTCAGGCGTATTATTCGTTGCGTTGCATACCACAGATTTATGGCCCCATCTACGATACCTTGAAAAATGCATCCGATGTATTGCAAAACGAAGTTAACTCGGCATGTGATAATCCTATTGTCGACTATACGACAAAAAATATTTATCATGGTGGGAATTTCCATGGAGACTACATATCGCTCGAAGCTGATAAAGTCAAGATCGCAATGGTGCGATTGGCAATGACTGCAGAACGTCAGCTCAACTATCTTTTCCATGACCGGATAAACGGGATTCTCCCTCCATTCCTCAATCTTGGAGTGCTGGGGCTTAATTATGGTATGCAAGCGTGTCAATTCACCGCAACTTCGACAACTGCCGAATGCCAGACGCTTGCCATGCCAAATTATGTACACAGCATTCCCAACAACAACGACAATCAAGATATTGTCAGCATGGGCACCAATAGTGCGTTGCTATGCAAACGTGTCATAGACAATGCTTACCAGGTGATGTCGATCCTTTTCATTGCATTGGCTCAGGCAACTGATTGCCTTGAACTTGCAGAAAAGGTATCACTGAAGATAAGGGAACAGTATTGTGCAATCAGGGAGATATGTCCTAAATTTGTGGAGGATACCCCGTTCTATGACAAGATTGCCCAAACAGAGAAATATTTAAGAACTAACATTATTCGATATCTGCAATCATGAATTATGCGTTAGTTACGGGTGGTTCCCGCGGATTGGGGGCGGCAATATGTAAGAGGCTGTCTCAGCAAGGTCTTGGGATCATCATAAATTACAGGTCTGACGAATTGTCGGCAAAATCAGTCGCAGCTGATATTATTAAAAATGGAGGTTGCGCTATCCTTCTGCCATTTGATGTGAGTTCGGAGGCTTCTGTTGACTCCGCTTTTGAAAAATGGGAAGAAGAACATCCTGACGACAGGATCACTGTTCTGGTGAACAATGCAGGCATCCGGGAAGATAGTCTTCTTATATTCATGCAAACGGATCAATGGCATAAAGTCATCAATACTACACTTGATGGTTTTTTTTACGTCACCCGACGAGTTTTAAAAGGGATGCTGACCAAGAGATTCGGCAGAATCATAAACATAGCTTCCCTTTCCGGACTTAAAGGACTGCCGGGACAGGCAAACTATTCTGCAGCCAAGGCAGCACTTATCGGCGCGACAAAAGCTTTGGCCCAGGAAGTGGCAGCCAGGAAAGTCACTGTTAATGCAGTGGCTCCGGGTTTTATAAAGTCTGATATGACTAAGGATCTGGATGAAGAGAGTTTGAAAAAGAATGTGCCTCTTGGTAGATTTGGAGAAGCGGATGAAGTGGCGGCGCTTGTTGCATTTCTTGCATCAGATGATTCATCATATATCACGGGAGAGACAATTTCAATAAACGGGGGACTGTATTGATGAGCAGAAGAGTTGTTATCACAGGTATGGGAATCTGGTCCTGTATCGGGAAAAATAAAGAAGAAGTAAAAGAATCGCTATATCAAGGAAAATCCGGAATAGGTCTGGAAAAAGAACGCCTTGAATATGGCTACCGCTCCTGTTTGACAGGTATTGTGGAGCGCCCGAAACTTAAAGGCGTGATAGACCGTAGACTTCGAGTAGGTCTTTCCGAGGAAGCTGAATATGCATATATGGCGGCAAAAGAGGCATTTGAAGATGCAAATGTGTCTGATGAATATCTTAAGGAAAATGAGGTAGGCATCATTTTTGGGAATGATTCTTCAGCTAAGGCAGTTGTAGAAGCTCATGAAATAATGAAAAACAAGAAAGACTCGGCTCTCATTGGGTCGGGGTCGATTTTTCAGTCGATGAACTCTACAGTAAACATGAATCTAAGTACAATATTCCATTTGAGGGGAATAAATATGACAGTCAGCGCGGCTTGTGCAAGCGGGTCTCATTCTATCGGCTTGGCATATCTCCTGATTAAACTTGGACTTCAGGATATGGTGTTGGCAGGTGGCGCACAGGAGACCAATCACTATTCCATGTCGTCGTTTGATGCTCTTGGAACCTTCTCAACAAGAATGGATGATCCTCAAAAGTCGTCAAGACCATTTGACAAAGACCGTGACGGGCTTATACCGAGCGGAGGAGCGGCGGCACTTTTATTGGAAGAATATGAACATGCCATAGCGAGAGGAGCCAACATACTTTGTGAGGTAGCCGGATATGGTTTCTCTTCCAATGGAGCAGGTATTTCCCAGCCAAGTGAAGAGGGATCGTTTATTGCAATGCAACGGGCGATTGCCGATGCCGGAATTTCGGCTGACGACATTGACTATGTGAATGCTCATGCCACCTCCACCCCTCAAGGGGATATGTATGAGGCAATGGCATTGGATCGTATTTTCAATAATAAGAAGGCGTTGATAAGTTCAACGAAATCGATGACAGGGCATGAATGCTGGATGGCGGGTGCGAGTGAAATAGTCTATAGCATCATCATGATGCAAAACAATTTCGTTGCCCCTAACATCAATTTGGATGAACCATGTGATGCAGCCAAAAATCTCAATTTAGCCCGTGTCACCACAGATAGATCAGTGGATATAGTATTATCGAATTCATTTGGTTTCGGCGGCACTAACAGTGCTTTAGTAATAAAGAAAATAAACAATCCGAATTTCGCAGGCGAAATTTAAATGTTAAACTGTCAAATAATTATTCAATGAATTTATTCCCCGCTTTAAAGAAGAAATATACAAAGGAGAACCTTTCTGCTCGAGAGGCTCAACGTCTTGCCGAGTTCATTGCTTTCGGACCGGTGATTTTCCAGACTGCGCGTATAATGTATAAGTGGGGAGTCCTTGAAATGCTTCGCAACAGTGATTACGGCATGACTATTGATGAGGTTGCTAAAGAAGCTTCAATTTCAGTATATGCCTCCAAGTGTCTGCTTGAAGCAAGTCTATGCATCGGTCTTGTGATTGTTGACGACAAGACCGATAGATTCTCTCTTTCGAAAACAGGATGGTTTATCATAAACGATCCGGCAATAAAGGTAAACATTGATTTTAATCAGGATATCAACTATTTAGGATGGTTCAATCTTGAAGAATCACTTCTTAAAGGCAAACCTGAAGGGCTTAGAACACTTGGAGATTGGTCAACCATCTATGAAGGTCTCTCTTCTCTCCCCAAAAACATTCAGGAAAGTTGGCTCGGATTTGACCATTTCTATTCCGACCGTTCTTTTGACCAGGCTCTTGAAATCGTTTTTAAAAATCATCCTGCCACACTTCTTGATGTAGGTGGAAATACCGGCCGCTGGGCATTACGTTGCGTGGATCATGACAATGATGTCAAAGTCACTATTCTTGATTTGCCGCAGCAAATAGAGATGATGCGAGAAAATGTAAAGGGGCATAACGGTGCTGAAAGAATAGATGGACTTGGTATTGACCTTCTTGAAGAATCGTCTGAAATGCCATCCGAAAGAAAATTTGACGCTATATGGATGAGCCAGTTTCTTGACTGCTTCAGTGAAGAAGAGATTGTCAGCATACTTCAGCGGACAGCAAAAGTGATGGACAAGCATTCCCGTCTCTATATAATGGAAACATTCTGGGATCGTCAGCGATATGAACCTGCGGCTTTATGTCTGACCCTGACCAGCCTTTATTTTACTGCTATTGCAAATGGAAACAGCAAAATGTATCATTCGGATGATATGGAGAGATTGGTAAAAGAGGCGGGTCTTGTGATAGAGGTAATTCATGATTATCTTGGACAGGGACATAGCATCATGATCTGTAAACTCAATTGATAATATAAATAACAAGATTATAATAAAAATGGAACGAAAGGAAATTGAAAGTAAAGTGCGAGACTTCCTTATTGAAGATTTGGAGGTTGATGAAGAAAAAATTTTTTCCGAAGCTCGTCTAAAAGAAGATGTAGGCATAGACAGCCTTGATTTTGTAGATATAGTTGTCATTGTTGAGAAAAACTTCGGTTTCAAGATTAAACCGGAAGAAATGGCAGGAGTTGTCACTCTCAACGACTTCTATGACTATATTGACAGGAAGGTGAACCCTTAAGCCGGAGATATCTGTGTGAGCGAACTTAGACACGACAAGTGGATAGGAACAACCTACGGGAATGCTTGGATGCACAAGTGGCTAATAAGATTTCTGAAAGTCATAGATGTGCGTCTTCTCTATGCGTTTGCCTTCGTGTTTGTGGTTCCTCCCACAATGCTTGTCAATTGGAAGGCAAGGAATGTAATCTATAATTTCTATAGAAAGCGATTCGGTTTTGGCAGAATTAAAGCCTGCCGGATGACCTATATGAATCATTGTGCTTTCGCTCAGGTTGTTATAGATAAATTTGCGATGTATGCCGGAAAAAAATTCCATATTTCGATTGATGGCTACGATCAATTCCTGGCATTGTCGAGACAACCCTCTGGCTTTGTTCAACTTAGCTCACATGTAGGCAATTATGAAATTGCCGGATATTCCCTCATGGTGGAAAACAAGAGGTTGAACGCACTTGTGTTCGGAGGTGAGAAGGCAAGCGTGATGACCAACAGGAGCAGGATGTTTGGAAAGAATAATATCCGAATGATTCCCATTATGGCAGATATGTCTCATCTTTTTATGATTGATCAGGCATTGTCAAACGGAGAAATCCTAAGTATGCCTGCAGACCGTGTTTTTGGTTCTCAAAAGGCGTTCACGATAGATTTCATGGGGGAAAAAGCAAAATTCCCTCAGGGTCCATTCCTTATAGCGGCAATTAGAAATGTGCCGATGCTGTTTGTATCTGTTATGAAATTATCTTCAAAGGGATATCACATAAATGTTGAAAAGATAGAATGCGATGAAGGTGGGAATATACGTGGGAAAGCGACTGATCTTGCAACAAGATATGTGAAATTATTGGAAGACACGGTCCGGAAATATCCGGCACAATGGTATAATTATTTTGATTTTTGGGCAGAATAATGGAATTTGACAAAATCGACATACATGAGCTTCTTCCCCAACGGGAACCCTTTGTCATGGTCGGGAGGTTGGTATATTTCGACAATGAAAAGACTGTGGTTCAGACAGAGGTTAAGGAAGATAATATATTCGTTGAAAACGGGGTTTTCACTGTGTCGGGCATTATAGAGAATATTGCTCAGACATGTGCAGCCCGTATCGGTTATGTCAATAAATACATTCTCAAGAAAGGGATTCAATTAGGATTCATAGGTGCGATCCGCAATATGAATCTATATCGCTGTCCAAAAATTGGAGAAACCATAGAGACTACCATAGTGATTATTGAAGAAATTTTCGGAATGACTTTAGTGTCTGCATCTGTCAAATCCGGAGATGATGTCATTGCTGATTCAGAAATGAAGATAGCTCTCAACGAAGTGGAATCTTAATGCAGTTTGAATAGGTTATGAAAAAATTGTCTGCGTCAAAACGATTTGAAATACGCTTCAGTGAAGTCGATTCCATGAATATCGTCTGGCATGGCTCATATCCCCTATACTTCGAGGATGCAAGAGAGGCTTTCGGGAAAAAATATGGATTAGGATACACTACGATCTTTTCAAACGGCTATTATGCACCGCTTGTGGAGTTGTCGTTCAAATATAAGAAACCTTTGGTGTATGGGATGAAGCCTACTATCATAATCACTTATGTGCCGACAGAGTCTGCGAAGATAATATTTGATTATGAGATAGTCGACGAAGCTGACGGTAGTGTCCTTGCTACCGGACACTCAATGCAGGTATTTATGGATAAGTATTATCAACTTGTGTGGGATAACCCGGAATTCTATAGAAAATGGAAAGAACAATGGGAAGTGTTATAATTACAAAGATTGCGGATAATATAATCTCGCCTTTGGGAGTTACCTCTGATGAAAACTTTGAAGCAATACTTTCCAATGAGACCGGGCTGAAAAATCAGGAGGGGACATTTGGTGTGCCTGAACCGTTTTTTGCATCCTTGTTTGACCGCAAAGAAATGTCCGGTCTGTTTGAAAAGGAAATTGGATCGAACTGCGATTTGACCTTCTTTGAGAAATTATGCATACTTTCAGCCAAAAAAGCCATTGAAGAGTGTAATCTTTCACCCAGTGAGTCTAATGTGCTCTTCATACTCTCAACAACCAAAGGTAATATTGAGTGTCTGGAAGATTCTCTTTCCGATAATAGATGTTATTTGGCGGAATCAGCTTACAGGATAGCAAAACATTTTGGCAACGGAAACATACCGCTTGTTGTGTCCAATGCATGTATTTCTGGTGTCTGCGCCCAAATTGCAGCTGTCAGGGAATTGATTGGAGGCAGATATCGTTATGCTGTTGTCGTCGGGGGGGATGTGCTTTCAAAATTCATTGTTTCCGGATTCCAGTCATTCAAGGCTTTGAGTCCTGTTCAATGTAAACCATACGATAAAGATAGGATCGGCTTGAATTTAGGGGAGGCAGCCGGAACAATCATACTTGAGGCAAAGACAACTCCCGGCACAGACGGCTGGGAGTATGTGTCGAGTTCCATACATAACGATGCAAATCATATATCGGGCCCCTCTCGAACAGGTGAAGGTTCGTTTCGTGTGCTTAATGATATTCTTCAAGATGTTAATATGGAAGAAGTTGGTTTTGTTAATGTTCATGGTACGTCTACGGTTTATAATGACGAGATGGAATCAATAGCCCTTCACAGGGCTAATATGGATCAAGTTCCCATAAATGGATTAAAGGGATATTACGGGCATACTTTAGGCGCGGCAGGAATAATTGAGACTATTTTATCAATGAAGGCTATTGAGAATGGTGTCGTTCTGCCTACAAAAGGGTTTGATACCATCGGGACTACATATAAGGTCAATATTTCCAACCGGATCCGGAAGACAGATAAATCAGCGTTTATTAAAATATTATCAGGATTCGGGGGATCAAATGCCGGCATTTCATATATGAAAGGAGGGGAATTATGAAAACATTGTCTCATATTCAGATTACTCCTTCAGTAACCATAATGAATGAAAAGGTGATATCCAATTCAGGCATCAATGGAATTTATCGTGAGTTTATCGGAGATTATCCAAAATTTTTCAAGATGGATCCATTATGCAAATTGGGGGTGGTGGCAGCTGAGCTATTACTAAAAGATCGTGTAGCTGAAGAAAAGGAAAATGCTTCCATAATTCTTTTCAATCGCAATGGTTCACTCATCACAGATAGAAAATATCAGAAAACTATTTCAGATGAGAACTATTTCCCAAGTCCGGCATTGTTCGTTTATACGC
Organism: uncultured Muribaculaceae bacterium; assembly: GCA_910583795.1. Classification (GTDB taxonomy): domain Bacteria; phylum Bacteroidota; class Bacteroidia; order Bacteroidales; family Muribaculaceae; genus Lepagella. The sequence goes on from CAJTZQ010000052.1 coordinate 11,107, forward strand.
TTGCCAACATTGTGACAGGGGAGATTGCCATCAGAAACAAAATATACGGCGAGACATCTTTTTACATTCTGTCACATCAGGATGAAGATGTGATGGATGAAGTGGTGAAAAATACCTTTCTAACTTCAAATCCATCTTTTATCTTGACAGGATGGGTAGATTATGATGATGAAGAACATTATCTCGCAGACATGAAATTAGTAAATCAACTTTAGCTTGCTAAAGTTGATTTGAATAACTTTACGAAACTTAAATAAAAAGTATGGACAAATTGATTTCTCAACTTAAAAAACAGATTATCGAAGCCTTGAATCTTGAAGATATGACAGCGGAAGATATCGATGCACAAGCGCCTCTCTTTGGAGAAGGTCTTGGCCTTGATTCAATCGATGCTCTTGAACTTATCGTTCTATTAGAACGAGAATATGGTATAAAACTATCAAATCCTGCTGAGGGGAAACAGATATTTAAATCTATTGCTTCAATAGCAGACTACGTCAGCAAAAACCGCAAGAAGTAAGCAATGGAAGATAAGGTGTTTGTGACTGGCGTCGGTATTATATCGGCATTAGGCGTTGGCAAAGATGCCACACTTCAAGCTCTTCTCAAGGGAGAAAGTTGTATCGGCAGTGCTACTTATATTCAGACAGAACATAAGGAATTTCCTGTAGGCGAGGTGTCATTGTCAAATGCAGAAATGTCACGAATGCTAAATGTCGGTTATCCAATTGATGGTCTTCGTACAGTATTGATGGGTATTATAGCTTCTAAAGAAGCTGTATCTTCTGCAGCACTGACAACAGAAGACATCCATAGAGCTGCTTTTATCAACGGGACAACAGTCGGAGGAATGGACAAGACGGAGCGTCATTTCAAGAAGGTTTTCGACACAAATGCAGAAACCTCTGAAAGCCTTGAACTCAAGTATAACGATTGTGGTTATTCGACAGAATTGATTGCTGACAACATAGGCAAATTCGGTATGGTCACGACTACGTCGACCGCTTGCTCATCGTCTGCGAATGCTATAATATTGGGAGCAAATCTAATAAGATCAGGAGTTGTAGACATCGCTGTTGTAGGAGGAACAGAGGCCCTTACAAGATTTCATCTTAATGGATTCAATACACTTATGATTCTTGACAGAGAGATTTGCCGTCCGTTTGATAAAGAAAGGGGAGGTATAAATCTTGGCGAGGGTGCGGCTTATATAGTCCTTGAAAACGAAAAGTCAGCCAGAATGCGGGGGGTGGATATATTGGGGGTTTTATGTGGTTTTGCCAATACCTGCGACGCTTTCCATCAAACAGCGACTTCTGAAAATGGAGAAGGTGCTTATCTCGCAATGCGGAAAGCAATGGAAATGGCAAAGCTGGATCTTTTTGAAATAGACTATATAAACGCTCATGGAACAGGAACTCCGAATAACGATGAGACGGAATTGTCGGCAATGAAACGGATCTGGGGCGATAATATTCCAAGGTTTTCGTCGACTAAGTCATTTACAGGTCATACCACCAGTGCTTCAGGTGCCATAGAAACTGTGATTTGTCTTTTGTCGATGCAAAATGGTTTCGTGCCAAAGAATTTGGGCTGGCATACTTCAATTAAAGATGATATAATTCCGGTGATTGAAGACATTGAGAATATTGATATAAAACATGTCATCAATAATTCTTTTGGATTTGGAGGAAATGACTCTACTTTAATCTTTGAAGCTTTTTAGTATTCAAAATTCAGTAAAAAATAATGGCTAATCGTTGTTTTGTAGATTCTTTAGCACAAGTATCGTGCCAGAAACCGCTTTCTGAAGAGTGGTTTGATTCGCCATATATTTATGATGTGGAATATGTCAGAGCATTGGATCCGGATATCAAAGGGTTGATTGCTTCGTCCGAAGCCAGAAGAATGAGTAAAATTCTAAAACGTGCAGTCTCTACCGCACTAACTGCGCTTAACAGTTCTTACATCAGTCATCCTGATGCCATAATAACCGGAACAGGTATGGGATGTATGGAGAATTCTGAAAAATTCCTTACGGACTTGAGTATATTTGGAGAAAATTGCCTGAAGCCTACTCTGTTCATGCAGTCCACCCATAACACTATCAGTTCGCTTATCGCAATAATTATTAAATGTCATGGCTATAACAGTACATATTCTCATAAAGGCGTATCTTTTGAGAGTGCATTGCTGGATGCCTGGATTCAGATTAAAAGCGGGTCGATCGGAAATGCACTTGTCGGCGCCCATGATGAGGTCACTCCGCTTATGAATCTTGTGATGAAACATACGCATCCGGAATATTCGTTTGTTTCCGAGACCTCGATGTCTACTGTTTTAACCAACACTGCGGGTTCAAACAGTATTTGTGAAGTGACAGAAGTCAAGTTGTTTCATAGACCGGAATTAGAAGAACTCGCACATTTGCTAAATGAGCGTACTGACAGCATATTGCTTCTTGGTGTTAATGGCAATATTTTAAATGACAAACCTTATCACGATTTATTGAAGGGACTGTCTTATGTGCCTTGTGCACTTCAATATAAAAATGTTTTTGGTGAGAATTTTTCTGTTTCATCCTTGGCGTTTTATGTCGGAGCAAAGATTCTTGAAAAGCAGTCGGTTCCTGTTTTTTTATCGTTGTTTGGCGATAAGAAGGTTAGCGGGAATTTTGAAAATGTGACAATATTGAATCATTCAGACAATAAAATTTGGTCAATGATTCGGTTAAAAAAAATTGGGTAACCTCACTTTATATTATGTGGCAGCTAATCGGACTATCTATCATCCAAAGCATTATGCTCTCATTAGGACAGCTAACACTGAAACTGGCATTGGCAAAGATGCCGCCATTTTCTTGGTCAACTCATTTTTTGGGCGATCTTCTCACAAACTGGTGGTTTATGCTTTGTGGGCTGCTATTTGGTGGAGCTTCAGTTTTATGGATGTATATATTAAAGCACTTTCCATTGAGTATGGCATATCCAATGGCAAGCATGGGTTATGTATTCGGACTTATAATGGCGGTTGTGTTCCTTCATGAAACCGTGGCATGGAATCGATGGATAGGTGTGGGCTTAATTATGATTGGATGTGTCTTTGTTGCCAAATGATATTATAATTAAACTTTTGGTTGCTAAAGTCGAGAGTTGTGTGGTTAAAGGGATTATCTTTAGTTTGTGAAACATTTGTTTTTACGTAAACTCTTTATAAGTATAATCTTCATATTCAAAGCGTGTATGCAGAATCTATATAATAGAAAAGATATGATAAAAAATAGGTTTCATTCAATGGATAAACAAATATTTTCAATATTTGTAATGATGCTTTTGTCCTGTTTCCTGACGCACGGAGCCGATCTTACGAACCGGCAGGAGCAACAGATAATTACAGAAATTAATAAGGCTGCTTCTAACATAAAAACTATGTCATGTTCATTTGTGCAGACCAAATATCTGTCATTATTAAATGACAAAATGGTTTCAGAAGGAAATATGGTTTATAAACAGCCGGACAAACTTAGATGGGAATATACGACTCCATATAAATATTTGTTTGTATTTAACGGGACAAAAGTTTATGTTGGCAATAATTCCCGAAAAGATGTGATTGACACCAACACAAATAAAGTATTCAAAGAAGTTGCGCGTATAATGATGAATACTGTTACCGGGAAAGCTTTATCAAACTCAACAGAGTTTACAATAGGTGTGATTGCCGGCGATAACAGTTACGATGTAACACTTGTGCCGAAAAAAAGAGAGTTGAAACAAATGTTTTCAAAAATTGTTCTGACGTTTACAAAGGTCAATGTGATGATTTCAGAAGTCGATATTTATGAAAAAAATGGTGATCGCACAAATATCAAACTTTCAAGGATAAAGAAAAACGGAACTATAAATGAGAATTTTTTTAATATTCCTAAGTAATATTATTGCATGTATTGCTTTTAATTCTTTCGGATCAATGCATGCCATAGACAGTGGGGCATGTGATACCCATCGGTATGCTTGCCGGATAGAGACTTCAAAGTCATTTATAACCGGGATACTCATTACAAAAGTTCAAAATGAAAATATAGTGGGTTGTCTTGTCAATGAGTTTGGCGTTTCCGCCATAGATTTTTCGTTTGACAGGAATAAAGATAAATTGAAGTTGATACATGTCATAAATTTTTTAAACAAATGGTATATCAAGAGAACCCTTAAGACAGATCTTCGTTTTTGTCTTCATCAGTTATTTGACATACCATTGAAGGGTAAACAAAAATATAAAATCAAACAGACAGGAGATACGATCTCAATTCTTAATGACAAGAGAAATATAAAATATACATTCTCACCTTTGAACCCTATGACACGTTATGATACTGAAGAATAAACTATATGAGGTGATAAAGCAAAATAAAGAAGATTCGACTGTTTGGATCGAACTTAAGCCGGATTGCTTTATTTATGATTCGCATTTCCCCGAACTGCCGATAACTCCGGGGGTCTGTATCATTCAGATAGCTACGGAGCTCATATGCGGGCTTATGGGGTTTGATCTGGAATTGGATTCGATAGCAAATGCAAAATTTCTTGCTGTAATAAATCCGAACACTACAAGATTTTTGGAATATAATTTTAATAAAATAAAATTTTATGAAGATAATTCTGTTTTCAAAGTGTCGGTTGTAGTTTCATGCAACAAAACTATCTTCTCAAAACTATCGGTCTGCTATAAAAAGAAATGAAAGAGGATATTAAACGGGAGAATCTCATACGGACGATGCAGAGTCATCGTATATGCGTGATAGTGCCAACATTCAACAATGATTGCACTATACGCCGTGTTATTTCAGATCTCCTTAATTATTCTTCTGATATTATTGTTGTGAATGACGGCAGTATTGACTCAACAGACAAAATACTTGAGGAATTTTCGACGTCGATCCATATTGTGACATTAGATAATAATCAAGGGAAAGGGGCTGCATTAAAACACGGATTCCGTAGGGCATTGGAATTAGGTTATTCTTATGCAATAACGATTGATTCCGACGGTCAGCATTATCCTTCGGATATACCGTTGTTTGTAAGAGCGATAGTTGAGAACCCTGGAGCATTGATTGTGGGACAACGAAATTTAAAAGATGTAGACATCAATGGTAAAAGTGCTTTTGCTAATAAATTTTCAAATTTTTGGTTTACGGTACAAACAGGCATAAAATTAAAGGATACACAAACAGGATATCGTGCATATCCATTAAAATCTATTAATGGTATAAATTTCCTGACAAATAGGTATGAGGCAGAACTTGAGCTACTTGTTTTGTTGGCATGGAAAGGTGTTAAGATTGTTTCAATACCTATCAGCGTTTATTATCCCCCTCAGGCTGAACGTGTATCGCATTTTAAGCCGGCCCTTGACTTTACACGAATAAGCATACTTAACACAATATTGTGTTTTGGATGTCTGTTATATGGTTTTCCTTCAATATTCTATTCCCGAATAAAAAACAGGCGTTTTTTCAATGGCGAGTTTATACCGTTTACTCGAAAAAAACATGAAAAGCGAGAAGTCAATATTACATTTGGCAGGTTGTGTAGATCTTTATACGCTCTTTCCCATTTTATGTTCTGGTCGGTTTTAATTTTTAAACCTTATGTATTCATAAACTTCAAGCTATTTAAGCCTACGGAAGATAAGAGATTGAAGTTGCATCGAAAGCTATACAGGATATCATCATTTTTTTCCCGCCATTTCCCCGGCGGGAAAGCTGCAATAGATAATCCTAATATTGAAGATTTCCGGAAGCCGGCGTTAATTATCTGTAATCATCAATCTTATCTTGATCTTCCGATAATTCTATCTCTTTGTCCAAAACTCATATTCCTCACAAACGACTGGGTTTGGAACAACAAATTTTTTGGAGAAATTGTGCGTCAAGCTGATTTTCTACCGGTATCTGCAGGAATGGATCTCATAATTCCTCATCTTAAAACATTAAAGGATAAAGGATATTCGATAGTTGTTTTCCCGGAAGGGACAAGATCGGAAGATTGCAAGATCAACCGTTTTCATCAAGGGGCGTTTCTTCTTGCACAGGAATTGGATATGGATATCTTGCCCATAGTTATTCACGGTGCAGGCAACTATTTGGCAAAACATGACAGACTTTTCAGAAAGAATCCGCAGACATTAAGGATTCTTTGTAGAAAACCTATACAAAAAGAAGATGGCATTCCATTACGTAAGCAAGCCTCAAACTTTCGTAAGATAATGTCAGGGGAATACGAAAATATGGTAACAGAATTGGCAACTCCAATTTATTGGAAAAGTTTTGTGTTCTATAAATATGCTTATCGAGGCTGGGCAGTTTCATTTAGGGCAAAGTCGGAATTAAAACTGCTTAAAGAAGTGACAATGGAATTTGCCGATATTGATAAGCCTGTTTATTTTGTTAATGCGGGGGTGGGAGCTCTTCCCTTGACATGTGCTTTGGCGAATAATAAAACTGAAGTTTTCAGTTTTATTGAAAATATTGAAGACTTCAACGTCGCTACATCTACGGCATGTCTGCCTGCAAATCTTCATATTGTCCACACTGTATGGGATAATGATTATGACGTTATTCCTCCCGGTGCAAGGGTTTATGTGTCGGCAGGATCATTAAGAGCGAAATTCAAACCGTTTAATCCTATTTTGATTAATATCCAACCATGAAAGGTAGCTGTGTCATTATAGGTGGCGGAATTGGTGGATTGTTCACCGGCGCATTCTTGTCTAAGAACGGCGTCAAGGTTACAGTGCTCGAAAAAAACACTATTATAGGCGGCGGTTTACAATGTTTCTATCGAAACGGGAAGGTATTTGAAACAGGGATGCACGTCGCAGGTGGATTTGGACCAGATGGTAATCTTAACAAGATTTGTCGGTATCTGGGTATTTCTCAAAAGTTAAAATTGCAACACGTTCCTGCGGAATGCAGCGATGAAATATATTATAATTCCACTGGGGAATCTTTTAGGATTGCATCCGGGAAAGAAAATTTTATAGAAAGACTTACACATTATTTCCCTCACGAATCTGAAGGAATAAGGCGTTATGTTGACGAACTGTTTAGACTTACGGATGAAGTTCCGCTTTTCTCCTTGCATGAAGACAGTCCTTTGTTTGAAAACAACCATTCTGAGAATTTCTTAATTTCTGCTGATGCTCTTATTGATAAATATGTGAAGGATGGAAAATTAAGGGAGATATTGGCATATCTTAATCCATTGTATGGGGGAGTGAAAGGTCACACTCCGGCATATATCCATGCCATATTAAATGTGCTTTATATTAACGGGGCATCACGCTTTGTAGGAGGGGGTCAGCAACTTGCAGATGCATTATGTGGAGTGATAGAAACAAACGGGGGCATTGTAAAAACAAGTTCGCCGGTAATAAAGATTGAGATTAAGGATAAAGCAGTTCAGTATGTGGTGAGCGCGGATGGTAAAAAGTATGTTGCTGATAATTATGTATCTGCAATTCATCCGGTGGCAATGGTAAGAATGGCGAGTGTGGGTGCTTTTAGAAAAAGTTTTGTTCACAGATTAAATGAAATACCGAATTCCACTTCAGCATTTTCATTATATGTTGACCTGAGGCCTGAAACATTTCCATATATCGATCATACATGTTATTATATGGAAAACTACGGTTTGATGTGGGATCAAGATAAGGTGGAATCTTCAGTGTGGCCCAAAGCGTTTATGTATATGACACCTCCTGATGAAAAACAAGGGAAGTATGCCAATCGATTACTGATTCATTGCCTTATGAATTTTGATGAAGTCAGAGAATGGGAACATACAGAAACGTCGAAACGTGGCGCGGAGTATGAAGAATGGAAGGCTTCTATGTCGAACAGACTAATAAAAAAGTTGTCGAATATTTTTCCGAATTTGAATGATTGCATAGCCAATATCTATTCTTCATCACCTCTGACAATTCGAGATTACTACAACACTAAAGATGGAGCAATATTCGGATATCGTAAAGACTGCGAGAATTTAATAGTCTCGAGACTTCCGGTGTATACAAAAATGAATAATCTTTTCTTGACCGGACAAAATGTGATTCTACATGGAATTTGTGGCGTTCCTCTCACGGCAATAAACACGGCTGAGGCTATACTCGGCAAAAATATGATTATTAATGCAATACGGAATCATGAAGCGAATGTTTAGATATTTGATTTTTCAATGTGTGTTTATTTCCGTTTCATTATTATGTGTGGCACAGGAAGCCACGCTAAATATTTGGGATGGGACTGATTGTAATGCCACAGTTAAATTAACGCCTTATCTTGCCAAAGGAGAAAAAAATATGGCAATCGTTATTTGTCCCGGAGGAAGTTACTTTTGGATAGATAAGAAGACAGAAGGGAAAGGGGTGGCAGAATGGTTGCAATCTAACGGAATCTCTGCATTTGTGTTGGAGTATAGGGTTGGTGGTGTAGCTGCATTTGTAACCCATTATCGCTTAATTTCAAGAGGGAACAGATATCCCGATATGTTGCAGGATGTGCAACGCTGCATTCAAATTATTCGCGAGAATGCAATTGATTATGGCGTAGACCCGGATAAGGTTGGAGTCATGGGTTTTTCTGCCGGTGGGCATTTGGCTATAATGTCGGGGTTATTTTATGATAACGATGTTTTGGCTCTTCTCGGAATCCATCCTAAGGTTTCTCTTAAACCGGATTATTTAGCTTCGATATATCCCGTTGTTTCATTGACAGACAGGTCAACACATAAACGGTCACGACGCGGTTTGCTTGGAGAAGGGATGTCAATAAGCAATGAAATGAAAGACTCTCTTTCTCTTGAGAGACATGTAAGAAAGGATATGCCACCTACTTTTTTAGTAAATTGCGTTGATGACCATGTAGTCAAATATCGAAACTCGGAACTTTTGGATTCGGCAATGAATATTCATGGTGTCGTTCACAAATATATTCAATATCAAACCGGTGGACATGGTTTCGGTGCTTCTCCGGAAAAGACAACATCCGAGGCGATTGAATGGAAGAATGAATTTCTCAAATGGTTAAAAGGAATTATGAAATGAAAGGAATTATTGACGACATAGAGTTTGAATCTGTTGAAACGATCAAAGAGTTTCAAAATAGGAAACTGCAGGATGCTCTACGCTATCTTGACACACGTTCGGTTTTCTATCGGAAGATGTTTAAAGAAAATGGAATAAATATTCAGCAGATTACAACAGTCGAAGACTTGGTGAATTTGCCATTCACGGAGAAGAAAGATTTGCAGCTTTATAACCAAGAATTTTTATGTGTGGCGCCTGAAAAAATTGTTGATTATGTCACAACTTCGGGCACTCTCGGCGATCCTGTGACCTTCGGATGTACTGACAGTGATCTGGAACGTCTGGCTTATAATGAAATGAAATCATTCAGCTGTGCCGGTATAAAACCGGGAAATATTGTTCAACTGATGACTACTCTTGACAAGAGATTCATGGCAGGATTAGCATATTTTCTCGGTATAAGGAAACTCGGTGCAAGCGTAATACGTGTCGGGAACGGTATGCCGGAACTTCAGTGGGATACTATCAATCGGCTAAAACCTGATACTATAATGTGTGTCCCTTCTTTTATTTTAAGATTGATAGAATATGCAGAAAAGAATGGAATTGATTATAACAATTCGAGCATAAGACGTATCATTGGAATAGGTGAGGGTCTTAGAGATCAGAATTTTAATTTGAATTTACTTGGGAAAAGAATCAAGGAGAAATGGGATGTGGATCTTTTTGCCACATACTCTTCTACAGAAATGGGGGCTACATTCTCCGAGTGTCCTTACGGATGTGGAGGACATGTGCATCCGGAGCTGATAATTGTTGAAATTATTGGAGAAGACAATCTTCCTGTGAAAGACGGGGAAGCAGGTGAAGTTGTGATTACTACTCTTGGTGTGGAAGGAATGCCTTTGTTGAGATTCAAGACCGGAGATATAAGCAGCAAGATTGTTGAACAATGTAGATGCGGACGTAATTCATACCGATTGACACCGCTTGTGGGACGTAAAAACAACATGATAAAATTAAAGGGTACTACCATTTATCCCCCTGCAATAAATGATGTGTTGGACAATACTCCGTATGCCGTGAACTATGTGGTTATTGTCCAAAACAGTTATGCTGGTACCGATGAAGTGATAGTCAAGGTTGGTGTGGCGTCAGGACAAACTTTTGATTTGGTAAAAGATCTCAAAGACCGCTTCCGATCAAGAATCAGAGTCGCACCTATTGTCGAGATCCTTTCGCCCGATGATGTGGCAATAATTAACAATCCAGCCAATAATAGAAAACCGATTAAATTCATTGATCGTAGAAATTGATTTTCTGTTACGATTGAGTAATCCTGAAAAAGACAACAATGGGCAAAGAGGTAATTTTTATATATGACTTTTTTAAGAAGCATCGGGGTGTAGCATGGACACTTTTGATCTCTTTGACATGCTTATTCGTGCTATCTATCGTAAGGCTGCAATATAAAGAGGATATATCCGATTTTTTGCCGTTGGATGAAGATAACCAAACCGCACTTTCAGTATATCAGGATATTTCCGGATCAAATAAAATCTATGCTATTATCAATGCACGAGATACTACAACGGTAGAACCTGAAAAACTGGTTGAAGGCGTTGAGACTTTTGTGGGTATAATAGAGGAAATGGATTCCTCACAATACATAAGCAATATTGTCAAAGAAATTGACTTGGCGAGAGTTTTAGACATCGCGGATAAAGCATATGATAGAATTCCATATTATTTGACAGATAATGATTATGTCCGAATAGATTCCCTTTTATCAGATCAGGATTATATTAATCATCAACTTGAAGAAGATAAGCAACTTTTATTATTCCCATCATCTAATCTGATGTCTGTAAACATATCAAGGGATCCATTGAATCTTTTCTCCCCTATAATAGACAGGCTTTCGGGTGGGGAATCTCCGGTTGCTTATGAATCATATGACGGTTATATCTTGTCTCCGGATTTAAAAAAGGCTATAGTTATTTTAGAATCCTCTTTTGGAGCGCATGAATCAGAACATAATGGCAAGCTTGTGGATATGCTTGAGAAAGCATCTGACGCCACAGAGCAGATCGCCAAGGGGCTTGACATACATCTGATAGGGGGACCAGTGATTGCTGTTTCAAATGCCAGCCAGATAAAATCGGACAGTATTTTAGCCGTGTGTATTGCAGGAATTCTGATATTGGCATTATTGATATATGTGTTCAGGAATTTCAGGAATATATTATTGATTGTTGTTTCAGTCGGTTGGGGATGGCTATTTGCAATGGGGGTGATTGGATTGTTTTACAGCTCAATCTCAATTATAGTAATGGGGATAGCATCTGTAATTATAGGTATAGCTGTTAATTATCCATTACATTTGATAGACCACCTAAAAGACAGTGAACAACCGAGATCGGCTTTAAAAGAGATTGTCGGACCTTTGGTAGTAGGTAATGTCACAACTGTGGGGGCTTTCTTATGCTTGGTTCCGCTAAATGCGTCTGCATTACATGATTTAGGTCTGTTTGCTTCGTTGCTCTTGGTGGGTACTATAGCTTTTGTGTTATTTTTCTTGCCGCAGTTTGTAAAAACTCGTAGACTTGGATCAAAGAAATGTCCTGAACCGGTACTTATAACCAAACTTGCCGGTGTTTCATTGGAAAAAAATAAATGGGCGGTGGTAGGGATTGTGGTTCTTACCTTAATATTCGGATTTTTCAGTTTAAGAACTGAATTTGATTCTGATATGCGAAACATCAACTATATGAGCCGTGAACAACTGACTGATTTGGAATATTTCCAAGAGTTGACATCTAAATCATCCGGCAGTGAGAACGTATATGTGGTAAGCAACGGACAGTCTTGGGATGCTGCATTAATCCAGAATGAAATAATAGATCAGACCATAGACTCTCTTGCCATGTTAGGAATTGTAAATAGACATAATTCTGTTTCTGATTATCTTTCATCCGAAGGTAGGCAAGAAGAACGTCTGGAGAAATGGAGTAAGTTTGTCATCAAATATAAGAATATATTTGATGACAAACTTAAATCTACAGCTAAGGCATATGGATTTAGTCCGGATGCTTTTATTCCTTTCTATAATATAATTGATAGAAAATATGAGGTAGAGGAATTTGATAGATCTGATGGATTGGTTTCAACGGTCTTTCACGGAAATATCAGCAGTGACGAAACTACAGGCAGAAAGTCAATAATCCAGACATTGGAAGTCAAACCTGATCAAATTGATATAGTAAAAGGTTATCTAAAAGGTAATAATGATTTTAGAGGGTTGGTGTTCGATGTTAAAAGCATGAATGGATCAATAGCCGATACTCTATCTGAAGACTTCAATTACATCGGATTCGTATGTGGTTTGATTGTATTTGTATTTTTGTGGATCTCTCTTGGAAGTATTGAACTTGCAATAGTGTCTTTCTTGCCAATGGCAATTAGCTGGATTTGGATATTGGGTATAATGGCAATTCTTGGTATTAAATTCAATATAGTAAATGTAATTCTTGCCACATTCATTTTCGGACAAGGAGACGACTATACAATATTTATGACAGAGGGCCTTTCGTATGAGCTCGCATATAGGAAAAAGCTTCTTGCATCATACAAGAACAGCATAATTGTGTCAGCACTTATTATGTTTATAGGTATAGGGACACTTATATTTGCAAAACACCCGGCTTTGAGAAGTTTAGGCGAAGTGACAGTGGTTGGAATGCTTTCTGTAGTTATAATGGCTTACATGTTGCCTCCTTTAATATTTAATTGGCTTGTAAGAAAGAATGGGGAATTGAGGCAACGTCCGATAACTTTAAAGAAAATTTTATGCACAGGATTCTGTGCCGGTGTATTTATGTTGCAGCTTTGCACCGGATATCTGTTTGGTTTTATTTTGCTCATTCTTTCTAAGCCAAATGATAAGAAGCGTCTTCTTCTTCACAAATATTGTTGCTCGGTTTTCAGATGGGATGTCAAACGTATGCCTGGATTGAAATTTAAATATGTAAACAATTATGGAGAGAAATTCTTAAAACCTGCTGTTATTATCAGTAATCATCAATCTTTGTTGGATTCATTTTATTTAATGACGTTGACACCCAGAATGATTATGATTGCGAATGACCATGTCGGCACAAATCTTATAACCGGAAGAATGTTTCGTTGGCTCGGGTTTATAACAGTGGGAATGGGTATAGATAGGATGATTGAAAAAGTACGACCATATGTAGAGCAAGGCTATAGCGTGGCAATCTTTCCCGAAGGTGAACGCCCGAGAAATATAAGTAATTATGTAAAACGGTTTCATAAGGGAATGATAGAATTTGCCGATGATTTAAAACTGGATATAGTTCCGATATATTTACATGGAATAGTGCAATCTATGCCTAAAGGATCGGCGATATCTAATGGTGGCGAAGTGTTGTTGGAAGTAGGGAAGCGTATGTCGCTCTCCGAGATTCAGTCTTTAGGAGACACTGCTAAAGAACAAGCACAGGCAATCAGACGTATATATCAGTCTCATTTTGCAAAGCTTTGTCGTTGTCAATCCACTGTAGCTCTTCTTAAAGCTGCTGTTTACGACAGATATAGATATAAGGGAGGGGAGATAGAACGTACGGCAAGGAGAATTCTGAATGGAATAACTGATTCCTCAAAAGAGATTGAGGATAAGTTTGATGGATGCAATTTTATGGTCGTTGATGAGGCAGGGCAAGGGGAACTGGCTCTTATGCTGTCTTTAATGTATCCGGAAAGGGAAATATTTTTGTGCCTTGAAAACAATGATGTCATAAAAATTATCGAAGGTTGTCTCGAGGGCTATGTCGCTAATGTTCATTTAATTTGTAGGGAATGTGTGTCTGAATATTTCGAGGCAGGTATGCATCTGTTTGCTATTGTCAAAGAAGGTAAAGGATATAATATCTCTTCTTTAGAAGCCATTCCTACTGTAATTTTAATCAAGTAAATATTCCTGATTTATTAACAGATATCAATAATGAGACAAATTAACATACTTATTGTTATATTTTTTGTATGGTTTCAATCATATGCCCATGCAAATAAGACTACACCGGTAGTGAATTCTGATAACACAGTCACGTTTTATCTGGATGCCCCAGGAGCGTCGGAAGTGCTGATAAAGGGTTCTTTCATACCTCGAAAAAGCATTATTAAATAAAGAAACCGCAAATTAGGACACTATGCAGAGTTCGGCAGCGATGTCTT
>CAJTZQ010000053.1 GCA_910583795.1 uncultured Muribaculaceae bacterium
TGCAGATTGTCCCGATTGTCAGTATGGATATTGGGAACTGGAAAGGATAGGACGCTGTCATTACCACAGCGCAAGCCGCCACGCTCCCCGCTATGCCGTACCTGCCGTTGCGGAATGCCGACACGAATGCCATTATCAGGACTGCGATCATCAGCAGTGACCATCCCCATCCGTAGGCTATCGCAATCTGAAGGTATTCGTTGAAAACGTATTCCGGTGCATCGGCGACAAGTATTTCGTTCGGTGACGCCATCCCGGAAGCGAAATACCGCTCCTGCGCCATGCCGTAGGCTCCAGCCACATTCTGCCATCCCACCCCCTCGAAAGGATGGGGGCTAATAGTACCCGCCGCCACCTTCCACATCAGGAACCTTCCGTCGGCAGACCCCTGCTTCATACGATAAACTCCGACAATTAGCAATGAGCAAATAGCAATTATTATTAAGAGTGAAGAGTGAAGAGTCAAGGGTGAAAGGCGATGAGGAGACGATGAAGAGTGAAGAGTCAAGGGTGAAGGGCGATGAGGCAACAGTGACTTTTTTGTGCAAACGTCTTTCAGACTGCGTCCAAACAATATAACCTTGCTTCCAAACAATGCAATAACGCTCCCTACAACCGCTGCGCACCATGCCGTCCTGCTCATGGAAGCCGGCAACAGCACGGCGTCAAGCCCAACCACAATCCACGACAGTATCAATTGACAATTAGTAATTGTCGAGGATTTCCCTAAATTACTAATTATTAATTGATAATTACTAATTGAACTTAGTGCCCACGGCAACGAGAGTGCGAGGTAACAGGCGAAGGGACCGGGGTTGTAGAAAGTGCCTGTAAAAGGGTACAGCCGGTTGCCGCTCGGCTCCATCCCTAACAATTGCAGTAGCCCCAGACCACCCTCGTAGACTGCCGCCAATAAAATCAAGAAAACTATGACCTTCTGTAATCTCATGTCACGATTGAACCGATATCTTTAAAAGATCAGCACCTCAATAAAAAATCTGGCGGCGAGAGGCGGTGTCACACATGAAGATGCGCTCGTCCTTACCCCTTGTGTGGTTCCTGAGATAGAGCAACGCGTCTGTGGGTACATTGTCATATACAAGGCTGTCGGATGTCGCCGTGTGGGAACCGAGCGAACCCCATCCGGCACTATCCGTGTCCCAGTAAAACAGCTCGTAGGTGTCGCCTTCGCGTATGAAGTTGTCGCGGTTGCGCGGTGCATAGACCACGCTCCCGATACTCACGTTCCTGCCGAAGTCAAGACCGACCCAACCGCCTGACGGGTACATGTAGTCGAAAGATGTATACGGGTCGCCGTCGAACACGGAAGCTATCCCCCTCTCAGTGACATTGCCCCACGGCTTGTCGGTGCCTATGGGCTTCCCCGATAATTTCTGACCGGACCCGTCGGCGGGATAAAACTCCAGCTCCGCGATGTTGCAGTATGAGTTGTCCGCGCCCCGGTATCTCACATACCTGTATTTCCTGCCCGGATTTACGTTGACCTTGGTGAAAAGGCGGTATGGTTCCCCACCGATGACAAAGAGTGTGTCGGGACTTCCGAAGCGGGGATCGCCGGAAGCCTCCACAACCCCTCCGACCATCCTGTCGGCGAACTCACCGATCTCTGGTGTGTATTTCCTAAAAAGGGTGACGGTTCCCTTCCTTTCGCTGCCCCTGATAAGTCTTATGCCGGATTCCGTTATAATGAAAGGTCCGTATACGGGTTCAACATTTCCATTACTGTCCTTTCTTCCCGCCAATGCGACCCTTCCTGTCGCCACTGTCCCGAATCCAACACCACCGTCGTCAGTCCGTTCCCCGCGAGCCACCGGTATCCATTCCTGACGCGACGATGCGCACAGGTAAAAATCCCGGGCATCGCCTTTCAGAACGTCACTCGACAATGAGAGTTCACGGGTTACAGTCGACAGATAACCGGCGGTCACGTCCCTGTCTCCGGAGAAGCACTCCCTGTTCACCTTGAGGAACTTCACGTCATGGTCTTCGGAAGGTATTAGCAGGGAGTCCTGAAAGATATAAGTCTTCCCCCCTTCTCCGATCACCGCAGCCCAGAAGTGCGGCGCGTTGCCGTTCCCCCTTACGGGCACCCTGTCGGTGGTGCACGGTATTCCTGCAGCCCTGAAGAAGAAGGTGACCCTATCGGCATAGTCCAGGCAGTCACCTGTGGTCAGTCCGGTCATGGCTGCGCCGAGTCGCGGTCCGGGAGGGAAATCCCCGTTCCATTCAAACGGCTGCATGAGTCTTCCGATAGCCGGGGCTGCGTTCTCCACTTTGTCCATCCCCTCCAGAGTAGCGATAGAGTCGAGCTGCCTCATCCATTTTTGCTGTATGCCCCTCCTCCATCCCCGGTATGCAGCCTCGTCCGCGACCCTGTAAGGGAGCACGAAATCACGGAATGTGACGAAGTCAAGAGCCTTAGCCCAAGGCCATCTTCGCCGGGCGAAGAAAGCCGCCTCGATATCGTCCACGAGGAAAGCGGAGTCGAGAGTGGCGAGGTCAGGACTCAGCATCGATTGTTGGTATACCCTCCCGTATATCCGTGCAAGGGAATCCACCGTCTCCTTGCCGTGGTCGCGACATGCAGTCAGCTCCCTGAACATCGCCACACGGGGTGAGATGTCAACGGAATCATATCCGCATTTACCGGTCATATTGGAGACAAGCCATTCGGCAGCCTCCACCTTTTCAGTTTCGCCCTGTTCCCTGAAATGTCGCAGGGCATTCACGATCTCCACTCGGTTGTCACCCGCCTCTTCGAGTGCCTTATCTAACACTAACCCGCTATGAGCAACACATCCGCTTTGATATATGGATAAAAGACATACTGAGAAACAGGCAAAACACAACTTGACTCTTGTATATAGAGAAGACATATATATTCTCATTGTCAATCAGTATATTTGATGATTGTTAAAGGCGAGTATACGGCACATTATCAATGCAATATGTAATGAATGTGAATAGCTCTATATTTTCTCGGGCTATTTAAATGGAGAATATTTTTAGTGAGAAACAAGGAGAGATAAATAAATTGGAAACGAAATAAGAAAATACTGTTACTTAAACAGGTTGTTTAAATAGTTCACTAAAATATTGTTCAGTATCACTCCAATTGTCTTTGTCACATAAATTAAATGTCTTCACTTCCCCATTTTTTGAGAGTGTGAACAATATGGGATTATATGCAGATTGAAAGTCAAGGTTTAAATTATCAATGCGATAGAATTCAAATAATCCGGACATTTGCTTTTGCAGGACCATCATATCCCTTAAAGGTACATCCCTCATCAATATTACATAATTAAGATTCTTATGATTAAGTTTTATTTTCCCAAGATTATCCACCAACATGTCAAAACAAGCTTTACAACCGCCCGCAGAAACCCTTATGAACAGCACTGAATCGGTCATTTCGTTTATTGACTTAAAACTGCTTCTTTCTCCGGTGTATAATTCCAGATTATTATCGGGATAATTATCAATTACGGTTCCAGTAAAATCCGGTATTATGTTGTTACAGGCAGCATTCAATGCCTCGATATTCTTTTGTGCTGCGGAATCGCCATTTTTTAATCCGAAGACTTGCCACATCAGAAGAACCGAGAGGGTGCCAATCATTATATATACAATAATTTTTTTCATGACAATGATTTATAAGGGAAGTTTGATTTTATATAATGCCGGGTTCTTTTCAATATCTGTGGTATCATTGCAGGCAATAAGGATACTCTCGTCATCCATCACTTTAAAGAACGTTTGTTGAGCCCATCTTTTCTCCGGATCTTCAAGTTTAACGACGCGTGCCCTTTCTGTTTTCATATCCATTACCGCAAGGTAGTTTTCAAATCTGTTGGTGACAAAAGAAAAATACAGATGGTTGTCCTTGACTTGAAAACATCTCATGAACGAAGCCCATTCATCGGCATTCTTGTCAGTAAACATTTCAATCCTGTCATAGAAATCAGGTTTTGACTGGATCTCGTCAGGCATGGAATACTTTCCGAATTCAAATGCATATATTGGAATAATCTGTTCAGGGGTAAGAACAAACAAAGTATCCTTCAACGCCTCCCAAGTCAAGATACGCTCTCCCTCGCAGTCATAATATGCACGGTCTGTCATAAAAGATCCGTCTGTCATTTCCCTTCCCGGCAAATCCCTGACAAAACACATGTTCTCGTCATAATACGAATATCTGGGATTCTTGGCAGTCGTGCCATCTGTAAATGTATTGATAGTGAAGAAACCCTTCCCCGGATATTCAATAAAGAATTGAGGAACCGATTTTACAGAATCCCCGTTGTGGAAAGGCGATTCTGTACCGATAAATTCGCCAGTCGGAAGATAATGGAAAAGAAGCCGTTCATTATTGTCCCATACATTAAATGTGTCGTTTCTTTCCCAGAATCTGGCCACAAAAGAATATTCTCCGGGACCTTCGCCCCTCTTTGCGATATCTCCGAGATATTTTCCTGAAGTGCCGTCAAACTTGCGCAAGAAGTCCCTTGAATTGATTATAAGTGCCCCATCATGATATTCAAGCGCGCATATATCATAGATCAGAGATGAATCAGTTGTCTCGAGTCCGATAAGATTGTTTTTATCCAATTCAATGACGGAACATTTATTTAAATCCAGTGAGATTAAATGGGTGTCTCCTTTCTTTTCTATGTTGTTGCATCTGCAAAAAGAAAAGGTTGTAACCATAATTAATGCAATTGCAAAAAAGAATTTTTTCATGACGCGATTAATTAAAAGATAAGTGTATTGGAGCTGTTAAGATATATACTTGGACTGGTTTATGTGTGGCATTTAACTTTAAAAAGCCTTTCCCGAAATCTCCACTCAAATTTTCGATACGAAATATTGGAGGAGGTCAGAACGATTTCATTATCAGGATATAATCATTTTAAAATAGATATGGTAGACTTTAGAGAGAAAAGGATGCCGAGATTTTTTCAATACCCGACAATCCAATAGATGTCAGTATACCCCTATTAATGAATTACTCATACAAGATACCTACCCAACTATCAGATTTATAAATCTGATAGTTGGGACTGTCTTGTAATTTTTTAGCTCCGGTATTAGTGTGCCTGAAATATACATATATCAGTCACACGTTTTAACTGGAAAATTTATATTGCATATGGAGTCTTGAAGACGCAGTGGCATCTTAATGCACAACATGCATAATAATTATCCTCACAAGAAACGGAACATCCTGTCGAGAATCCGAATCCCACATGGAGACCCGCACTAATGCTGCATGATTTTGCACCATATCCTCCGCTCCAACAGGATTCTGTACCATCTGAAAGTGTCTCAATATCATTGAGACCAAGATTGTTGCGTTCCGCAGAACTATCCATTGCCGATATCCCGACTAAAAAAGCGTTGGCCATGATCAACAAAAGGACAATTAGATACATTTTTTTCATTTGAATCGTTTTTGTTAGTTAATTGGGTTAATTATCACTCCGGACAGTTCGAATTGAATGTCCGTTTTTTTGTTTTCGAAAAGGATTGAAATGGTGCGGAATATTTCTCAGCATAATCAATATGATTAGCAAGAAGAGTATTCAGGTGATGTTCCACCACCCTTAGGGCATCCCGATTTTAAAAAAATAAATAAGATCGTTGTCATTTTTTGTTGTGAAATAAATCGTTCCGTGTCCCTCATCAGGAGCGAAAAAAGTTATTTCCTTTTGTATACAATATCCTTTGAGAAAATTACCATCCCAGTCAAACACCGCGATTTTAGATGCCGGACTGAGCTGGCGAGGATCAGTGAAACAGACGTAAAACACATTCTTACCGGCAAATGCCCCGGAAATCCAGGACGTCATGGGCATATATTGATAATCAGCGGAGATTGCGGTTACCTGCTTGCCGTTTCCATCATAGATCCTTATCACAGGAAAAGTCCTGAAACATATTGCATATCTGTCGTAAACAGGGGAATACAATCCTATGGAGATTTTAGCAATCCTTTCTGATACCCCCTCATCATCATCATTTAACTCCTTTTTGACTTCTTCAGGAAGATTAGACGGGATGGAGAATTGAACCTCTCCATCTTTTATAAGGGCCCATTCAGCCGAGGGATTGCCGTTTTGGGCAAATATCTTATCCTCTCCGACAGGCACTATCGATTGGATAAGATCCCAGCCGGAAGGCAAGGTCCAATATTTTATTTTAGAAAGAGACAGGGAGGGTATATCCACTATTGCCAAACCCTCTATTCCCCCAATCCTTAAAGATACTGCATTGGAGGAATAAGGCATCAGGGAAGGAAGATAAGGAGAAATCACCTCCCCGGGTCCATTCCCCTCAAGAAGTCCCCGGTTTGAGATTGTAAGTGACGGGAGGTCCATCACCGTGAGAAGTGAATCTTGATTGCTGTTACCGACAATAAGGAATCCGTTGGAGATAGCAATTCCGGCAGGGCTCATGAGTGTTTCAGGAGCTATGCTATCGGGTATTACATTTATACAATCGGAAAAATCGATTCGTTTACATACCTCCCCGTCTGTGCAGCTCGAAAGAATGCAAAATGAAACAGATATGCATGAAACCAATTTACAGATATGTTTCATTTGCATTTGCTTGAATTTGAACAAGACGTCACCCATACTTCCTCACCACATGGGAAGCATTTCCTGATTCTGAGAGCAAGACTGTTGTCATTGGGTGCAATCCTATATGTTTGGAAGCATTTGTTGCCTTCATCCTCGGTTTGAGTGAGAGCCTCGATGTTGGCTATCTCATCGGGTGTGAACTGATGGCGGGGAGTGCTGTTCCCGGCGAGGAAACAGCCTCCAGCCGCGAGGGCTGCGAATGCAAGCCCGATGAAAAGTTTACTTTTCATTTTTAATTGCTTTTTGGGTTAGTTATTTTTATTTATTATCACTCCGGACAATTCGAATTGAATGTCCGGTTTTTGTTCGAAAAGGATCGAAATGGTGCGGAAAAATTCTCCGGGGACGGTGTCCTGAAAATCAGCTGTCAGTTCATAGCCTGAACCGGGTGGGATAATCCTTGTGGAAATGGATCCGGAAGTACATTCACAGGAGGTGATTATATCCAGCACCCTCAATGTGTCCAGCGACTCATTGTGCAGTTTGAATACATGACTTACTTTCTCTCCGGAAGATACTTTACCGAAATCGAATTCGTATACTTTTTCTTGCGAAATATCTTGACCGTCCGCACTGTTATCTCCAATTTTGGAAAGATACAGCTTTCCGATTCCATCGTTGGTTACCGGATTACCCATCGCTATTACCCTGTGGTCATGGTCAAGCAGAAAGGTTTGAAGTTCCGCAACGTCAGGAAAGCTGTTGAGTCTGTTGAAGCAGTCATCCGGGTTATACACCATATTACCTGAAAAGGAATTCAGTTTGACAAGGTGTTTCAGTTCCTTCAGCTTGTCGGCGGCCGCCACCATTATCAACTCCACGGAATTATCGCCCTTTGTAGAATCCACTTTGTTCATGAATTCGTTCCAGAAGGGGAGTTTCATCCGGCAGCCGGTGCATCCTATGGAATCATAATAGGATACAATTGTAAAGTCAGCGGTCGGTGGGGCAATCATCTCTCCGGTGACGGTCATCATTGAGTCGGGAAACAGAATCTCCTTGCCGATCCATTCCTCCACAGCCTCGGCATATACATCCCTTGCCGATTTCTTGCAAGATGAAGCCGGCAGCACCGCGAGAGCAATGATTATCAGATATGGGAAAATCCGTTTCATGAAAAGAAAAAAGTTTAAACAAATTCTTTAAGATGAAAATCAATTTTTAGAGTACTCTATGGATACTCCTGTTTTGATTGATTACAGATTCAGATATCCTTCGGCGAGCCAGGATTCTCCGTGGATCTCTATTTTATACATTCCTGTTGTATGGATCTGGAATGTAGAGTTGATTTCAGAACTGTAGTCAACGATGTCGCCGTTGAGATAAAGGTAAACGTCGCCGGCAGCCTCTCCGTCATAACAGATATTTATGGAGTTGGTTTCAGAATCGTAGAATGCATCTATATTTATACGTATAGGTGCACGATGTACTTGATGATCAGAATGATTGCCATTTTGACTTATATCTAAAACAATAGGTTTAGACGAAGAATCGTCTTTTGCGTTCTTTGCAATCGATGGAAGGGCGATTGCTATAATCACAATAATAAGAGATAAAAATCTTTTCATTTTTTTGGTTATGTTTTTTTTTGATTTGTCAATACAAAATTACCATGACAAACTTTCATCTCAAAAATAAAAGTTTCATATTTAATAAATTTTAACAAATATAATTAATTAGATATCAATACATTATAAAATTAGTAATTTTTATTTTGGCGCAGTCGAATTCAAACTTTCATAATCTAAGAGTATGTTTACTTTTAACATTAAGAAATCTTTAGAAGTCTTTTTGGTCTGTTTTAAGCCTTCATTCAGTCGTTATGGAACCCCATAACTCCTTCACTCAGTCTCAAAACATCCTCAAAAACTCTTTCTAAATCTTAGCTTATGCCAAAAGTAAACATACTCTAATAAAATCATAGCTCCTTGAGGAGTTTTCGGACATAAATACCTATATTGGTTTCATGTTTATCGATACCGAGCTTTTGGCGAATTGCACTGCTCATGTTCACATGACTCCGTTTTTTCATGTAGTTACAGATCTCTTTTCCACGCAGACCTATCGCATAAAGACAGACATAATTGATTTCGTCTATAGTCAGACCATGATCCTCGAAATATCTGATAAAACGGGGGTATGACATCTGAAAGGCAAGACGGTTGGAGTTCATAAATTCTTTTGTATTTTCAGTAAGTTCTTTAACCAATGTGTCGTAAGACTTTCCATATTCCTTATTATCAGAAATATGGCTTGCCAATAAAGAATTAAGCATATCTATACGGATGCGTATAGCATGCCGCACCTCATCAGGAATCTCGTTATGATTTTCAAGCAGTTTTTTCAGACTTTCGCTTTCATTTTCCAAAGCCTCAACCCGATGAGCTAAATTTTCATTCTCGAGTTGGATAGCTTTGGCTCTCTGGTCAGCCAACTCCTTATCAGATTTTAGTTTCTCATTTTCCAGTTGAGCTATTCTTGCATTCTTTATAGCAATCTCTTTATCATATTTAAGTTTTTCATTTTCAAGCTGGATATTTTTTGCTTCCCGATCAGCCAAATCCTTGTCAGCTTTTAATTTCTCATTTTCCAGTTCAACGATTTTAGCATTCTGTTGAGCCATATCCTTTTCATACCTCAACCTTTCATTCTCAAGTTCTGTGGTCTTTGATTTCTGAACAGCTAAATCCCTTTTAGTCTTGTTGCTGCGCATCAGTGAGACCAACAAACATACCCCCATAGCAAGAATAACGATTCCACCGACACATCCCCAGATTATTTTAGTTTTTCTTTCGGAATCATTTTTAGCCTGCAGCTCCATCTCATGTTTCTCTTCCATGGACTGCGCTTTCTGTTCGAATTTTGACTCATCTATAAGATCCATCCTGTAATTAAAATCCCAATATCGTTCAAATGCTCCTTTAAAATCGCCCAAATCCTTAAGCACGGAGACAGATATTGACAGATATTTAAGGGAGTCATACCCCAATCCGCTTTCATCCACGGCATTGAGAATTTGAAGTGCCCTATTATTTTCTCCGGTCTTGTTATAGGCGTAAGCAAGATTAAGATAGCCGTTGATATCCAGTCCTGTGATATTGTCTTGATTACTAATAAATTTAGAGACATCCTCTTTCGAACCGAATTTTGAAATATGCGACAACTTATATCCTTTGAACTTATGCAGCTGATCATCGCTAAGGGATTCGGTGTCAAATAGGTTCAGCAGGCTGTCAGTGCGAGATTCATCTTCTAAAAGAATTGCACCGTTCAATGCATTCAGCAGACTATTAAATTCTTGAGGCTTATATGAATATTCCCTATATATCTTGGCGGCTTCCAGATAATTATGCATATAATCATCTAAGTCATGAAATTCATAATATAAACCACCCTGAGCAACGAGAGTCCGGGCAATGCAGAGAGAATCCTTACTTTGGGGAGCCTCGTCAAGACCCTTAATGAAAGATTTCAAGGCGTTGTCTTTATCCCCTTTATTCTGAAAAATACGTCCCTGATAATAATAGGTGCGCAGCTTTTCATCGGGAGACCCTTTTTTGAGATAGTAGTCTATCGCCGGCTGAAGAACATCGAAAGTGGTGGTGTCTATAACATTCTTGTCAAGAGCCATCGACATAAGCAGGGCATAGCGCGCCTGCGCAGCTTTTGAGTGAAGCTGCGATTTATCCACCCCCTTTAATATCGACAGTGCAGAATCGGGATGAGTCTCCATCAAAGATTCCGCCGTGTCAAATACCTCATTTTCCCGCGAACCGGAGCAGGACATTATACCGTTTATTCCCGACAGAAGCAGGATTGCAATAAAAAGCGATTTCAATTTCATAAGCTCATACAGCTACAGTCTATGTGATGGAATTTTTACTGAACGTTGTATTGTATTGATATACAAAATTACAATTCAT
This sequence comes from uncultured Muribaculaceae bacterium, assembly GCA_910583795.1. Classification (GTDB taxonomy): domain Bacteria; phylum Bacteroidota; class Bacteroidia; order Bacteroidales; family Muribaculaceae; genus Lepagella. Next base: position 10,589 of record CAJTZQ010000053.1, read on the forward strand.
CGATTCGGCGTCTCAGAGAGGTTTCTCCCATAAAATCGAGAAACAAAAATGGGAATGAACTTAGTACTGCCACTTGTGGACATGACTTTGAGATAAAATCGCGAAGTTGCACATCAAAAATTTCAATCTGTGAATCAATATTTCCGCTGGTGCCACATAATAATTCCGCCACTTTCAAATGACATTTAAATATGTGTCCCCGCTCTTGTGAGCTTATTTTTTCACTTTTAATACGTTGAGGATTAAGTATATTTACATGACTCTTATAATATGCTCGTATAGGAGGGCACGCAATTCTATCAAACCGGTTTTCACAGTCCATGTTAGGACAATGAGGGCCTTTGCACTTTGTTGTAACTATATCTTCTCTTGAAGATGGAACTGATGAAAGATGTTTTATAGCCTCTACCATAGGGTAACTTATAAGAAGTTTCCCATTTACAGAAGCATTGTCAAAAAAATTCAACATCTCCTGTAAGGCGACATCTCCATCAAGATGACTTCCGTCGTCCATAAGAGGCATATTAACGTGTCCGTCATAATCAAACAGCAGATAGATTGCTTCAAAAGTCTCTTGAGGGGATGTGTTTTCGTCAATAGCTTCCCGTAGGTGTGGAAATTTATCCGGTTGTTCAAGCAATAATCCTACAATGTCAAGACCATCATCTGCTTTAAGCTTTGAATATAAGGCATATATGTGTGTGCAGTATTCGCATACAACAACTTTATCATTATTGACAAAGTTTGAGCCCGGGGCAATCAATGGGCTGATTGTCTCAAAAATATCAGGTTCATACTCTCGACCTTCGAAAAGAAACAGAATCTTACTCATGGGGGATCATTGTGAAGGCATTCGCTTTATACATCTTTTCCAGATTATGAGCCTCACGAAGTTCCCTGTCTGTACGGGCTGACAGAGGAAGAAGTCCCGATTTATCCATAATGAAATAACAATCCGGACGCAGCAAAGAAGTAGAGATTGTGGCAGGATTATGCGTAGTCACAGCAAACTGAAGGGGTGGAATATTCCTAAGATATCTTATAACAGTTCTTGACAATGAATAATGATAGAATGCATCAAACTCGTCTATGAAAAGGAAACTGACTTTCCCTGCAAGCATACGCATTGTCCAACAAAAGAAAAGAGACAAGGAATTGGTTCCTGTAGACCATACTTCCGATAACGGATATGCTTTCGAACCATAAATGTTGACTATAGTCCGACGTTTACCTTCCCCTTCAACTCCGAGATTGCATTCGATGCCACAATCACGTAAGAAGGTTTCAAACTCACCGACTTTATCTGCTTCGATAATGTCACTTAGGAAATTGTTATTTTTAGGAGGTTCAGCAATATAGGTGTTAAAGTGAAGGCACTTGAAATAAAGCATTCTGCTCACGAACTCAAAAAGAGAATCAAAGACTTTATTCTCTGTAGAATTGTCTCTCTCTGTGTTCGCCTTTATATATTTAAGTACAGATATGGAATTATCAGACACTGTGTTACGAAGAGTCTCTGTCCCAGGAAGTTTACATGTAAATGTATTTCCGGAACGCCGGTCCGAACTGATAATCTCATTTCCATTGATCGACAAACACTCATAGACAAAGTCGTGTAATGAAGTCTTTCCATAGGAATAGACCACTTCATTACCCTCAAAGCCGAATGTATATTCAAATTCTGCCATTCCGGTGTCATCCGGCAATTCTGCATTAAGATAGGTGCGATATAGGCTATCATCGACCTTAAAGTCTGTAAGCTGTTCAAAAATATCGAAAATAGCAAGTCCCAGATTTGATTTACCCACTCCATTCTTTCCATGAATGACAACACTTCTCACAATCCCGTTATTTACACATTCCGGATGGAAAGCATAGGCATTCGGCGAGGATAAATCAAATGTCAGTTCATCTTTAAAAGATGTAAACCCCTTTACTTTAAATTTTTTAAGCATATTAAATTGTGTTTCTGCAAAATTAAGCTAAAACAATTTTATATGCAAATTTGCCGTAAAAAAATTACGGCAAATTTTAGGGGTTAGTGTTTGGGATGGAGATGGCAATGCATCAGGTTGCCTTCCGAATCGCGGAGATGCATCCCGTTGCCTTCACAATACCTCCAGAAAGAACAGTCGGAACAGACCCCCCCGTTTCATCCATGCCCGGTCGCGATATTGCTGATAACGGTTCTCCCACACATCCCGGAAATCGTCTTCATAAATGTTGCCCTGGCGATAGTCTGCACGTATGCTCGGACATGCACCTATACCTCCGTCAAGCAGCACGGAAGCGACGCTTACCCCAGCCTGGCAATCGAAAAAATGATCCCTTACCTCACCTTCATATCCAGCCATAAAGCCCTCGCAGCAGAAAGACGGATGTATCCTCCCTTCCTTGCGCGTATCCACAATAAAACGCATCAGGCTTTCAACCTCCTCCCCGCTCAATTCAAATTCAGGATAAAGCGCGGCACGCCCTGACGGGAAAATAGTGAACAGGCGCCACTTCTTGACACCGGCGTCTATCAACAGCTCCTTCAATTCATTCAGATGTGGCAACGACTTTCGGTTGACACAAGTCGCCACATCAAAATTCAGGTCTTCAGCCTTCGCCACCATCTTTATGGCTTCATAGGCACATTCGAAAGACTTCGGATTATTCCTCATCCAGTTGTGGGTTTCCTCCAGTCCGTCAAGACTTATGGCAATGTTATGAAGACCGGCACGACGCAGACTGTCAAACCGGTTTTCGGTCAAGAGCAGTCCGTTTGTAACTATACCCCAAGGAAATTCACGGTCGTAAAGCTGACGCCCCACATATTCTATATCTTCCCTCACAAGAGGTTCACCGCCGGTGATGACAATGTTGACAATATGCGGGTCGACATGAGGGATAACCGAATCGATCACCTTCAAAAAATCTCCTGCAGGCATATCGGGAAGCAAGGATGAACTTTTGCAATCGCTTCCACAATGGCGGCACGCTAAATTGCAACGCCACGTACATTCCCAGAAAATTTGCCGGAGGGGATGTTCCCTCCGGCGTTCAAGCTTAAGCCTGCGGTTGAGTTCTAAGGCAAGTCTTTGTTTTAAAGAAATATTCTTCATTCTTCACTTTTCTTTTTCAATTTGAAATCGACAGTAGCGTCGGCATGCCCGATATACCATATATTATCCTTGTCTTTCCCCTTATATTCCATTTCTGTCACGATAGAATCCGCATCAAGTTCCACGCCCGAGGGAAGACACACCACTTTCATATCCTTGTAGCCGGCACTACTGCTTTTTATTTCATACTCACCGCCAGTCCCAGTGACGACTTCACCGTATGACCATAGACCGGACGGCACATCTGAAGGTGTCACCCTTATTGTCGCGCCGGGTACAGCTTTTCCATCCTCAGAAGTAACTTTCCCTTTGATCTTGAAAGATCCGGTGGGTGTTCCATACATGAGTTCAATTCCGATATATTCAGGTTCATCGGAGGAACAGCTGAAACCAAGCAAAGCAAGCCCTGCGGCGCAAAGCCGTGTAAATAATGTAGATTTTTTAAGTTTCATTTTAATCATGCTAAATTCAATATTCTATTATTAGGATAAGGAAATACCCGAAATACTGCATGGGTATCCAAAAAATTTTTTCTTAGGGCATCAGGATGGATCTTGAAAATTTAAGTTCGCGAGCTCACTTAAGGTTAATGGGTTAAAGGGTTAAGAGGTTAGAGGGTTTAGGGTTTAAGAATAATCTGAAACCGAAGACCAACGACCTTTGATTAATTAGTAATGATTAATTAGTAATTAGTAATTTACGAGATCCAATTGCTAATTACTAAATACTAATTACTAATTGATTCAATGTCTTTATAATTAAGATATCGAAATACACGAAATACTGCATGGCGACATGAAAAAATTTTTCAATCGCTGATAATCACGAGCACCGGATTGTCGTCAGATTTCACGCCGTTGAGCCATGACGGACGCTCTACTTCCGGATTGTCTTCCAGCCATTCCTCAATCTCATCCATTGTCAGATACCCTACAATCTCTCCCTTCGGGGTAACCATATTCGGAATGAACGGCATGAATCCGGAAAGATCGTCTGTTATTTTGTTTTCTACCGATGAGATGTAAGTCTTTTTCGTCTCGCGGTCATAAATGCCGATATATTCCTTATGCCCGTCATCACCGATCCATCCGTGACTGAGTGCAAATACAACCTTAGATGGTGTCTCCATGACATCCGTGATAAAAATATTGTCTTCCTTGATATTTTCCTTGTTCACGTTCTCAACCGGGAATCTATGTTCACCTGTGTTGAATACAAGAGAAACCTTATCGCCGATGCTTTTGTCGAGACGATAGATAGTGTCGCAATAATCTTCCTTAAGGTGAAGTTCATCACCCACATACCATGTCCGGTCACCCGCCCAGACTATTGATTTATCCTCGTTCTTAAATTCAATGATAGTGCTTCTCAAAGGAGTGTCGTGAGTGTATATGGAGGTATTCCCGGAGAAAACAAGACGCTTGGATGCAGCTCCCTGATCCGGAAACATCACTATTGAATCCAAAAGATTCTCCGACAATGAATATTCCCGATATACTTTCTTTCGAGATGGAGCTTCCCGGTTAGATAGCTGTAAAAGTATGACAGAATCTCTGACTGCTACAAATGTAAGAGAATCGAAAGGGACATCCGGCATTATTTTCCCTTTATATCTTCCCTCGATATCGTATGTCTCCCAACCCATACGGTTGCCCGGGGAAAAATAGAGAAGAGTCCCTTCCCTGTTTATATGCGGTACAGGATGTGAATACTCACCCGGACCTTCCCCCTGACTACCTATCGACCGGATATATTTCCCGGTGTTGAGATCAAACACCATTGCTGAATTGCCCCTATCTCCGCCAAAGGATATTGCCGCCGCATTACCGATAACAATCTTATCATCGACAAAAGCCGCACGCCAGGAATCGGTAAGCAATGCGCTGTCGGTGGTCTCCAGAGGAACAAACCTTATCTTGGATCCTAACATAGATGCCTTAAGTTCTTCAGGTTTTTCAATGGCGCCGACAACGTCGACCGTTCCGGGTTCGAGACTGCCCGACGATTCTTTTGATCCGCAAGCCGAGAGCAACATCACTCCAGCAAGCCATCCATAATAATGTAGTTTCATGACTGATATAATTGTTTATTCATTGGTCGTTTAACCCGTTAAACTCTCTCTTCAAGTTTCAAAATCGCCTTGAAAATCTGACGAAATCTTAAAAATTCAACTTTCGCAAGCGAAAGCTGAGGGTTATAAGGTTAAAAGGTTAATCTCCGATTGTGGATAAATGTCCGGCTTCCTTGAACAATATTTATAAATCTAACCCTTTAACCCCTTGACCTTCAATTCTTAAGTGAGCTTGCGAAACTTAAATTAAAAAGAAAAAGTCGAAACAACTTCATTTGTAAAAATCAATATTTAATAATCGGTATTCCAAGATAATCTTTTGCCTGAGAAGGAAGAACTACTTTTACAGATCTATCCGGAATATTCCAAATTTTTAAGAAAGGTCTCAATTCATTCGTTATCGCATCTTTCAAGGTTGACATTGCTTGCTTGTCAATATTCCTTATTTTATCATTATTCAGATTGATAATCAAGATAAACCGCATTTTATCAAGATCCAAAGTCTTTAACGACAAAGGAATACTTTTTTTCTTATCTTCACCATGCCTATTCTCCACAATTGATTTTAGTAGGGAAAATGAGTCAATAAATTTCTTCGAAATTTCTCTTAGAAATTTTTGGTAATTATTATAAGCCTCCCAATTGGCGGGAATTTTTTCACCATTTAGAGACAAATCTTCCACTTTCCCGGTCGGTCCTTTAGGTGCGGATTTTTTTACTTCAATAAAGTAATGATGATCGTCTATAACTGTCACACATTCGCAAGCTTTATTGTTTTGGGTGCTACCCCTCACGTTGCCTTGAGCAACTATAGGATCATTTTCTATACGAAAGCAATTCCCCGCATTAAATTCAAAAGTTATGCCGGATTCTATAAATTGTGTTACAGACATAACTCTTCTTCATAAAGTTTGACAGATTCATCAATAATTGCATTTTCCGGCATACCATCCTTTAAATTGCTCAATCCGGCATAACCATCCTTATCAAATGCAATCACAGGTATGTCAATATTCTTATTCTGGGCGATGAGATATAATTTCTTTATCACGAAATAGGAATGGCTTGCTATCATGAACTGCACACCATATTCCGCGAGAGTAGCAATTATATCAAGAAGTTCGATCAAGACTCCAGGATGAAGTCCTGATTCGGGTTCATCAATAAAAACTATAGATTCTTTTGTCAAGAAGTGATTCGCAATGAGAGTGTCAAATATAGCTATTTTTTTAGTGCCTTCAGAAGTGGCATTGATTTCAAAAGACGTCTTTCCTTGCACATATTGCCACATTTTTTTCTCTTTGGAATATACTATTTTCCCATTGATTGCATTTTCCAGCCTACCTCTGATCTCTTTAAATAGCTCCGGGATAGTTCCTTTGGTTGAAAGAGTTAAAGCGGCTGCCAAATCAGAATAAGTTTCGTCAAATCCAAACTCCATCTTTATTTCCCTATTGTTTTTTATAACATCCAATAAAGACAACACTTCTTTTGCCGGAATAAAAATAGAATTTGAAGAACGCGGGCTGCAGTTGTTTTCAAGTTTAATTATCTTTTTTTCTGTGTCAGCACCGAATGAATAAGAAAATTTGTCGCCATTGTTTTCTTTTAGTGAGAATACTAAAGGACCCGTTTCCGGTTTCCTTACGATATTCCCTATTTTTTCAACTTGAAAAGTCCAATACAATTTATCTGCAAGAATTTCTTTATCAAGAGTTATATTTTTTCCTCTTCCTGTTAACTCTATTGTCCGTTGAGCACAGTAGATTGCCTTTAATAAAATAGTTTTTCCTGAACTATTAGGACCGATAAACAGATTTATAGATCCTAACTTTTCAAGGTTAATATCTCTTATAGGACCGTAATTTTTGGCTTCAACTGACTGTATCATATTTTTTAGATTTACAAAAGTTATTTAACCTTCAAAAGAAAAGTTTAAACTTCAATATTCGCAAATTTATAAATAAAAATCGAATAATAGCTATAAGTATAAATAAAAATGGACTTAAGGCTATTATTCCATAGAAAGCACCTTTTGTAAATGCGATTTATAGCCACAAGTGGTATATTTGTGTCATTTATGGCTATAAATCGATTTGGATCAACTTTTATCTAAGTGCCAAATTTAAATCGATATCTCAAAAAGTTCAACTGCAAAATGAGTATCCGATGGGGATTATACGTATTGGATTATAGTAAATAAAGTTATGGCATGAAATATCTATCTAAAATAACAAAATCAATTTTTGTAACCGCCGGTTTTGGATTGGCTGCTCCGTGGACCTATGGAGCCTCTCCGTCTAATGTATTGGTGTTGTCATCGCCCGACGGTAAAAATACAGTCACGTTCATCAAGACCGACAGGGAATTGTCTTATTCCGTCAACAGGGAAGGAGAGGAAGTCGTACTCCGTTCGCGTGCCGGACTTGACCTCGACAACCGCGTGTGGGAGATGGCTCTCGGAAAACGTGACCTTGTGCAGCCTGATTGCTGGATGGATCTTCTAACGGTGGATTCAGTCACATACGGCAATTCCGTAAATAGGGAATGGAACCCTCTCTATGGAGAACGCTCGACTGTGAAAGACAGTTATAACCCCGCAACCCTCCACATGTCGCGAAAAGATAAAAGCGACTACCGCCTTGACGTGGAAGTCCGTGCATACGACGAGGGTATAGCCTTCCGCTATTTCTTTCCGGAACATCCCGCCGCCATTTTCCACAAAGTGGTGGAAGACCTCACCGACTATACCTTCCCCGAAGGGACCATGGCTTGGAGCGAACAATGGGCGCAATCAAAATTCGATTATTCCCCTGTAGACAGTATTTCCCGTCCTGTGGAAAGGGCACTCACTCTGGAACTTCCGACCGGGAAATGGGTAGCGCTCCTCGATGCTGATGTCGACGACTGGTGTCTCACAAAACTGCAGGCACGCGAGGACAAAGCCGGCACACTGCGTTCCGTGATGTATTCTCCGGTAGACATTGTGACCTATTACGCCACTCCTTGGAAAATCATCATGCTTGCCGATTCTCCCGGCGACCTGATAGAGAACAACGACATCGTGAACAATCTCAACCCCGAGCGCCAAGGAGATTTCTCATGGGTGAAACCGGGAAAGATCATGCGTTCCGCAATCTCTACCGAGGCGGGATTGAAAACCATCGACTTCTGCGCTGCGCACAATATCCCCTACATGCTATACGACTGGCAATGGTATATGCCTTGCACAAGCCATGACGGCGACGCCACAAAAGTGGTAGACAAGGTCGACATGAAAAAGGTGATAGAATATGGCAAGGAAAAAGGGGTAGGGGTATGGCTGTATGTCAACCAGCATGCCCTCATGAAACAGATGGATGAGCTTTTCCCTTTGCTTCACGAATGGGGCGTTGTCGGGGTGAAATCCGGTTTCGTGCAATATGCCTCCCACCGTTGGGCTACGTGGCTCCACGATATGGTGCGTAAGGCTGCCGACAATCATCTGATGATGAACATCCATGACGAATTCCGCCCGTCAGGATTTTCAAGAACCTATCCGAACCTTCTCACTCAAGAGGGAATCTGCGGAAACGAAGAGTTTCCCGACGCAACTCACAACGTCACGCTTCCTTTTACCAGAATGCTTAACGGTGCGGCGGATTACACAATATGCTATTATGACAAACGCTTGAAAAACACCCACGCACACCAATTGGCGGCTTCATTGGTATTTTACAGTCCCCTGCAGACCATCTTCTGGTATGATAACCCCGACCTCTACGGCGGAGAGCCGGAAATTGAATGGTTTGAAAAACTTCAGACCACTTTTGACGATAGCAAGGTGATTGACGGGTATCCCGGTAAAGGGATTACAATCGCCAGAAGAAAAGGTGACAATTGGTGGCTCGGATGTCTCACCAACAATGAGGGTGAGAAAAAAGAGATCCCGCTCGATTTTTTGCCCGAAGGGAAAAAATATAAAGCAGAAATTTACACCGACGGAGGAGAGAAAGTCAAAACCAAAACTCAAGTGGCTGTAAACTCAAAAAGAGTGAGTGGCAAGGATATACTGAAATACGACATCAAGCCCCGTGGCGGTGTGGCGATTTATTTGACTCCGGTTGAGTAAATATCGCTTTATGCACGTATAATATAGTAAACGGAGAAAAGTCCGGTAAGTAACCTACCACAACATCATAAAATGTCTACTTTAAAATATCATATAACATCAGTTGCGTTCGCTTTTCTGCTGACAGTCCCTCTATTTGGGGAAAATAATCGGCAAAGAGTCTCTCCCGATTGCAATCTGAGGGGAGCCACATATATGAATCCTGTGATCCATGCGGATTATTCGGATCCGGATGTGGCTGCATCTGCCGACGGCAAGACATTCTATATGACGGCGTCAAGCTTTCAATGTGTCCCGGGGCTGCCTATATTGAAGTCTGACGACCTCGTAAATTGGAGTATAGTCAATTATGCTCTTCCAGAGGTGCCTCCGCATGAATTTTATGACGCCGTCCCACGCCACGGAAAAGGGGTCTGGGCTCCTTGCATACGCCTCCACAGCGGTGAATATTATATTTATTGGGGAGACCCCGATTTCGGTGTTTTCATGATAAAGACAAAAGATCCTGAAGGGAAATGGAGCGAGCCTGTTCTTGTCAAGAAAGGGAAAGGGATTATCGATCCGACTCCCTTCTGGGATGAAGACGGCAAGGCTTATCTCGCCAACGGATGGGCAGGATCGCGAGCGGGATTCAACAGTGTCATCACTATAAGTGAAATGAATCCCGAGGGAACGGCTGTCATTTCCCAACCGCGCATTGTCTACGACGGCAACGACGGAGTCAACCACACGGTGGAGGGCCCGAAAATGTATAAGCGCAACGGTTATTACTATATGTTCGCTCCGGCAGGGGGAGTGGCGGAGGGATGGCAGCTTGTGATGCGTTCGAAAGATATCTACGGACCATACGAAAGCAGGATTGTCATGGCTCAGGGAAATTCCGACATCAACGGACCTCATCAGGGAGCATGGGTCACTACCGACACAGGCGAAGACTGGTTCTTGCATTTTCAGGATCTCGGCGCTTACGGCAGGATCATCAACCTAAATCCGATGGAATGGCGTGAAGACTGGCCCGTGATAGGGTATGACAAAGACGGCGACGGGTGTGGCGACCCTGTCAGGAAATGGAAAAAGCCGGTTGTATCCGGAAATGTAATTCCTGATAACTCATCATATCCCTCTCTTCTCTATCAATGGCATGGAAACTATAATGATCTTTTCGGATTCCCTCTGCCTGAAGGATTGATGAGAATTTATGGTCATAAGCTTTCAGAAGATTTCATAAATTTCTGGGAAGTGCCCAATCTCTGGCTTCAGAAATTTCCGGCTCGGGAATTTACACTGACATCAAAAGTGAAAATCTCGGCAAAAGCCACTTCGGAAGGAGTCTCTTCAGGAATAATAGTGATGGGGTGGGATTATGCCCGTCTCGGTCTCGTCAAGAAAGGTGATGATTTTCAAGTTGTCTTCACGAGTTGCAAGGATGCCGAACAAAACGGTAAGGAAGAAAACAGGGAGATTGCAGTCATTCCTCCTTCAAGGGTCTACCCCGCCGGACTTTATCCTAATCTTGAATGCGACCTATGGTTGAGGGTAAAAGTGGATAAAGACGGTATGTGCGAGTTCTTCTACAGCACAGACGGAAAGAAATTCCTTAGCGCCGGACATTTCAAAGCACGTGCAGGGAAATGGATAGGGGCTAAAGTGGGATTCTATAGTGTGACTCCCGCCTCTACCTCTGAAAGGGGCTGGATCGACATATTAACAAGCGAAACAGAAGTAAAATGATCATTAAGGTTAATAAGATAGTTAAGGTTAATAATATGCGTTTTTTAGGAATTTTAGCAGGTTCTTTATTGTTCGCATCGTGTGTCTCCACATCTGCGGAGACATTCGATGTGGATGAGGCACTTGATTATTGCGGACATCAGGTGGATCGCACTCTTACGCAACTCATATCCGACAGCACGGACTATTCACTCATGCCGAGGAATATTGCATCGACAGATTCGGTGTGGCATCTCCGTAAGGCAACATGCGACGAATGGTGTTCCGGATTCTGGCCCGGTGTGTTATGGTATGAATATGAAGCTACCGGCAATGAGAAATATAAAGAGATAGCCGACAAATATACCTCACAGTTGGAATACCTCTCAAAGACCCCGGCGTTTGATCATGATCTTGGATTTCTGATGTTTTGCAGCTATGGCAACGGGTATCGTCTCACAGGCGACAAACGCTATAAGGATATAATTCTCGCCACAGCCGACACTCTCGCCACGCTCTACAACCCTAATGTGGGAACCATATTGTCTTGGCCAAGAAATGTGGAGATGCTCGGGGGACACAACACCATCATGGACAACATGATTAATCTTGAAATGCTGTTCTGGGCTGCTAAAAACGGCGGTAACCCTTATCTCTATGACATCGCAGTGAAACATGCCGAAACCACCATGCATCATCATTTCCGTCCGGACTACACCTGCTATCATGTGGCTGTCTATGATCCGGAAACCGGTACTTTCCTTAAGGGAATGACTCATCAGGGTTTTGCCGACTCTTCGATGTGGGCGCGCGGTCAGGCGTGGGCTATCTATGGATATACAATGGTTTACCGTGAGACTCAGGATCCCAAGTTCCTTGACTTCGCATGCAATGTGACCGATGTGTATCTCAATCGTTTGCCTGAAGACTATGTGCCGTATTGGGATTTCGATGATCCTGCAATTCCTGACGCTCCCCGTGATGCATCCGCAGCCGGGGTAGTTGCTTCCGCACTTCTTGAACTTCAGGGTTATTGCGATGGTGAAAAGCAACAAAAATATAAGGAGGCTGCCGTGAAGATGCTTGAATCTCTAAGCAGCGACAAGTATCGTTCCGGCTCACGGCGGCTTTCTTTCCTCGATCATTCCGTTGGTCACAAACCCGCCGGCTCGGAGATCGATGCGTCGATCATTTATGCCGACTATTATTATCTCGAAGCATTGTTGAGACTCAAGAAACTCGACAAACACCTAACCATCGATAGCGACCTCAGAGCGGCGAAATAATTTTGAATGTTGAATTTTGAATTGTTCAACTACCTCTGATGAATTTTGAATAATTAAATCCGTAGCGTTGAATTATTCAGCACTACGGATTTAATACGAATGTAGAATTCTGACTTCGATAGTATTAATTCAAAATTCAATATTGCGCAAGCTTTGCGATTTGTTCGGGTGTCAGATTGTTTGCTTTAAGAAGGTCAGAGACCTTGAAACGGTCAAGGAATTCTTTCTTTAGTCCGAGACACGTCACTTTCACACCTGCTTCAGCGAGATACGCAGCCACTTTCTGTCCGAAGCCGCCGTCCACGATACCGTCTTCAATGGTTATCACATGACGGTAATTTTTCAATGTGTCGAGGCATTCTGCATCCACTTCCGAAAGGATTCTCGGATTGATAACGGTCGGGATGACACCTTTCTCCCGCATGATTGCCGCCGCCTGTTTTGCCGTGGCAAGGAACGGACCTTCAGCTATCAGTGCCACTTTTTCACCATTCTCTACGATTTCATATTTCGAGAAATCGGTGTTGACCGAGGTGTCCTGATGACAGACCTTTCCACCGGGAATGCGTATCACCACCGGACCCTCGGGATTGTCAATGCTCTTGTCGAGCATGGCAAGAAACTCTTCCACGGTAGCGGGCGCAAGCAGTTTGATATTGGGAATGCTTGACACCATGGCTATATCAAAAAATCCGAGATGGGTCATATCGTTCATTCCGAACAAACTGCCATAGAACACCACGAATGTCGACGGAAGATTGTTTATGGCTATGTCGTGAGAAAGCTGGTCGTAAGCACGCTGAAGGAACGTTGCCACAACCCCCATCACGGGGCGAGCTCCACCTTTGGAAAGACCGGCAACCATTGCCACGCAATCCTGTTCGGCGATACCAACGTCGACAAACTGTTTGCCCGCAGCCTTGCGTCGTTCTTCGTCAAATCCGACAGCTCCCGGGGTTCCTGCAGATAGTGTGACAACCTTTTTATCGTCGTGCATCTTCTCAAGCATCCTCAAGGCAAAGATGTCTTCATAGCTTTCAGCGGTGTATGGGGAAAGTGGTGCTCCTGTCTTCAAATCGAACGGTGCAGTGAAATGGAATTCCTCCTTATGGCTCTCCGCACAAGGCAGACCCATACCTTTCATTGTGTTGATATGCACGAGGACGGCATGATCCTTCCCTTTCACCTCTCGGAATGCCTTGATAAGGGCTCTTAAATCATTACCCTCCTCCACGTATACATACTCGTAGCCGAGTGCCTTGAAGATGTTGTTGGGAGATGTGCCGTTGCTGTTCCTCAGTTCTGTGAGGTGGGAATAGAGTTCACCGTGGTTTTCGGCGATCGACATCTGATTGTCGTTCAGTATAACGATGATATTTGAATGAAGTTCCGGGGCATAGTTGAGTGCCTCAAGTGCCATACCTCCTCCAAGTGAAGCATCACCGATAAATGCCACCACATTTTCATTCCCCCCTTCGAGGTCGCGTGCCTTTGCGAGACCGGTGGCGAGAGCTATGGATGTTGAGGTATGACCCACCTCGAAAAGGTCGTATTCACTTTCGCGGGGACACGTGTAACCGGTGACGTCGTCATATTTTGCAGGGTCGAGGAATGCCTCGATTCGTCCGGTAAGCATCTTGTGTACATAGCTTTGGTGAGAGACGTCGTAGACAATTTTGTCTTTCGGTGCGTCAAACACATAATGAAGAGCCACTGTCGCTTCCACGACACCGAGGTTGGGTCCCACATGACCGCCATGTGCTCCAAGTTTGCGCATAAGTGCCCCTCTGAGTTCTTCGCTCAGCAGGTAAAGATGATCAAGATCCATTCCCTTGATATCTGCGGGAGAATGGATATCCTTAAGATTAATTTCCATATTTAGTTTTCAGTTGTGAGTTGTGAGTTTTGAGATTTGAGTTGTGAGTTTATCGACAGCAACAAGTAATTGTCTCAAAACTCACTACTCACAACTCAAAACTCTACTGCTACAAAATTAACACAAATCTCCGTATCAGGTTCTACCAGGATTCCGCTATTTTATACCATTTTTACGGAGTATGGACTCGAAGTCATTTAAGCTTTTTTCTTGACAAGAATGAAATTTTATAGTTTCTTAGAAACTGTTTAAATTTGATTTTGAAAAAATGTTATAGGGCATAACAA
>CAJTZQ010000054.1 GCA_910583795.1 uncultured Muribaculaceae bacterium
TCATCGACCTTCTGTTTTACAACACCCGCATACACGCGTATTGCTGCGTGGAATTAAAAACGGGCTCATTCGAGGCTTCCCACCTCGGACAGTTGGGGCTGTATGTTACGGCAGTCAATCATCAGCTAAAGACGGAATACGATAATCCTACTATCGGATTGTTGATTTGCAAGGACAAAGACAACATCGAGGCTCAATATTCATTAGAGGCATATAACCTTCCTCTTGGAATATCTCAATATGAGCTGTCCAAACTTATTCCCAAAGAGATAAAGAGTTCTCTGCCATCTATCGAACAGATAGAATCAACGTTGGAACAATTATCGGATAATAACGAGGACTGACAGTTCTTTCCCTCCATTACACATAAAGGTTCAGTTGTAAACTGACAATGTCAAAAACCTATATAATCTATCTCAAAACATGAAACGATTCCTCAGCTTTCTGGTAAGCGGGATGTTGTTTGCAGGAGCAACATTTCAGGCTGCATCAATCACCGAACCGGTGACTGTCGGTAATGCCAGATTCACGTTCATCACTGACAATCTGGTAAGAATGGAATACGCCGTCGATGGTAAATTCCTCAATGATTCCACACTTTTCGCAATCGACCGCTCGCCACGCGAAGTAGATGTGAAGATTGAACGCGACGGGCGCAAGTATCTCTTCTCCACTCCGGTGATGACCCTTGTCTATGATGCCGACGGATGCCCGTTCGGTCAGAACAATATCCACGCAAAATGGAATCAGAATGGGAATGAGGAAAAATGGTATATCTGGATGCGCCAGAGCGAAAATCTTTTGGGTCCGGTTGTAACGCTTGACGAGGTTACCGGTCCGGTGGAGAGAATGGAAGGACTTCTGAGCCGCGACGGATGGTATGTAATAAACGATACAGGCAAGGATATTTACAAAAACGGCAAACTTGAACACCGTGACGGCACGCACATGCAAGACCTTTATCTCTTCGTTTACGGAGACGACTATAAAAAAGCATTGAAGTCGCTGGCGGCTATAAGTGGACCAGTCCCCATGACACGCAAATACATCCACGGATCCTGGTATTGCCGCTGGTGGCCATATACTGCCGATGACTACCGCGACATTGTAGACGGCTATCATGAACACGATTTCCCGATGGATGTCCTTGTTTTCGATATGGATTGGCACCGCAAGAAAGACGCGACAATAGGCATGGGTCACGCAGGGACGCGCGGCTGGACCGGCTATAGCTGGAACCATGAACTCATTCCTGATCCTGAAAAACTAATTGGCGAACTGCGTGAGAAAAATATATATGTCGCCCTCAACGACCACCCTCACGACGGCATTCGTCCTCATGAAGATGAATACAAGGCTTTTTTCGAAGAACTCGGATTTGACACAATCAAGCATGGCGTTCCTATCTTCCAGCCTAACAACCCGAAATACATGAAAGCATTTTTCAACCATGCCCACCGACCACATGAAAAGATCGGAGCATCCCTATGGTGGCTCGACTGGCAGCAGGATTACGCACTCCCCTATATCAGCGGCACCTCCACCCGTCATCTTCCATGGCTGAACGAGCTTTACTATAACGATACCAAACACAGCAACCAAAGGGGAGCTGCATTTTCCCGATGGGGAGGATGGGGAGATCACCGACATCCAATCCAATTCTCTGGCGATGATGAGGGAAACTGGGAAATGCTCAAATTCCTTGTCGACCTCACGACATCGAGCGGAAACGCAGGTTGCTTCTTCTGGGCACACGACACCGGAGGATTCTATGGAGGGAGGGATCCGGAGCTATATACGCGATGGACTCAATATGCGCTTCTAAACTCATCTCTGAGAGTCCACTCTGTGGTAGACAAAAAACTCGACCGTCGGCCATGGCTCTGGGGAGAACGGGAAGAAAAGGTGATGAGAGACGTATATCATCTACGAAGTATGTAATGCCGTATATATACACAAGCGTGCGCCAATGCCATTCCGATATGCTTCCACTCTTACGGGGACTATACATTGAAAATCCGACAGATTCCATGTCTTACACCCGTCCCGATGAGTTCCTTTTCGGTGACCTTATTCTCGGTGCTCCCGTCACAGAGCCCGGCTTAGGAAAGGATTTCATTGTCAACAAAGAGGTCTATTTCCCGGCTGGCAGCTCATGGTATCATTTTTTCAACGGCAAACGTTTCGAAGGAGGCACCATTGCTACAGTTCCCACACCTCTTGAAGAATCCCCCATATTCGTAAAGGGAGGATGGATGCTCCCGATGCAGCCCTACACAGAAAGGATGGCCTCCACTCCGCTGACCACCCTTGTAGTGCGTTGTTATCCCGGCGCCGATGGCGACAACCACACATATCAGCTATATGAAGACGACGGACTGACACTCGACTATGAAAAAGGACGTTTCGCCACCACCGATCTCAATTACTCCCGCAAAGGGAACCGACAGACATACGTTATAAACCCGGTGAAAGGGGAATATGAAGGACAGCCTCTTAAACGCGCCTATCGTTTCGAGCTCCCGGACATAGACGCCAACTCTAAAGTGAAAGCCCTCGGATGCAAGGCAAAGACAAGCTACGACAAAGCCTCTGACATGTTGATTGTGGAGATACCGGCAACCGACATCCGCCGTAAAATCGAGATCTCTGTTAATTAAGAATCCGTTCCCCGATATCTGTTAAGGTTCTGCCCTATCCTAACAGATATCGGGGAACGTACTTTAAGTCGCTTTGCTATGTTCTGATCGGATGTACTGCCCGGGAGTTAGTATTGATCAACCGGAGAGATCTGGAGGAGAAGAGAACGAAATATGAAATCGTGTGTATCAGATTGGTGTGAAAGTGACAGCCTGACCTCCGGAAGGCGCCATCTTTATCTCCAAAGTATCTGCAGATGTTACCTTTCTTTCTGTAATAATCACCTTTGTTCGATCAGACGGATCATCCGCATATATTCGTGCCGTATATGTCACACCCTCTGACAGAAAACTCAAAGGTACTGACAAATTACGGGCAGAGCTGTCGGTTCCCGCACCGAGATAATAATTATCCCCTGCCCTGCGCACTATCGCGATATATTTGCCAATCTCCCCTTGCAACGCCTTCGACCAGTCACAATCGGCATTAAAATCACGGAAAAAGCGGAATGCTTCCTGACCCTCATAATTTTCTATAAGATCAGCCGCCATCTGAAGAGGGGAATAGATGATCACCCAGTTTGCTATCTGACGGGCAAGAGTGGTATTGATCTTACAATAATCATTCGGACCGTTCCATTCTATACGCCCCGGATCATTCTTTGCCCTCTCATAATCGATGTCAAAAATACCGGGAGTGTAGTCCATCGGACCTGAAAGCATGCGGACAAAAGGAAGTGTACAAAGATACTCAGGCGTATTTCCTGCCGACCAAGCATTCCATTCCATCCCTCTGGCTCCCTCTCGGGTCATCATATTAGGCCATGTACGCCTTATTCCCGTTTCTTTAATCGGCTCATGAGCATCTATCATAAGCTGATATTTTGCTGCCGTCTCCACCACCTTCTGGTAATGCTTTACACCATATTGTGAGTGATGATATTCGCCGCCGGCGAATCCGCCCGCATACCCGGTCTTGACAGTGTGGATGCCCAAAGACTTGTAATAAGCAAAAGTGGAGTCAAGTGCCGCTTCATATTCCGGGATATTGCCTCCGGTTTCATTATGCGCCCATAGCTCTATACCTTTCGAAGAGGCATAAGACGCTATTGAATCGATATCAAAATCGGCATAAGCCTTTGCATAATTGAAATGCTGGTCGCCGCCCCAGGTCTCCCAGCCTTCATTCCAACCTTCGAACAAGACACCCTGCAGATTATTTTCTGCGGCAAAATCAATATAACGGATAGCGTTCTCTGTAGTTGCGCCATGGCGGGGACCCATGGTCCAGGTCATTGTGCCAAGATGCATACCCCACCAGATTCCTACATATTTCTGCGGCTTTATCCAGGAAGTGTCTTCTATTTTGGAAGGTTCATTCAGATTAAGGATAAGTCCGGAATTAATCAGGTCGCAAGCAGACTCCCCTATCTGAATTGTACGCCATGGAGTTGTGAAAACCGTTGGCAAATATGCCTTCACCCCGTCGGGCATAGGTGCGAGATTGGCTTTCAGAGTCCGCCCTCCGGTGCGAATAAGCGTCATCTCCGGATAATCATACAGAGCCGCCTCATGTATCGAACCGAAAACTCCTCCGGGCTCAATTTCAAAAGTGAATGGAGTGTTGGCATCTGCCACACTGTCTACCGGCAGATTTCTGTATTCAAGTTCATACGTTTCAAAATTTCCGGGAATAGACCAGCTCATTGCCGCATCGGCAAATGCAAATTCAGTCAGTTCATCATGCAATATGACAGAATCAGCTGAAACAGTATTCCATTCATATCTGAAAGCGACACCATCATCAAATGCCCTGAAACGCACAGTATATTGAATGCTGTCGTCTGAAAGGCTCACAGCCATTTCGTTATAATGATTTCTGATCTCCTTGTTTTCCCCCCACGGCTGCGACCATGTCTCATCAAACGACGAATGCTTTATTTTCATCTTTGCATCATAAGGAATAGTGAGCCCGGTAGCAACCAGACCGAGACGTGACGGAAGAATAAGAACCTTGTCTCCTACCGAAACCATGTAACTGAGACAAGAATCTTCCCGCACAACATCGATCTTTATATTGCCATCCGGAGAACTCACTTCCGGTTGAGAGGTGCAAGCTGAAAAAATAAATAGCGCACCGAGACCACTTACAAAGTTTTTTCGCTTATTCATTTTCATTGGTAAAAAATTTAAGAGACCCGTTTTTTATCAGATCGGAATGGTTGATCCTGTATCCTATCCTTTTTTCTCCTGACATGATTTCGGTTCCGCCGACAGGAATTTTTTCGATTGTCAACCTGTCCGTACCATAATATTCGGGATTAAGATGAATTGTGACTTTATCGAATGTGGGAAGGGTCAATGCATATTCCGGCACTCCGGGACAATCCGGATAAAGCCCCATCATTGAAAACACAGCCCAAGCCGACATGGTGCCGGCATCATCATTCCCGGGTATTCCGTCAGGTCGGGTTGTAAAATATTTATCCAAAAGCCGGGAAACCTCTTTATGCGTCCTGTGCTCCTCCCCCTTTATGTATGTAAACAGGTACGGATACGCAATATCGGGTTCGTTTGCCGGATCATAAAGACCCTCATCAAACACCTTCTGCAATTTTTCTGCAAACGCTTTTTTACCACCCATCAGCCTGACCATCCCATCGACATCATGAGGCACAAAAAAGGTATAGTTCCAGGCACTCCCCTCATGAAACCCGGGAACAGGTTCAAAATTTTCTCCCTGCCGCGGATCAAACGGAGTCAAAAATGTACCGTCCTGATTTATCGGACGCAGAGTGCCGCTCTCTTTTGAATAATAATGTCTGTATCCCTTTGACCTCTCTTCCAGTTGACGGGCGAAATCCTTATCACCCTTTTCCCTTGCCAGCCATGCAAGAGCGTTGTCCGCGACATAATATTCAAGAGCATGACTTACGGAATTGTCTCCCGAATTGTCTGCCTGATGAATGCCCAGAGGGATATATCCACGCTTCAGGTAAGGGTCAATATCAGGACGCATACGGTTTTCACTTCCTTTCAATGTGGCAGACTTCTTCATAGCCTCATAAGCAAGATCAATATCAAAATTGCGTAGACCTTTGCGCCATGAATCGACAATGACAGGTATTGCGGGATCCCCCTCCATGGTGAACGTCTCACGTCCATACAATTCCCACTTCGGCAACCAGCCCCACTCCCGATACATCTCTATCATCGAATTTACCATATCATCCTGCTTCTCGGGATATACAAGAGTCAGCAGCTGATGGAGATTGCGGTATGTATCCCAAAGAGAAAACACCGTGTAACGGTCACGTCCGGTGGTGCCATTTACTCCGGATTCCATCATCGGATACTGCCCGTTTACATCCTGAAGGATATTAGGATGGATCAAAGCATGATAAAGTGCGGTATAAAAGACTGTCTTCTGATCTTCCGTGCCACCCTCAACCTCAATCTTGCCAAGTTCATGCGCCCACGAATCTCTCGCATGCTTAAGGACACTGTCAAAATCAGTATCCTTTTGTTCATGATTCAGATTTTCGAGAGCATTTTCCTGAGAAACGAACGATACCCCGATACTCACTTCAACCTGCTCTCCTGCTTCGAGATTGTCAAAAGAAAACCAATAACCCAAATCATCACCCGACATCTCCCGGGCGAAAGACTTATAGATTTTATAAGTTCCGTTATCGGGAGTCCATTCCGCCTCCACTCCATGCATCTCCGGCTGCATTTTCCAGAAGCCGGATGAATCCGGTTTTCTGTTTACCCTTAATGCAAAATACATTGTAAACACAGCATCCGGATTATAGCAAAAAGTTCCCATCAGCCGGCTGCCCACAATCTCGGTATCCGAGACACGACGTATTGACGCCCCTGTCTCATTGGTGAGACCGATACCCAGATTAACAAGAATATTACCTTGCCCTGCAGGAAAAGTATACCTCTCGACCGAAGATCTTTTTGTAGCGGTCGCCTCCGAGAATATCCCGTATTTCTCAAGATATGCGGAATAATAACCGGGAGAGGCTTGCTCATCACGATAGGTGGTGCCGTAATCGCGATAATTGACATTAAGTGGCCCTGTGGTTGCCATGGTCACGACCGAACCAAGTTCCGGACATCCCACCCCGCTCAAATTTACATGAGAGAACCCTGTGAGGTAACTGTTTGTGACATCATACGGAGTAGACCACCAGCGGGCATCCTTGTCAAAATTATTCAGCTCTGAGCCGGTGACATTGAAAGGGGTCACCGACATCAATCCGTTCGGCACCACCGCCCCTGGATTGGTGGTGCCGAAATTGGTGGTTCCGATAAACGGGTTGACATACCGCAGCAGCGCAGTGTCAGGCTGCTCAGCAGCATTGATAAACGATGCAGCTGTAAGGAAAATCGCAGCGATAGAGAGTCTTGCCATCCTATAAAGAATGTGTTTTTATGAATTGTATGATTTCATCAATATGACCGAAAGCCATGCAGACCGTAGTATCCGCCGCACCATAATAGACGGCAACCCGGTTGCCCTCAGTAATAGCCGCACATGGGAACACCACGTTCGGGACATCACCCGCCAACTCATAAGGCGCTGCCGGGGCAAGAATATAGTCTCGTGTGCGCCACAATACTTTCGACGGATCATCCCTGTCAAGAATGGCTGCCCCCATTGAATAACGATAACCATTACATGTGGCAATAACCCCGTGATAAAACATAAGCCAGCCCTCATCCGTAAGGATAGGTATCGACCCGGCCCCTATCTTGAGACATTGCCATGCGCTCTCTTCAAATGGAGCCACTTTCATCACACAGCGATGCTCTCCCCAATATTTCATATCGGGAGAATAGCTTATAAATATATCTCCGAAAGGTGTATGTCCGTTGTCGCTCGGACGGCTAAGCATGGCAAAGCGACCATCAATTTTTTTGGGGAACAACACCCCGTTTCTATTGAAAGGCAGGAAGGCGTTCTCACACTGATAGAATGTCTTGAAATCAAAAGTATATCCGATGCCTATCGTGGGGCCGTTATAACCGTTGCACCATGTGATCCAATACCGGTCGTCGATCCATGTCACACGGGGATCATATTTATAATCGGAATGGATCATATCGGTATTACCCGGCTCGAACTTGATCGGAGTGTCGGATATCGCCCAATTGATCCCGTCATGCGAGAAGCCGACGAATATATTCATTCTCACAGCTTTGTCATCGCAACGGAACACTCCCGCATAACCGTCGCCAAAAGGTACGACCGCTGAATTGAATATCGAGTTTGAGATTGCAGTGGCATAGCGTCCGATTATCGGATTTTGAGAGCTTCGCCACATCACGTCCTTGCAATTGTCCGGACGGTTTTCCCAAGGAAAATTATTGATTGCCATTATTGTTTACTTATTTAATCTATCAAATTTAAAGCACTTCGTTGTCTGTCAAGGCTGACGTTTCCGCTTCGAGCAGTTTTCCCTTGTCATCATACCTGAAAGGGACAATACGGCTCATGACAAAAGCCGGGATAGTGCACAACATAACAACTATGAAAAATGCGAGATATCCCAACTTGTCGGCGAGCCATCCACTCATCATACCCGGAATCATCACTCCAAGATTCATTATGCCTGAAGCAAAGGCATAATGTGCCATCTGATGAGGACCGGGGGCTATCTGCTGCATCATAAACAGAGTCAATCCGACGAAGCCGAAGCCATATCCGAAATACTCGAATATAATGCCTGACGCAATGATCCATCCGGCATCGGGCTGACGCCATGCGAGCAAAGCATACACCACAAACGGGATGTTGAACGCACACACCAGGGAAAACAAAACTTTCTTCAGTCCGAACGCAGAAATATAATACCCGGCAAGAAGAGAACCCGCCACAAAAGCAGCCGCGCCATAAGTGCCGTAATATACCCCTATCTGTTCGGTGTCAAGTCCGAGTCCACCCGATTCACGGGAAGCCTTAAGGAACAAAGGTACAACTTTCACCACAAATCCCTCGCCAAATCTATACAGGAGAATAAAAATAATATAAACCAGTATATGTTTTTTTGTGAAAAATTGTCGCAACACGTTCCATAAATCGTATAAGACTTCCTTCACTCCGCGCTTGTTGGCTGTTGCGTTTCCTACCTCCCCTTTCAACCCTTTTCCGGGCAGAATAAATATATGATACAGTCCCAATATAAACATTACCATCCCAAGAATGCCCATGATAATCATCCAGGCATCCCGGTTGGCAGCAATGACATCTCCGACAGAAGCTGACACGCCAGACGAAAGGTTATTCTTTATCAGCCATCCAGCAAGATATATTAGACCACCCGACGCCACAATCTTGGCAATATTATAGAAGGCGCCTTGCCAACCGATATAGCGCGCCTGCTGGGTGGGCGTGAGTTCTGACATATACACTCCGTCACAGGCTATATCATGGGTGGCACCTGAAAAAGCTGCTATCGCGAGGAAAAACACAGCAGGGGCAAAGAAATCTTGAAATGTCAGAGACAGGGCTGTAAGTCCGAATGCAACTCCGGTCACAAGCTGGGTCGTGACCACATAAAATTTTTTAGTCCGGAAAAGCTCAAGAAACGGACTCCACAACGGTTTTATAGTCCAAGGTAGAAGTATCAGGGAAGTCCAGAATGTTATTGAGGCGCTATCCACTCCCATTCCATCGAACATCAACACAGACACCATGTTGACCACAACAAACGGGAGTCCCATGGCAAAATAAGCTGTCGGCACCCATGCAACCGGAGTTATCTTTCCCTTATTCATTTTTTATTCTTCCTCTTAGACAACGTTTTTTCAAAATCTTTGAGTATTTTGCGGCCTTCTGCCGTTGAACGCAATTCATTGGTAAATGAATATGGAGCGGCATCCTCGGAAACACCTCGCTCGAAATTCGGATCGCAACCCATTTCCACATCTATCCTTGCCCCTTGCGACAACTGATCATTGGTAAAATAATTCTTGTCATATTCTATTCCATTTACCTTCATATTACTGATATAGCGATTGACACCACTATTTGCAGGAGCATTGATCTCGACCACGTTGCCATTCTCAAGATGTATTTTCGCCTTCTTGAACAATGGAGATGTGATTGCATATTGACCTGTGCCGGGAGCCACGGGATAGAACCCGAGAGAGGAGAACACATACCATGCAGAAGTCTGACCGTTGTCCTCATCTCCGCAATACCCGTCAGGATAAGGGGTATAAAGACGGTCTATCACTTCACGGGTCCAATATTGGGTCTTCCACGGTTCGCCCGCCCAGTCATAAAGATATATCATGTGCTGCACCGGCTGATTGCCATGCGCATAGTTGCCCATATCCATTACCTGCATCTCGCGGATTTCATGAATCGGGAAACCATAATAGCTGTCGTCAAAATGAGGCGGTACGGAAAAGACAGAATCCATCATTGAAGTGAACTCTTTACGTCCCCCCATAAGTTCAATAAGCCCCTGCGGATCATGGAAGACACTCCAGGTGTAATGCCATGCATTACCCTCGGTGAAAGCGTCTCCCCATTTCAAAGGGGAGAACGGCGACTGAAAAGAACCGTCTGCGTTACGCCCACGCATAAGGCGAGTCTCCTTATCGAAAAGATTACGATAATTGAGAGCACGCATTGCAAATTTATTCTGCTCCTTTTCAGGACGATCAAGAGCTTTTGAAAGCTGATAGATTGCCCAGTCGTCGTAGGCATATTCAAGCGTACGCGCAGCATTCTCATTTATGCCGACGTTATAGGGTACATACCCGAGAGTATTATAATATTCATGCCCGAGACGTCCGGTGGACCTGACTGAAGGATGCACATTTTCTGTGCCTGCCACTATCCCGTTCCAAAGCGTTTCGGTATCCTCCACCTTTACGTTATTGAGATAGGCATCCGCCAGCACGGAGGCAGAATTATTGCCAACCATACAATCCCTATGTCCCGGAGATGCCCATTCCGGGAAAAAGCCGCTTTCCCGATAGGCGTTGAGCATCCCTTCCTGGATTTCCCTGTTTACAGAAGGATAGACCAGATTCAAAAGCGGGAAAAGCGCACGGAATGTATCCCAAAGCCCGGTATCCGTATACATGTATCCCGGCAACACCTCTCCATTATAAGGACTATAATGCACCACTTCATTCTCAGGTGTGACTTCATAGAATTTTCTGGGGAAAAGCAATGACCGGTAAAGCGCGCTGTAGAATGTGCGGTCTTTATCAACCTCGGCTCCTTCCACATCAAAACGTCCGAGAATATCATTCCACCTATCCCTGCCATTATCTTTTATCTGAGTGAATGTCTGCGATCCAAGCTCCTTCAGGTTATGTTCAGCCTGGGCGAAACTTATGAATGAAGAAGCCACCCTCGCGGTTATAATCTCGCCACGGGAAGTGGGAGAGAAACGTATTCCAGCCACAGAATCCTGCGATTCTGCAAGTGTGAAAGACCTGTCAAATTCAATTACAAAATAATTAGCAAAATTATCAGGGACGCCTCCATGATTGTTGCATGCCTTCCCTATGACACGCCTGAGTTCGGGCTGCACCTCAATCATACCTTTCCCGTCAAGTATGTCGACTACCATGAAAGCCTCATCTGTCGCGGGATAAGTGAATTGCAGTATTGCGGCACGCTCCGTCGGCGCGATCTCCGCAGTCACGTCATAGTCGGCAAGATAAGCCTTATAATAATAGGGCAATGCGATTTCCGCCTTATGAGAATACCACGATCCCCTCTCTTTGTCTGAAAGAACCAGCTTCCCCGTTTCAGGCATCAGAGAGAAAGCACCGTAGTCATTGATCCAGGGAGAGGGCTGGTGAGTCTGTTTCAACCCGCGGATCTTATTGTCGGTATAGACATACTGCCATCCGGAACCGTTTTCACCTGTCTGCGGTGTCCAGAAATTCATGCCCCACGGCAATGCAATCGCCGGATAAGTATTGCCTGTCGAAAGTTCGAATGTAGATTGCGTCCCCACAAGAGGGTTCACAAGATCAGCAGGACTCTCTTTTGAAAAAGCCTGTATGGATGTTGCCAAAGCAAGGGATATGGTAATGTATCTTATCATGATAAAACGAGCTTACGCAATTGATAGGTTATTTATAAGTTTCAGAAGGCTTGTCTGTCATATCGAACGTCAGATTCCCACCTCCAGCGAAATCTTCATGCGAAATAAACGGAGAGACAAGACGCTTACCGTTAAATGTAACAGATTTCACATATATATTACTGTCGGAAAGCCCTTTTGCCTCAATATCCAGTTTTTTCCCTTCCGGCAGGTTTACTGTCATCTTTCCGAACAACGGACGTCCCACGGAATACACCGGATTTCCGGGTGCCACCTGATATATACCCATCGCATTAAGAACGAGCCACGCCGACATCTGCCCGCAATCCTCATTTCCGGAAAGTCCGTCCGGATCGTTGCGGTACTGTTCACGGAATATTCTGCCCACAAGTTCCTGTGTTTTCCATGGCTGACCCACATAGTTGTAAAGATGTGTCACATGGTGAGACGGTTCATTGCCATGGGCATATTGACCGATCAGACCGGTGATATCAGCAGAAACGAGATCACCTTCAAGTTCGGAAGGCGCATTGAACAACGAATCCAATTTCCCTGCAAATGCATCATTGCCACCCATAAGTTGCACAAGCCCGTCGACATCATGGGGCACAAACCAGGTCCACTGCCATGCCGTTCCCTCGCAATAATCGTCATTACGATGGTTTGACGACCGGGGATTGAAAGGTTCGCGCCATCTTCCGTCGCTCATTTTCCCGCGCATAAATCTTGTGGACGGGTCAAAATAATGACGGTAGGCTTTCCCGAGCGAATCATAACGTACCTGAATGGCTGTCTCGCCCGCAGCATCAGCCAGACGCGCTATCGCCCAGTCATCATAGGCATATTCAAGAGCTTTTGCCACAGATTCATGATCTTTGTCAGATGGAATCCACCCTATCTTATTTTTATAATATTTCGCCTGAGGCATCAGGCAAGCCACCACCGCAGGCGGCGCCACAATTCCCTCCGGATCGTATTCCGCTGCCCTTACGGAAGCCATAAGAGCCTCTTTCGGATCAAAACTGTTCTGTCCCTTCGCTACAGCATCTGCAAACATCGCCGCCGTGTGATATCCGATCATTGTGCCGGTATAATTTGATGCAAGCTCCCACATCGGCAGGATTCCACCCTCTTTTGCCTTGAGAAGCAATGACCGGAGAAACGCATCATTGAGCTGCGGATCTATTACTGTAAGAAGCGGGTGAAGCGCACGGAATGTGTCCCAGGTAGAAAAGATAGTATAAACCGGATCAGCTGTCGAACCCTGTTTCGGTTTACGGTCCATGCCGAGATACCTTCCGTCGGCATCGGTGAAAAGATTAGGTGCGATCGCTGTATGATAAAGGGCGGTATAGAAGACAGTAAGATCATCTTCATTCTCTGTATCCGGCACCTCTATTTTAGAGAGCCATTGATTCCATTTTTTACGTGCTTCAGCACGTGTGGCATCAAAGTCAAACCCTGGCATCTCAGCCTCAACATTCCCTTTCGCGCCATCTTCATCCACTGCAGAGACTGCAATTTTGGCAAACAGACTGTCGCCTTCCTTTATTTCCGGGAAAGTCAGAAGCGCCTTACACCGGGCATAAGGTTCCCCCTTGGAATTGACAATTGTATCCGTCACATATTCAATCTTGAACGGCTCAGAGAACTTGGCATAGAAATATATACCCTGATCAAACGCCCAATATTTAGTCATCTTGTAGCCGGCGATTTCAGTATCACTTATAGCGTGAATGTCCATGGTCAGATTCTGCTGACGCTGGATAGAATAATCCATATCTATAATCATTCCCGCCTCCCCGTCCATTGCTTCAGGAAAGGTGAAGCGATATAGGGCGACCCGGTCAGAAGCAGTCGACTCGGCAAGTATTCCGTAGCGGTCAAGCATGACTGAATAATATCCCGGCTCGGCTATTTCCCTTTCATGAGAGAAGCCGGAAGCATATGGGAGATTCTGAAGCGTGTCGACCTGATTGTCTATCTCCTTAAGTCCGACAGTCGGCATAATAAGCACATCTCCATAGTCGGCACATCCTGTCCCGCTGACATGAGTTTGAGAAAACCCATTGATCAGCGAATCTGCATAATAATATCCGGAACATGCATCCCATCCGTCAATACGGGTGTCGGGTGAAGGCTGAATCATGCCGTGCGGTGTCACCGCCCCGGGAAAAGTGTGACCGTGACCACCCGTGCCTATCATCGGGTTGACAAAAGAGGCGTAATCTCGTGCCGTCTTATCTGATACAGAGCCACAGGCTGCAACCACTGCCGCAACAATAGCAAACGACACTATATGTCTTGTCTTATTCATCTTAATACTTGAGTTGTTTGATTGTTAAGTTATTTCCATGGATTTGACGGTTTGGAATCCATCTGCAATTCAAGCACTCCCCCCTTCATGATATCTTCATGCGATATCCGGGGGACTGTGAGGGTATTTCCATTAAGAGAAGCCGAATTAATATACCGATTCTCTTTTGAAAGTCCGGTTGCTCGTATAATGAATTTCTTTCCATCCGACAGATTTATCACCGATTCCTCAGTCATAGGGGCACCCAGTTCATACATTCCGGAAACAGGATTGACAGGATAAAATCCCATAGCCGACAATACATACCACGCCGACATCTGCCCCATATCTTCATTGCCGGGGAGACCTTCGGGGGTGTCTGTGTATAATTCGGTCATGATTTTTCTTAGCCAGTCAACCCCTTTCCACGGCGCATCCGTGTAGTTGTAAAGATACGGATTATGATGCGATGGCTCATTCCCGTGGGCATACTGCCCTATCATGCCTGTCGAGAAAATCGGAAGTTCAACCGACGGGTCTGTCGGATGACTGACCATGCTGTCAAGTTTAGCCTCCAGAGCATCTCTTCCTCCGAACAGTCGTATCATCCCATCGATGTCATGCTGCACAGAAAAAAGATATTGCCAGGCATTGCTTTCACATATTTCCTCGGTATACTCATCCGGATTGAAAGGAGAGATGAAAGAACCATCGCGAAGACGCGGCTGGAAAAAGCCACTCGCAGGATTGTAGACATTCGCATAATTTCCGGATCTGCCGATAAATTCCTTATAGATTTCATCTTTCCCGAGATGACGTGCAAGCATTGCTATGGAATAGTCATCGAATGCGTATTCAAGGGTCTTTGACATTTCCCAACCCTCACCTTTTTCAACCGGCACATACCCCAGATCCATAAAATCTCCAAGCTGTCTGTAAGGTCGGTTGCGGGCGGTTTTCACCATTATGTCAAGAGCTTTTTCCGTATCAATGTTACCAAGACCTTTCAATATTGCATCCACTATTATGGGGGCTGAATGGTATCCGATCATCATGTCGGTTTCCGCACCCCACATATTCCACACCGGAAGACGTCTGTTCTGAATGGCAAATTCCATAAGCGAACGCGCCATATCTCCAGCCCTTTCGGGAACGATAATGGTGTAAAGCGGATGAGATGCACGGTAGGTATCCCAGGTTGAGAAAGACGAATAATTTGTAAATTTTTTTGCCTGATGAATTTTTCCGTCAGGTCCCGGATATGACCCATCCACATCACAATAAATTGTTGGGGCAAGCATTGAATGATATAACGCAGTATAAAATATACGGCGCGATGTCGTGTCGGGAGTTGAAAAACTGATGCGCCCGAGCTCCATGTTCCAGGCACTGCGTGTAGCTGCATCCGCCTTATCGAAATCGATACCCGGAGCCTCCGCCTCAAGATTATTGAGCGCATTTTTAACAGACGTGGGAGAAAGTGCAGTGGCAACTGTAATCTGCTCGCCGGGCAAGGTATTGAAATAGAAAACCGCATCCTGAACCGACACATCCGAAGCATTGGGTTTCACTATAACAGAATCCTTCACTTCCACTCTGTCGAAAGGACGTGAGAATTTACTGGCAAACCATACTTTCTGATTTCGTGCCCATCCATCTGAAAATCTATATCCCGCCACTGTCACACTGTCGATTATTTCTATTCCGGCAGCCTGTGTGGCATCCCAGTTCATGGCTTTTGACAAATTCAAAAAGACTGCCGCATCTCCTCCGGGCATCGTATAACGTTGGAGTCCCACTCTTGGAGTTGCCGTCAGTTCCACGGTAATGTCATAATCATCAAGAACGACCTTATAATATCCTGCACGTGATTTTTCTGTAGAATGACGAAATTTTGAATGTATCCCGAGTGGAGCCGGAGCTGCCTTTACAGGCAACCTCACAGGCATAAACGACACATCATACAAGTCGCCGGCACCAGTACCGCTCAAATGGGTATGCGAAAATCCAGCAATCGTGGAATCCGGATAAAAATATCCGGAGATACGGTCCCATCCGGGAAGGCCGTTGTCAGGACTCAGCTGAACCATACCGAACGGCGCTTGAGCGCCGGGATAAGTGTTTCCTGTAAAGTCCGTACCGATCATGGGGTTTACAACTGAAGCCAAATCCCCGAAACCGTCTGAAAAAACGGCTCCATTATTACTACAGGACACCCCGCCGACAACACATATAATTGTCGCAAACACAGGAGCTAAATATGTACATGGATGAATATAGCGCAGATAAGATTTTTTCATGCTATAGGTAATCAAGATAAATAACCGTTTTATAATTCGGCACAACAAACTCTTCGTTGATGAATGCCTTAATGTTTCTCTATGGATGCAATCTTCTTTGAGATATTACATTTCCATAGAGATGGCAAGTATCAAATCAAAAATCAAGTAGTGATAATTCATATGTGTGGTTAGTGTCTTTTATTCGCCAACCCACATTACGCCGGAGACACACGAAGAGCTCCGGCATAATAAGCGGCGATTATAATATCATCGTGATTATAAATATCAACGATTGAACCAATACCTGATACTTATTGTCAATAATCCTTATTGTACCAGCTGTTGTCGTATTCAAGTTCAGCATTCCAGAACGATATGGTTGTCTTTTTCATATCATTCACTATATAAGGAGTCATCCAATATCCGGGGTTGCAAGTGAAATTGAATATCATGAGTGCGCCATAACCTTCTTCACGCATTCCGTCAAGAGAGAAGCGGGAGGAATAGTTGCCATTTGCAGGAATCCACTGCATATAGTCAGAACAGTTCCATGAGCCGGTTCCCGCCTGGCTGATGCTCAGTCCGGGATAAGTGGAGACAGGATTGGATGTCACGCCATAATCATTGAGCACGAGATCGAATATCTCACCGGGATTCATACCGTCGACATCGACAGCACTGTAAAGAGCCTCATATCTGTAGCTTACAAGCAGGCGTGAAGGCTGTGCCTTACGGATTTCATAAGCCATGCGGGAAGCAGCCTCGGTAGACTGTGCCTGAAAACCGGGAATGGTTGTGTTGGCTGCCTCATCATAGTTGGTATATTCGTCATCGAGAAACACTCCGTCAAGTTCGTATGCATCACAAAGGTTCTTAACCTCTGAAGCAAACGCTTTGGCAAGTTCAGGCTTGAGTGTGGAAATTCCGGAAATATCGTGATTTCCGAGTATTCCGAGCACAACCTTGATGCCTCGTTCCTGCAACGGTTTGATGTATTTCTCACGTTGGTCAAGCAAAGCCTGAACATTCTCATTTCTGCTGACATACACGCGTCCGGTCTGAGAGTTGTAATTAATGTTGGCAGAAAAAAGCACGACTACATCAAAAAATTGTTTTCCGCTTTCTTTCAGAGTGAAACCCATCACATTCAGGGGATTGACATCGTTCACCTCAATCACTCCCACAATCTTCATACCCGGTTTCCCCTCATAGAATTTTTCAGTGCCGGGGAATTTGGTGCAATCACGCACCAGAACAATAAATGAGTTTTCACCTCCTGCCATTGCTGCATTCTCCGGTGTCACACTCAAAGGCACAGCATAGGTGGTTTCCGGATCAAGATCAATATTGCTCTTGAATTCAAGCTTATAGGCATCACTTGATATGCTGCCTGCACTGATAGTTATCTTGCCGTCGTCCGGAAGAATCACACTTGCCTGCGGAAATGCAGCTACCTCACTTCCCGAACCGGCATTATATGCATCAAGTACGGAAAGGTCATATTTCAAAGTAGCGGAGGCAGACCCTTCGATCGCCTTGGAAGAGCGAAGATACAGATCCATAGTGTACGACTCCTTAAATTCCGCAAACCCCACATTGCTGTGACCGTCGCCGTCAGTGAGATACACCACGTTTCCTTGTGGACTCTGGATAATACTGTCGTCAGCTCCACCGATATAGATGTCATCGTTGTCGCACGATACAAAGGCTGATATTGCAGCCATACAGATCAACGATCTGAATAATATTTTTGACATTGTCTTCGAAAATTCTTTAATGTTGTCTGAATGGTCTTGTTTTATTTCTCAGGAAGATATACAGGAATCCAATCCGGAGCTTTCTGACACTTGAGATCATATCCGTTGGCATAATCGTGGATTGTGTTTCCGGTGCCTTCATCCATTTTCCAATAAGCGGCGAGACCGTCGGCATCTTCATTCACCACGTAGAAATGATTGGGCTCATTGATCTCTTCCTTTGAAAGGATACGGTTCCAGACACGCAACTCGCTCATATACCCTTTGAAATATCTGTTGGCGTCATAAGCGTAGCCCACATAAAATCCACGCGGGCCATCGGTTATGTCTCCGGAGGCAGTATTCCAGTTCACAGGGTTCTTATAATTGCCGGTCTGCACATTTCCTTTGAGGACTCCGTCGAAATAAACACAGCATTCTCCAGTTTCAGTGTCGTAGGTAAGGGTAAGGAATGTCCATTTACCGGTATCGAATGTCCATGCAGGATCAGTCACATTTCCGTTGGAGGTAGCAAGCTGAAGCTGGTTCGAAGGTATTCCGGCATCACCGACACGCACAAGGAATCCACCCTCTATACCCATGATTGTGGAAAGCATGTTCGGGAAATCTATCGGATAAAGAAGAGCCTCCACCGTTATCTTGCTGAGGTTTTCAAGTTCCGGAGCCTGGTCCCCCTGGGCAAACACCGCATAGTTCTCTGTCATGTCGGCGGTCACGGTCACGAGCGCTGACTCTTTCACCACAAAGTAATAGGTATTATTGCTCAATGTGGCGAACTCACTTGTCATCCTCACAGGAAGAACATACGTCTTGCTTATGTCAAGATCTCCGAGGTTAAAAAACTCTACAGCCACCTTACCTGTGGTGTTGGCTCCTGCCGGAATCACGGCTGACGGTTCCGGAATATTATAATAGTCGGAAGGGAGCATTATATAATCCGCACCGTATATTCCGTTATAAACGTTCACTCCGTCAGGATCAGCCACAAATGTCACGGTGACATCCCTATCCATCTTTACCGCCATTGATGCCTCCACATATCCTGTGGCTGTCTCTGTTGCCGACGGTTTTACATTGATGGTGGAAGCTGTCTCAAGCGTGGGGGCGAAAATGCTGTTGTCTACATCCTCATAACTGTCCTGACAAGAAGCCAGCGCCAGAAATGCCAAAGAGAAAGCTGATATATATGATTGGGTTTTCATTATTCTTGTTAAGGTTAAATCATTTTTATTATTTAGCCGCAGGATTCAGTATCTGGATCGCTCCACGTGAAACAGGATATATAAAATCCGGATTATAGTAATCATCATTAAGATTGATGAGTCCTATTGCCGAAATATCGGCGGTGCGAGCCCAGCGGGCTGTCTGCCAGCTGCTGTATTCATCACCCCAATATCCGAGTCCGGATTTGGTGGGGTCAAGTACGGGAAGAGAAGTCATGACTGCAAATTTTTCAGACAGGGCTGCATCCTCATCATTGCGGGAAAGAATAAACTTCATTTCGGAAATATTGGTGGCAGACAAAGTTTCCGAAAGGAAGATGGTGCCGGCTGCAGTCAGCAGTTCCTTGTCTGACACATTCGCAGGGATACCCTGAAAATCAAACCCACTGTCTATATGGTTTGACGCCCATGACTTGAACGGACTCAGGAATGCTGCCTGATCGGCGGCATATTCCTGACGCTGGGATTCCGTAAGGGTCGAAACGTCGCGGCCGTCGTATACACATATGATTCGGTCAAAGCCTCCTCCGTTGAAATATTCAAACTGTTTTGAAAGTTCTGCATCGCGATAATTATCCCAAGTTTCGGTCGCGCCTTGCTCTTTTTCAAGTTCCCATGCCTTGCGAATTTCCTGATAACTTATGGCATAAGCTGTCTGCATGCCGGTATTGCTTCGCTTGGTATCGATTTCATCAAGCACCGCTTGAGTCATCTTTTCAGGATGATTGAGCACAAGCACATCGATGCTGTCGGGAACTGTGGCAACATGGTCCGCCTGTGAAGAAAACGACTCTTTGTTGTCGAACCACACATACACTTTTTTATGCCCGTTATTGCGGTAATTTCGCAGATTCTGCAAATATTCAGAATAAGCCGGAGGATTTACCTCTGTAATGCCGCCGAAATGATTGCCGACAGCTTCTGGATCGTTCCAGTCGCATGAAGTGAAAGAACAGGCTGCCGCCAACGCCATCATGCAGTAAAATATATGTCTTTTCATTATTGATGTTTGTTGGAATAGTTATACAACTTCAATTGTCAATAGCGTGCCCACCACACCTTCGTCGCCATATTGTCAGAACCTCCGAGCAATGTGCTTACAGCAGTCGCCACATTCACGGCATTATTGGTGTATTCTTCCTGAGGATAAGGCATACGCTGCGGACCTGTGGCATTGTTCACCACACCCCCTGAACCATTATATGCCACCGGTATAAGTTGAGGATAACCGGTGCGACGGTATTCCGCCCATGCCTCATTACCATTATAATAAAGGGCAATCCATTTCTGAGTGATGATACGCTCAAGTTTCTCTTGCGCGGATGCGGCATTGTCCCATTTGATTGTAATCGACGACAAAGAACCGTTATATGGATTCTTGCCGGTGGGATCAGAGTATGCCTGTGGTGTTGAAACGGCATCAGCCATGTAAGTTTCCGCACCGGTGGCACCCCACTGCTCGAAACTTAGTTCAATGCCACGGTTGTAGAACTGTTCTGCAGAGCCACCCATATCGAAATGGTGCACGGCTACACCCTCAGCCCTGAGAAAAGCCACTTCAGAAGCTGTCATCCAGATAAGAGGATCGGAAGGACGCACATTCACACCGCTAAAATTGAAACCCCATGTACGGTCAAATGTAGACCATCCGCGGCGAAGCCCGACATATTCAATACCATCGAATGTCGACGGAAGGAAATAAGCGGCACGGCGAGGATCGGAATATCCGTTCATATAGCATATGATATCGGCGGCGGCGTGGGTATCGCCTCCCGTCACACTTCCATCATTGTTATAATTTACAGCCGTGTAAAGCGGATTTGTGATCGAATTGAAATATTTCCAGGTAGCATTGTCTGCATTGCTTTCTATCACTCCCCCCCTGACAGCTTCTTCAGCCATAGTCTTGGCTTTGTCTGGCGCCACAAACGAAATTCGCATGGCAAGACGCAGCTTCAGAGAATTGCCGAACAGAATCCATTTTGCCGGATCCCCATAGTAGACATAATCACAATTTTTACCCAGGCGTGATCCAAGATTCTCCTGTAATGTTTTTGTAGCTTTTGTAAGCTCATCAAAAAAGGTATCATAAATCTGCTCCTGACTGTCATAAGGCACTGCAAGATCTGTCGATTCTCCAATAGCGGAATAAGAAATTGGTCCATAGCAGTCTGTGACCCTGCTCATGGCAGCCACCTTTATAATTGTAGCTATCGCAAGAGGCACAGGGTTGCCGGAATTGGAAGAAAGAGCCTCTATCTGTGAATAGTTGGCATAGAGAGTCGGTATGATGCGGTCGGATTTCATGAAAACGCGGCTCCAGTCATTTTTGGGGTTATAACGGGCAAAGCTTTCAGCAAACCCCGCATTTGCATCGGAATAGTATCCACCTAACGGACCGCCAAGCAGGGCATCCGTAAACTGCACGGTATTGACATCTGAAGACATCACACAACTTGCAACATTATTCAGTTGCGAGCCGAGTGCATAATCATCTGCGGTGAGATCTCCCGGCTCATAGGGATTGGAGTTTATTTTTTCAAATTCTCCTGTACATGATGTGGCTGCGACAGCCAATACAGAAAGGAATATTTTGTTAATGTGTCGTATCATTTTGATCGGCATTAGAAATTGAGATTGATATTGAAACCAAGATTACGCAACGAAGGCATCATGAAATAGTCTATACCCTGATACCAATTGTCGGTAGAAGCCACAGATTCCGGATCGAACGGAGCCTTGTTGTATATCATCCATAGGTTGCGGCCTACAAATGAGAACTTGACATCGCATATATTGCGTAGCCACTTGCGGGGTACGGTATAGCTTACCGTGAGTTCACCGAGACGCACATTGGTGGCATCATACAGGTAATATTGGGGAACAGCCGTGCCGCCCGCGATAATCGAATACCACATCTGAGGATCGACAAGGTCACCGTTATTAATACTGATCA
Organism: uncultured Muribaculaceae bacterium; assembly: GCA_910583795.1. Classification (GTDB taxonomy): domain Bacteria; phylum Bacteroidota; class Bacteroidia; order Bacteroidales; family Muribaculaceae; genus Lepagella. Next base: position 22,243 of record CAJTZQ010000054.1, read on the forward strand.
TTCCCTCATCGCGCGACAGTGCAGAGTTTTCACTCACACCATAGTAGTCGAGCACAGCCTGTGTACGTGAGAACACCTTGCCTCCAAGACGAGCATTCACCATGAAGCTCAATCCGATATTTTTATAACTGAATGAGTTATTCCATGCTATATTCCCTTTTGAAAGCACGCTGCCAAGCTTGATATAGTCCTCTTTATTCTGTATCTGTGTAGTTGCCACACGGTTATCGGTATCGACATAGATGGCACCGTTGGAATCTCTTACAAGATCAATTGTGGAATATATATCGCCCATCGTACCGCCTTTTTTCAGAAGGAAGCGGGTTGAACCGAGACCTCCCATGTCGAGCACATCCATTGAGAAGCTTTCGCCTGTGACAGGATTGATGGCATTGTCGGCAAGCTCCGTGATCTTGTTGCGGTTGAAGCTGTAAGTCAAGCCGGAATTCCAGGTGAAGTCACCCCAGGTATGCTTATAGTTTAGGGAGAACTCCATACCCCAGTTATTTACAGATCCGGTCTGGATAAAGATCTTTGAATATTGATTGACCGGAAGTTCAGGATTAAACGTCTGATTCTGAGTAGTGGCATTATAATACGTCACATCGAAATTGATATCGTTTATGAGACGGAAGTTCATGCCGACTTCTACAGAATTTGTACGCTCGGGCTTAAGGTCATACATTGGATATTGTGTAAGCACACTCCAAGATTGTGTTTCGGCATTCCACTGATAACGCGGATTGGCAATGTAACGGTTGAAAGCAGAACCAACCGAAGCGAAACTCGCACGCACTTTCCAAAGATTCAAAACGTCAGAAGCATTGGGGAAGAAATTGCTCAGCAATGCAGACAAACCAACCGAAGGATAGAAGAAACTTGAATTACGGCTGTTGGGTCCTGCAAGCTGCGACGGCCAGTCGTTACGTCCTGTAAGTGTCAGATAATAAGTGCTCTTGAATCCTATGTCGGCAGATGCATAAAGAGACTGTGTCTGTTCACGCCATCCTGACTGTATAACTGTAAGATGGGGTTTTGACAAGTTTTGGACTGCAAAAAAGTTGGCAAGACCCGCCGGAACGTCGGCAAACATTTCCGAGCCATCGGCAATCGGTCCGGATGTTGCATCCGCATCATATCTCATGTCTGATATGGAACCTCCTAAATTTGCCATCACGCTCCAGTCATCTCCAAAATATTTATTGAAACTCAAAAGGAAGTCAGCAAAAATCTGCTTTTCGTTTGATTTTGTTATGCCGTAGCTTCCTCGGTTTGAACCACCTGTCAGCTGACTGTTGGTAGTGGCATAATTCTTCTGAGTGTAAGTGTTATAGGAATTATCAATCCTAACTCTTCCGGAAAGAGTAAGACAATCAAGAAGTTTATAGCTCAGATTTGCCCCTAACATGTATCTGTCTTTGCTGTTTTCGTTTAGATTGCGGTAGTTTATCCAATAAGGATTCTGTACAGTCATGCCGTAATCACCCGGACCCCAGTTCTGTACATTGATCTTACGTTCAGCGTCATAATGTTCGTAAGAGACTACATCATCCCAGGAGTTTCCTCGCGGATAAAGCAACGCACCGACCATAGGGTTGCCATATGTACCCTGATTGACCATATTGCGGTCAGTCTGATGAATATAGCTTGCATTAAGGTCAAGAGTCATTTTATCGTTCAGAAACGAACTTGTGTTACGGATATTGAAGTTATATCTGTTGTAACGGTTATTAGGAGTGATACCCAGCGAATTGACAGCGGCTACAGATGCATATGTCTGATTCTTCTCGTTGCCTGTAGAGAATGTGGCAGACTGCGTTGACACCATCCCTGTCTTGAAATAATCTTTGGAAGGCTGATAATTGTAGTTATTATAGTCTGACAAAGGCGCACCCCACGACATATTGCTTGTCGGGACATAAGTGCCGTTGATACCTGTACCATAACGGCTTTGAAGGCGATGGTTAACAAGTGACCGATCCCACTGAATACTTGAATTGACTGTGACTTTTGTACGGCCGGCTTGTCCTTTTTTCGTAGTAATGACAATGGCACCGTTTGCGGCATCCGAACCATAAAGTGCAGCGGCGGCAGCACCTGTCAACACTGACATTGACTCAATATCTTCAGGATTGATGTCTGCTATAGGCTCTGTAGCTCCCTGAGAACCAAATTCAGTAGAACCACTGTTGTTAGCTGAACGCATAGGCATTCCGTCTACCACATACAACGCATTTGAAGACTGCATAATTGACTTGGTGCCTCGCATAACAACTTTAGAAATACCGCCAACGCCGGATGAAGATGCGTTTATGTTGACACCGGCCACCTTACCGGCAAGCCCGTTTATAAAGTTGGCATCTTTATTTTCTGAAAGGGCGTCCCCTCCTATTTGCTGAACATTATATGACAAAGATTTCTGTTCACGCTTAATACCTAATTGCCGTGGCTCAGGACCTCGTTGACACATTTTGTATCAGCAGTCCGTTGA
>CAJTZQ010000055.1 GCA_910583795.1 uncultured Muribaculaceae bacterium
TCAATTTTTCCAAAAGAGCCTGATATGTTCATTTATTTTTCTGAATTACTTATTATTAAAGTGCACTTTTATACAGGTTTACCATCTTTGACATTCAGTCCGGTCACCTCAATTGAAGAATACTCCGGAGTAAGTTCATACCCGAAATCTGTCTCAAAATCATCAAAAGAGTCATAATTTCCGCTTACCTCATGTTCAAGATCATAATCAGATTCCATACTAAAGACAGGCGACATATCATAACCTGCACTTTCCGCCAACTGAACCAATGCTTCGGGAGGATTGTCAAGATTTAACGAACTTGAAGACATTGACATATGATGGAACATATTCATCATTAACCATATCCCGGCAAACATCGCAGCGAGATAAACATAAGGTTTAACCCTCTGCCACGCAGTGAGATGCACACTACGCGGAGCTTCAGGATAGGGAGGAAGATTCGACATGATGCGGACATTAAGCTCCTCAAAATAGCCTTCAGGAACCTTGAAACCGGGCTCCTTGCCATATTTCTCTATTAGCTTATCTTCTTGTCGCATATCTGGTTCTTTTTTTATTTCTGACCGACAAAATCCTTAGAGGTTTAATTGAATTTAAAAATATTTTATGATTCTCACAAAAACATTTTTAAACACCCTCTTGTTATTATAACGTAAACAAATTCGATTCATGATGTTAGGTTAGTTAAAAATAGTATTATGGAAAACACAAAGCGGCTGATTGAGAAACCAGCCGCTTTTTATTTTATGCTAACAAAGCATCTGTAACCTTCTTTACCGCATGATGATAGCTTGCCTTCAAAGCTCCTACTGACGTGCCAAGTATTTCTGACATTTCCTCATATTTCATTTCATCATAATAACGCATATTAAAAACAAGTCGCTGTTTTTCCGGAAGGGCAGCTATTGCCTTTTGTAATTCTTTCTGAATTTCATCTCCGTCGAAATATTCATCTGCTTCAATATTATTAAGGAGATAATCCTCATCTGAATCTTCGTTAAGCTGAAGACGCTGTTTCTCTTTATTTATAAAATTTATAGATTCATTGACGGCAATTTTAAATAGCCATGTAGAAAGCTTTGCGTCACCTCTGAAATTATGAAGATTATTCCATGCCTTGATAAAAACATTCTGAACGAGTTCATTGGCATCATCATGATTCATCACCATCTTACGGATTTGCCAATAAACCGGTTGGGAATATTTTTTAATCAATGCATCGAAAGCCTGATGAGCCGTTGCTTTATTCTGCAACTGCTTCACAAGTTCTTTTTCATCTATAGGCGCCATGTATGTCATTCCCGCGAATCGTTTACGTGGTAAAATTAATAAACATTCTCCAATTTATTCGCATAAGACATCTGCATATAACTAAATTTAACAAAATGTCATAATTAATTTTTCTATTTATCCTTTTTTTCAATCGATATCCCACCAATTAAACATTAAATTGAATATTGACGTTATGATTTATATAATTCAATTTTAGCAAGCGAAAGTTGAAGTTTATGTGTATTTACGGTTTACGGGTCAATCTTCAAAACAGATAATTTATCTGTTTAAAAAAGCCTTTCAAACTGTTGACTAAAGACTCTAATTAAGCTTGCAAAACTAAATAAAAGTTTTATTCCGATGAAATATCGTTGGTTAATCAGCAATGTATAAACACTGTAGGCTATGAAAATTAAAACTTATATATATGGTTTGGCATTGATGCTTGTAGTCATATTTTCATCACAAACAGCATCCGCCCAATATTATGAGATCGCAAATAGAATACCTTCTCTTATTCAACCCGCCATTTCCGGCTCAATGAGATATAAAGGGTTTGTTGACTTAGGATATTCCAAAACTCTCGGTAATTATAACGCTGATTTTCTTGAAGTCTCAACATCCCAGGGATTTCAATACACATCTTGGTTTTATATGGGTGTCGGGATAGGAGCTGATGTGTTGTTTGCTCATAAAAATGACAATTGGGGTGACGGATGGGAAGATCCTTCCTATGGAAAGGATCATGGATCCATGACTACGGCAGTCATGTTGCCTCTTTTCACAGACTTCAGATTTAATATCGGAGGAAACAAAGGAGCGTCTTTCTTTATCGATCTAAAACTCGGATGCTCATTCTTATTAAGCAACAAGTATATCTCTATTGGAGACGGGTATCTTACAAACCAAGAATATTTCTATCTCCGTCCCTCTCTTGGGATCAGGATTCCTACGAATTCTAAAAATCCAAAACAAGCGTTTGATTTAGGAGTGTCTTATAAACTTCTCACTTCCAATTATTGGAATTCTCGGAGCAGAGATATAACCCTCAACTCTCTCGGAGTCACGGTAGCATACGAATGGTGATCTTTCAACTTCCGTAACTTAAAGCGGCTATATAAGTTATGGAGCGCAGACCAAAAGTTTTTGTCCAACTCTTGTTCTGCGCTTCAATTATGACACCGCCTACTTATGCTGAAGGATGTGAGAATGTTTATCGAGGCATATTGGAAGTATCTATCACATAGTGTTCATCAATAACTTCCCCGTCTCTTCCAAACAGAATTTTTCTTGGCACACCGCTGACTTCAAACAGAGCGGATAATTTCCCATAAGTGATATGATCCAATAAAATGCACTCGTCTCCAGTCAAATATTTCGAACATATTTTGTCAAAAGTTTCTTGAGAGGCTTAATCTTCTCCAACCACATATAGAATGACCCAATCTTTATTTCCAAGCGCTGACTCCCTGAAATCACGCGTATCTTGCATTTCCTTGAGACATGGCTTGCACTTCGGCAGCCAAAAATCCATAATAACATACTTACCCTTATAGGGTGCAAGCAGTTCATTAACTACGTCCGCTTCCTCACTATCGGTAAGATAATGTCGGTCATTGTGTATCACCCGGCGTGCGTAAGACCGTACATTCTCTGCGATATCAGGATTCGGGATATAGGAAGATATAACAGTGTCTGCAAGCGTCATGGCAGCATCAAGAGTCTTTGTTTTTTTAAGGAATCCTCCTTTGCATAATGTTCTCGCAACAGCCAACTGGGCAAGTTCCGGCATGCCGGTAATATCAAAAAACAAGAGCATTGCATCAAACCGTTTCATATATCTCATAACTGCCTCATTATAATTTGAAGTCTTTTCCTCAGGGATATTTTTAGCCAACTTTTTCAACAATTTCGAACCTGCAAGGTTATCAACAAGTCCGCCGGTCCACTGTTGAGCCAAAAGATATCTGTCGTCGGCAAGTAAGACAGCTTTTAACGGAGCATAGTCGTCAGGGCTCTTCACTCCGAGCGATTCCTCATTGTCTAACAACCAGAAAGCCTTTTTGAAAGCAGCTGTATTTTTAAGTAGCCGTATTGTAACAGCCGACAGATCTGAACTGACCAAATAGTTGTCAAGTCGCATCTTCCAGGCTTTTTCCCCCTCTTCATATATAGCGATCGCCTCCTTGGGAGAAAGATTGTCTGATTCTGCAATTTTATTTATAATAGAATCACGCTCATCAAATTGGGGGGCAATATAAAGTTCATTGTTTATTCTGCCCATATCTCCCGAAAATGTTATCTTGCCGGTAGTATTGTCATATATGATCTCAACATTCTTTCCGGCTTGAACATATACTGGGATAAAATCTTCTGGCATGCCCCTGACGAGCAATATTGCAGGAGTTGAAACCTTAAACCAGTTATGAAAAGAATCTCTATTTTTAGAAATGGGAACAAAACGATTTATCACCTCTCCGGTTGCGATGTTTCCCGAGCCGACACTGACTGCATAGTCGGTGTCTCTATAATTGTTGGAGGTCGACGTAGTTACTTCTATATCAATCACCTTTCCGGATATTTCAGCAAGTCCTGTGGTATAAAATTCCTTGCTGTCTACTATTTTTATAGGTTCAATATTTGTGAGAGAAACCTTTTTTGAGGAAGAACATCCTGTCAACCCCGACACTATCACCAATATCGAAATAATCGTCATAGGTGACATATCGTAAAATTTAATGGAGAGATTATTTCTTATCATATTCTTATCATAATTTTTTATTACATAATTCAACTCTCGCATGCGAAAGTTGAATTACTTTATTTTCAATTTACCACGGAAGGTGTCCAGTTCTTAAAAAATCGTATCACTTTCCCCTTGTCGTAACCATCGCCCGACTCAAGGAAACTGGAATCCTGTATATGTATCACATTTCCGGAACCGTCCAATACCACCAATGCCGGATAACCGAAACGTCCGGGATTACCAAGACGGGCGAGCATCTCCGCCGAACTTTTTTTAGTCGCCTCAGATTCATTGCGAGGATTATAGTTCACATGGATGTATACAAAATTCTCATCGACCATTTTCTTTATCTCTTCCTCGCCTTCAATAAATGCGGCAAAGCGTAGACACCATTTACACCAATTGCCACCAACCTGACACACAACAAATTTACCTTCTTTCGATGCGCTTTCTATGGCATTCGAAATCTGTACATTGGGATCAATAGTCTCATCATAGACTTTCTTAATCTTTGTCTGAGAAAACGAAGCCATTGAGACACACGCTGCAAGAAGCAGAAAAAGCAATTTTTTCATGATAATAAGGTTCTATAAATGTTGATTATACTTCTGAAGTTGTTTAAACTTTTTCTTTTTCAAGATTTTATCAGATTTTCGAGAAGATTTTGAAACTTGAAGAGGAAATTTAGCGTGCCAAACGACCGATGAAAGGTTCAAAAGCGACCGAAAAGATGGCGGAAGATTGGGAAAGAGTTTTATCGTAAAAAGCAATAAAAAATCAATCTCCGTAAAAAAAGTTTGAGCAACTTCTCTGCAAAGATAATAAATTATCATTTGTTTAATGAAATAAAAATCCGCAAAATTTGGTTGTTTGGATAATATTACGTAATTTTGCAGTCGCAAACGCGCACGTGGCGTAATGGTAGCCGCGCCAGACTTAGGATCTGGTGTCTCACGACGTGGGGGTTCGAGTCCCTTCGTGCGCACAAAACAACCGCCTATAACATCATCTGTTTAGGCGGTTGTTTGGTTTTAAACATTTTTCTAAATCTTTTCTGCATGAACTCAATTGCCGGCTTCATCATAACAATCATATCGACTATTGTTTTATGTGTTCAATCTATCGCCCAGTCTCCCAAGCAAATAAAGGAGCTTCCTCTTCCGGAAGTGCCGGCGACTCTCACAAAGCCGGCAGAAAGAGCTGACTTCATTATATATCATTTTTGGGATGGATTGGATTTTTCAAACCCCGGTTCCTCACTTGATGATGCTTCTCTTGAACAAAACTTCGTAAACTATATAAATCTATTCTCCCACTCACATTCAGAAAAACTACCTGAAAGTGTCTCCAAATTGTTAAGATCCGCCGAAACAAACCCTCCAGTTGCCAGAAGTCTTTATCTATTGGCTGACAAATATCTTGCAACAAAAGATTCCCCTTTTAGAAACGAAAGCAATTACATACTTTTTCTCAATAATGCAATCAAGTCTGATGCGCTCGGCGAAGCCGGAAGGGAAAGGGCAAAATATCGTCTCGAGGCGGCAATGAAAAATCGTCCCGGTTTTAAAGCCTCTGACTTTAAGTTCGAGACCCGCGAAGGGGAAATATCGTCTTTGTCGGAAATCCCTGATGCTCAAAAAACACTTCTGATATTTTATGATCCTGATTGCAATCATTGTTCTGAAACAATCGAAGAGATAAAAGAATTGTCACTTGATTCATTTAAAGTAGTGGCAATAGATCCTCAAGAAGATAAAGACCTATGGTATGAAACCAGCAATGTATTACCCCAAAACTGGATAGTGGGATTCGCCCTTGACCCTATACAGGATGATGAGACATACATATTTGAAGAGATGCCGACATTGTATGTATTGGATGCATCGAAAAATGTATTACTAAAAAAATGCAACTTTATTGGAAATCAAAGAATTATTACACTAACAAATTATACTTTCCACTCTTAACGGCTTCTGTTTTTCCAGGAACTTGAATAGCTGATGACTTGCATTTTATGCATTTTTTTGCTAACTTTACGGCAAATTCACTTTTCGAACAAATGACCGACGATATTGAAATACCCGACAACTCACTGAGCGAAGACATCAACACAGATAACAATGACACAATCGACTATGAAGAATCCAATCAGCATGATTCTTCTGCCGATGGTAAGCCTGTTTTGCAAGACCCCACTGCAAAAAAGACTATTCTTTCAGGGATGTTTCGCAACTGGTATCTGGAGTATGCCAGCTATGTTATTCTGGAACGAGCCGTCCCACATATTGAAGACGGTCTTAAACCTGTGCAACGACGAATCCTGCACTCTATGCAAACCCTTGATGACGGCAGGTTCAACAAAGTAGCCAACATTGTCGGCAACACAATGCAATATCACCCGCATGGAGATGCGTCTATTGGTGATGCGCTCGTGCAACTCGGTCAAAAGGAACTGCTTATCGACACCCAGGGAAACTGGGGAAATATTCTTACAGGAGATTCCGCCGCGGCTCCACGATATATTGAAGCACGTTTGTCGGAATTTGCTCTTGAAACGGTATTCAGCCCGAAAATCACTGAGTGGACTCCTTCTTACGACGGAAGAAAGAAAGAGCCGGTCACTCTTCCGGTGAAATTCCCGCTCCTTCTTGCCCAAGGTGTGGAAGGTATCGCAGTCGGTCTGTCATCTAAAATCCTTCCTCACAATTTCAATGAAATCTGTGATGCAGCCATTGCATGCCTTCACAACGAACCATTCAAGCTGATCCCAGATTTCCAGACCGGCGGTTTGCTTGATGCATCCCGCTATAACGACGGGGCAAGAGGAGGAAGCATAAAAGTGAGGGCAAAGATTGAAAAAATCGACAACAAAACACTTGCAATCACAGAACTACCGTTTGGAAAAACCACATCAACCCTAATTTCATCTATATTATCAGCGATGGAAAAGGGTAAAATCAAAATTCGTAAAGTTGATGACAACACGGCTGCCACCGCAGAAATTCTTGTTCATCTCATTCCCGGCACCTCATCAGATAAGGCTATCGATGCACTATACGCTTTCACAGATTGTGAAGTGAGCATCTCGCCCAACTGCTGCGTTATCGTAGACCGTAAACCTCAATTCATGTCGGTAAGCGAGTTGCTTCGCTATTCTGTCAGCCATACCCAAGAATTGCTCCGCCAAGAATTAGAGATAAAACTTGGTGAGACTAAAGAAACAAGGCTTTACTGCTCGCTTGAAAAAATTTTTATTGAAGAGCGGATATATAAAGACAAGGAAGTGGAACAAGCTCCTGATATGGACGCAGCGATTGCTCACGTCGACAAACGACTTGAGCCGTATAAACCTTCTTTCTTCCGTGAAGTGACAAGAGATGACCTGATCAAATTATGGGAGATCAAAATGGGGAGGATTCTTAAATTCAATACCGATAAGGCAAACCAACGGATTGCTGATCTCGAAAAAGACATCGAGCGCCTTCAGTTTGATCTGGATCACATCGTCGACTACACATCAGCGTGGTATCATCATCTCAAGGAGAAATATGGCGAGTCTTTCCCAAGGCGCACCGTGCTTCGGGGATTCGATTCAATAGAGGCAGCAAAAGTGGCGGAAGCAAACAAACGTCTGTATTACGACAAAACCGGCGGTTTCCTCGGAACAGCTCTTAAAGACAATGATTTCCTATTTACATGCTCCGATATCGACGACATACTCATTATATATCGCGACGGAACGTATAAACTTGTAAAAGTGCAAGATAAATTATACGTCGGGAAAAAGATCATACATATAGGTTTGTTTAAAAAGGGAGACAAGCGCACAATCTATAATGTGATCTATCGCCACGGCAAACCGGGAACCACAGATGAAGATGGCAAATTTATGGGATACGCCTATAAGAAACGATTCTTTATCACCGGACTTACCCGTGAGAAGGAATACAATCTGACAAAAGGAGCTCCGGGGTCGAGAGTTGAATGGCTCACATGCAATGCCAATGGCGAAGCTGAAGTTGTAAAAGTTTCTCTCAAAGACGAACCAAACGAGACAGGTCGCAGACCCAGAGCTAAGGAAGTAATGGTCAATTTCGCCGACCTTGACATAAAAGGTAAAGAATCGCTTGGAAATCTTGTAACCAAATATCAGGTTGACGATGTGAAACTTGTCGAGAAAGGCACAAGCACCCTTGGAGGCAGAGAAGTATGGTTTGACAGAGATGTATTAAGATTGAATTATGACGGACGTGGTGAAAGTCTCGGCGTCTTTCAGGGAGATGACCTCGTGCTTGTGATCACAAAAGACGGGGAATATTTCACATCTTCGTTTGCAGACTCCAACCATTATGACGACAATATCCTAAAGATTGAAAAATTCGATCCCCATAAAGTCTGGACTCTTGCTCTGCATGACTCTTCATTAGGTTTCCCTTACCTGAAAAGATTTGTATTCGAACCTTCTGCAAAACCACAGCGATTCGTCGGATCTGAGCCAGAATCTAAAATTATCCTTCTCACAGACACTGCTTACCCTCGCCTGGAAGTAACATTCGGTGGCGCCGACTCTATAAGACCTTCGATCGAAATAGATGCCGAAGAATTTATTGCAGTAAAAGGATTCAAAGCTAAAGGGAAAAGGATATCCACATTTACAATAGACACCGTCACTGAACTTGAGCCGGTTCGCTTCCCGGAAATACCGGAACCGGAGCATCATGAAGCCGAAGCCACTCAAATTGAAGAGTCTGATCAAGACGGGCAAAACTTGAAACAATCCCCCAAAGTGGTTCAAGGCGATCTCTTTGCATTTGATGAGAACGATCAAGACAATAAAGACAGTTCTTTTATCAAACAACAAAATGATTAATTATCAAAAGCATATCTCCATATTGATAATGGTAATCCTGATTACCGTATGTCCTTGCGGAGTTTTTTCTCAAAATGCAAACGACAGTTTGCATGAAAACCGATCTTTCACCTCACGTCCGGTCACAGGTTACTATTCCTTAGAGATTGGCGGCAAAAGTGTGCTTGCCACATATCTTTCTCCACTAAAATATCAGGGCACTTCCTACGGACTTTCTGGGCAATGGAGCAAAGCGATGCCATTTAATCCCCGTCATGTTATAATGCATTTCGATGCAAGCGCCGCTTTCGATAATCTTTGGAATCCTGCCGGAACAGCAAGGATGATCGGATTGAATGCCGGCTTTAAATGGGGAATGTCATGGAGATCCGATCTTCCGGCAAAAATTCAATTCACAGCCGGCGGCACAATCGATATTGATGGAGGTGCATATTATCTTCTTAGGAATGGCAATAATCCCGTACAGGCAATGGCTTCCGCGGCATTGTCGGCACGAGCATCCCTGAGCCGTCCTTTCAAAATCGGCAACTTTGATTTTTTATTGACTGATGTGGCAAGTCTTCCTTCCCTTAGTGCATTCTTCTGTCCAGATTATGGCGAGACATATTATGAAATATACCTTGGCAATCATTCAGGACTGGCACATACGGGATGGTGGGGGAACAATTTTCGTATTGATAATCTTTTGTCTCTGACTATTGATTTCGGAAGAACTGCCGCAATGATCGGATATCGCTTCAAAGCTGACACTCAATGGGCAAACAATCTCAACACAAAAATATTCACCCATTCATTTGTGATAGGCATCGTTCCCGGAGGGATCGGTCTTAAAAAGAAAAAAGAGAGGAAACCTTCCGAAACTATCTATTCTATATACTGACATGAAACATAATGCCATCATAATATTTCTCACGCTCCTTCTCTCAGGTTCCCTTTCATCGTGCCACGACGAACCGGAATATAAAGACGACATCTATGGGAATTTCGATGCCCTATGGAACATAATAGACCAACGGTATTGCTTCTTTAAAGAAAAAGACATCGACTGGAATGAGATAGGGAAAAAATATCGTGACCAGATCACAGAGGAAACAAATTCGATAGAACTCTTTTTCATATGTGCCGCTATGCTCGACGAACTGAAAGACGGTCACGTCAATCTATCCTCCCGCTACAACACAAGCTACTATCGCAAATGGTGGAGCGATTATCCCCAAGATTTCAGCATGCGCACGCTTGAAGAAAACTATCTCGAATTCAACTGGCTGACAACAAGCGGCATCATGTATAAGCAACTGCCGGGAGAAATCGCCTATATGTACTACCCCTCTTTCTCTTATATAATAAGCGAGACTTCTCTCGATTATATTCTTGCAATCCTACAAAAAAGCCGTGGTCTCATAATAGATATCCGCGACAATGGAGGAGGAGCGCTTACCAACATAAAAACGCTTGTGGGCAGACTGATAAATGAGAAAATGACAGCGGGATATATCCAACACAAGACAGGACCGGGACATAATGATTTTTCAGACCCCTATCCTATCGAATACGAACCTGCACCTTCAGGACGCGTAAAGTGGACCGGACCCGTTGTGCTTCTAACCAACAGGTCTTGCTTTTCCGCTGCTAATGATTTCACATCTGTGATGAAACAACTTCCAAATGTCACGGTCGTAGGGGCAAGGACAGGAGGAGGAGGAGGATTGCCATTCTCTTCTGAGCTTCCAAACGGATGGGCGGTAAGATTTTCAGCATGTCCTCTCCTCGACGCTTCCATGCAGTGCACTGAATTCGGAATTGATCCCGATGAAGGATGTGAAGTCCATTCACTTGAATCTGACTTGGCGGCAGGGAAAGATGCTATTCTTGATTTTGCAATAAATCTTTTGAAAGATCTCCCACTCCCGGAAGAAAAGGAATGACCGTTACTAAGATGCATAGCTGAGCACTGTCGGGCTCTCGACGTCTACGCCATATTCATTGGCAAAACGCAGAATCGCTCTTGCAAGCTTTGGTTTCAACTCCTCAGGGCAATAACGGAAATATGCCTCGGCGGCACGCACGTGTGCTGCATCCGGCATAGGATACTCTCTTCTTTCTGGAAGCCCGAAAACACTATCGGGAAGTTCTTTTTTCTCCTCATAACTAAGTTTATCATCCATAATATTTAATATTTATAAAATACAGTTTAATATAATAACGTTTTAAAGGAGAATCAGGATTAATAGTTCACAATAAATCCCTTTATTTTGAACCGCCTGTTATCCTTTAAATTATTTAAAACAAATTCAAAATGTGGACTTTCAATCCAATTTTCAAAACAATCATCTGGGGCGGTGAAAAAATCGCCCCGTTCAAAGGTATCAAGACAGAACAGACTTCAATAGGTGAAAGTTGGGAGATATCCGGGGTGGAAGGCTCTGAGTCTGTTGTTGCTGACGGAGCTGACGCTGGACTTACCCTTACTCAACTTTTGGAACGTTACGGAGCCAAGTTGCTTGGAGAAAAGAACTACCGGAAGTATGGCAACACTTTTCCGTTGCTAATCAAGTTTATCGATGCATGCCAGGATCTTTCCGTACAGGTGCACCCCACAGATGAACTTGCAAGGGAAAGAGGAGCTAAATTCGGCAAGACCGAGATGTGGTATGTCCTTGGAGCCGAGAACGGAGCTCGTCTTGCAAATGGCTTCAACCGTAAGGTGAACCCTGCTGAATATGAAAAGCTTGTTGAAACCGGCGAAATCATGGACGTGCTTAATTTCAACAATATTAAACCCGGCGACACTTTTTTCATTCCTGCAGGCCGCGTACATGCCATCGGGAAGGGGGCATTTGTAGCTGAAATACAGGAGACATCCGACATTACATACCGTCTTTATGACTATAAGCGCAAAGATAAAGACGGAAATGAACGTCAACTCCATACTAAGGAAGCTTTCGAAGCAATCAATTTTGACGACACAGAAGGGAAACCGGTAGAATACAACATGATTCGTGACATTCCTGTGAATCTTGTCACAACTCCGTTTTTCACGACCAATGTTTGGCAGATTGATCATGAGGTGATGCGCGACTATTCTGAATGGGACACTTTCGTGGCAATAATCTGCACAAAAGGAAGCGCCACCATCACAACCGACACTGACAGCAAACACGTAAAGGAAGGTATGTCAATTCTCATACCTGCGTCATGCAAAAAACTCACAATTGTGCCGGATAAAGTTTTCGAAGCTCTCGAAACCTATATAAAATAAGGGGCAATCCGGATTTTTTTCATCCAAAGAGGTGGAAATACGCAAATTTCTATGTAAATTTGCACGTTTAAACCGACCTACAGGCGGCTGCACATCGTATGCAGCTGCCCAAACGTCGCTAACAACGTTTAAATAGATCTCAATTTATTCAATATCCGATATGTATAGAGACAAGACATGCGGTGAATTGCGCCTATCCGATGCAGGCAAAAAAGTTACAATCGCAGGATGGGTTCAGCGCAGCCGTAAGATGGGAGGAATGACTTTCGTAGATGTCAGAGACCGATATGGTATAACTCAAGCCGTATTCAACACAAGCGAGAACCCTGACGAGAACGCTCTTTTTGAAGCATCCAATGCCTTGGGACGCGAATATGTGGTTCAGATTTCTGGCATAGTGGCTGAACGCACAAGCAAAAACAAGAATATACCCACCGGTGATATCGAAATCATTGCAGACAATCTGAAAGTGCTTAACAAGAGCGAGGTGCCACCGTTCACCATTGAAGACAATACCGACGGCGGCGATGATCTGCGCATGAAATATCGCTATCTTGACCTGCGCCGTTCTTGCGTTAAGAAAAATCTCGAGCTTCGCCATAAAATGGCTTTTGAGATCCGCCGTTATCTTGACTCTAAAGGATTTCTTGAAATTGAGACTCCTATTCTCGTAAAATCCACCCCTGAAGGAGCCCGTGACTTTGTAGTGCCCTCAAGAATGAATCCGGGGGAATTTTACGCGCTTCCTCAAAGTCCACAGCTTTTCAAACAGCTCCTTATGGTCAGCGGCTACGACCGCTATTTCCAGATAGCAAAATGTTTCCGCGATGAAGACCTTCGCGCAGACCGTCAGCCTGAGTTCACTCAGATAGACTGCGAAATGAGCTTCGTTGAACAGGAAGATGTCATTGAAATGTTTGAAGGTCTTGTAAAACATATCTTCAAATATGTGAAAGACTTAGATTTCACAGACCCATTCCCTCGAATGACTTGGGCAGATGCCATGAAATATTATGGCAGCGACAAACCCGATATCCGGTTTGGAATGAAGTTTGTGGAACTGACCGACCTTGTTAAAGGGAAAGGATTTTCTGTTGTCGATGATGCCGAACTGACCGTAGGCATAGTCGCTCCCGGTTGTGCAGGCTACACACGCAAACAGATTGACGAACTCACAGAATTTGTAAAACGTCCTCAGGTAGGCGCAAAGGGTCTGATGTGGGTCAAGGTGGAGCCTGACGGTTCTTTCAAAAGCTCCGTAGGGAAATTCTTCTCAAATGAAGATCTTCAGAATTGGGTTGAAAGGATGGATGCAAAACCTGGAGATTTAATTCTCGTGATGAGCGGCGACGCCATGAAGACCCGCAAACAACTTTGTGAGCTTCGTCTTGAGCTTGGCAACCGTCTCGGGCTGCGTGATAAAAATGTATTTGCGCCACTTTGGGTGATAGATTTCCCGCTTTTCGAATGGGACGATGAAACTCAAAGATATTATGCGATGCATCATCCCTTCACTTCTCCGAATCCTGATGATATCGACAAGCTTCGCACAGACACTGGAAACGTGCGTGCCACGGCATACGACATCGTGGTAAACGGCACTGAGTTGGGAGGTGGTTCAATACGTATTCATGAGGCAGCTCTTCAAGATGAAATGTTTGAACTTCTCGGATTCACACCAGAAAGAGCACAGGAACAATTTGGATTCCTTATGAATGCATTCAAATATGGCGCTCCCCCTCATGGAGGTCTCGCTCTTGGCTTCGACAGATTTGTGTCAATTCTCGCCGGGCTTGACACAATCCGCGACGTTATTGCATTCCCCAAAAACAACTCCGGCAGAGACGTTATGAACGAATCACCGTCTCCTATAGATAAGGCTCAGCTCGACGAATTGCAGCTTGAACTTAAGCCGGCAAAAAATTGATAACTCCTCCATCCTTTCCCTCGAAGTGAACAAAACTAATATGCTAAAGGTTAAAGACATCGCCACGGTTATAGAATCATTTGCACCCAAACGGCTGCAGGAATCCTATGACAATGCAGGGCTTCAGGTAGGCGACCCCGAAATGGAAGTCTCCGCCGCTCTGTTGTGTCTCGATGTTACTGAAGATGTGCTCCGCGAAGCGCTCGAACGGCATTGCAATTTGATTGTTTCCCATCACCCTCTATTATTCAAAGGATTGAAAGAGGTGACAGGAAGAACAGCTACGGAACGCATTGTTATAACTGCAATAAAGGAAAACCTCGCCATTTATTCGGCACACACCAACCTGGACTCCGCATGGGAAGGCGTAAGCCATGAGATAGCCCATGCTCTTAACATGCGAGATCTTCGGGTTCTCAAGCCCCGGGATGGTGAAGAGTCTGTAGGTCTCGGTGTGATAGGTGAATTGCAACCCACTCCCAAAATAGAATTTCTACGCAAACTGAAAGAAGCGTTTAAGGTGAAGAGCCTGCGTTTCTCGTCTCAAAGTCCTCAGTTGGTAGTCAGAAAAGTAGCTGTTTGTGGGGGTTCGGGAGCTTCGCTTATTCAGGCGGCTATAGATGCGAAAGCCGATATAATAATCACCGGTGATGTGAAATATCATGATTTCACGACTTATGGTCTCGACATTATAATCGCAGATATCGGTCATTATGAAAGCGAAATATGCACAAAAAAGATATTCTCGAAAATAATACGGGAAAAATATCCTGATTTTGTCACATATTTCGCTGAAAGCGAGACCAATCCTATTAATTATATGTAAATCCAATATACGCCTATGGCAACCGAAAAAAAGAACGACAAGGAACGCAGCGTGGAAGAACGTCTGCAGAATCTCTATCAGCTTCAGTCTTACCTCTCCGAGATCGACAGAATAAAGATTCTCCGTGGCGAGCTCCCCAACGAGGTGAAAGACCTCGAGGATGAGATTATCCGCTACCAGACGCGAATCCAGAAACACAAGGATGAGATCGAAGATCTAAAAGCTTTTGTAAGTCAAAAGAAAGGAGAGATCGAAGATCGCCGTGTGAAGATCGCAAAATATGAAGAGCAGATCAACAATGTGCGCAATAACAGAGAGTTCGCATTCCTTGAGAAAGAAAAGGAATTCGAAGGTCTTGAAATTGAACTCGCTGAAAAAAACATTCGTGAGGCTACAGAGAAGCAGGAACAAAAGGCTGCCGAAATTGTACGTGCGGAGGAAGGTCTTGCCGACAACAAGCACATTCTTGAAGAAAAGCGTAAAGAACTTGAGGAAATCGTTTCTGAAACGCGTCTTGAGGAGGAAAATATCCGTATGAAGGTAAAAGACCTTGAGCAGAAGATTGACGATTACACTCTTGCAGCATTCAAGAGAATTCGTAAGAACGCCCGCAACGGTCTCGGCATTGTGACTGTTCAGCGTAGTGCATGCGGCGGTTGTTTCAATCGTATTCCACCCCAGCGACAGCTTGAAATCAAGATGCACAAGAAAGTGATCGTTTGCGAATATTGTGGAAGAATTATGGTTGACGGTGCCCTTGTCGGCATCGAACAACCTGTTGAAGAGGCTCCCGTAAAACCAAAACGCAAACTCTCAAAGCCCAAAACTGAACTCTAATAAAAATTCTAACAGAGAATTTGTATATTCAAAAGAATCGGGCTGCCAAATATTTGGCAGCCCGATTCTTTTGAATATTATAAGAATTATAACATTCACCTTTTAACCTCTTAACCCTTTAACCCTTTTGCAATAGCAAAATAAATCAAAGGATGCCAAGAAATCTATGAGTCTGCAACGAAAGTGTCCAGCGCGGATCATTCAAAACTCTTTCTACCGTAGATTTGCGGGCTGCTGCGCAAGCCTCCTCCTCTTCCATAAAACATGGCTGAAGATACATCTTAGTGGAAGTTGACACGCACTTATAGCCGAAATATTGATCTAAATCTTGACCTAAGTCCACTACCTTCAGTTCGTCTGCCTTCGATATCATAATCTCGTAATCTCCGGCTCCCTCAAATCCATTTTTAGGAGAGACAGTGACCCAATCTATCTCCTCAGGCACAGTCCTGCTTCCATTCGTCTCTATGGCGATTTTCTTCCCGGTAGACTCTTTAAGGTATCTCACAAATTTGCTGTCTATCCAGAGAGAAGGCTCCCCTCCGGTAAGAATAATCCATTCGGCCGGATATTTGGCAATCTCCAGAGCTATCTCCTCATCCGACATTTCCACACCGTCCTGATGACGAGTGTCGCAGAAATAACACCTCATATTGCATCCGGAAAAACGCACAAACACGGAAGGCACTCCGGTATGTGCGCCTTCCCCCTGAAGAGAATAGAAAATTTCGTTAATCTTTTTCATATATTGCCACGTTTCCCTCGCTCTCCTGAACCTCGCAACGCCAACAATTTGGAACTGTATCCGTTATCCATTTTGCAATGTTCTCTGCAGTAGGATTGCATTTGATAACGTCATTGATCACGGCATGATCAAGACGATCCATAACCAACTCTTTTATATGAGTGAAATCGACCACCATTCCATCAGCATTCAGTTCCTTAGCCTTGCATTCCACCGTTACGATCCAATTGTGACCGTGCAGATTAGAGCATTTGCTTGGATAGCTCAAATCAAGACGGTGGGCGGCACTTATTTCAAATCTTTTCTTAACGTAATACATATGATCAATCTTCGTAATCTGTTGGGTCTTCTATCCCTGCTTGAGCCATTGCTTCTTTGCGTTCCACGCAGGTGCCGCATTTTCCACAATGCTTCTCTCCACCTTTGTAGCAGGAATAAGTCAGGGAATAATCCACTCCAAGCCTTTTTCCGAGCCTTGCGATATCAGACTTGGTTATATTTGTAAACTCAGCAAGGATATCCACTCCTTCATAGGTGCCGTTGCGCATTGCATCGCTCATACTTGCCACAAATTCAGGACGGCAATCTGGATAAATGGCATGATCCCCTCCATGATTAGCCATCATGACGTGAAGCAATCCCCTCGATTCTGCAAGACCGCACGCTATCGAGAGCATTATGCCGTTGCGAAATGGAACAACTGTCGATTTCATATTGTCATCAGCATAATGACCTTCCGGTATCTTTTCAGCACCTTCAAGAAGCGAACTCTTGAAGTATTTTCCCATGAATTCGAGAGGTATCACAAGATGCTCGATCCCTAACATCTCACATTGTTTACGGGCACACTCAATCTCACGGGCATTATGATTTGAACCATAATCAAAACTTACGGCAAGCGCAATTCGATCTTTACGATAATGGAGGAGTGTAACGCTGTCCATTCCCCCTGAAAGGATGATGATTGAATCTTTTTTCATATGTCCCGCTTATTTTTTCAGATCGAGAGCCCATTCCCTGCGCCTGAGGCAGAGATCCTGATGATCCTTATCTCCCATATTAGCGAAAGGATAAATTGATATCCCGCCTCTTGGCATAAACAGACCCTTGACCTCTATATATTTGGGATCCATAAGTTTCCAAAGGTCTTTCATGATTATATTGACGCAATCTTCATGAAAATCCCCGTGATTGCGAAAGCTAAAAAGATAAAGCTTCAGGCTTTTGCTCTCCACCATTCTTTCTCGCGGGATATATGAGATTATGATATGTCCGAAATCGGGTTGACCGGTTTTGGGGCAAAGTGTTGTAAATTCGGGACAGTCGAACGTCACGACATATTCGTTTTCCGGATGCTTATTTTCAAATGTTTCAAGCAACTGAGGTGCATAATCCGTAGGATACGCCACTCCCTGGCAGCCCAGAAGCGTGACGCCTTCAAGTTCTGAATCTTTTCTCATAAATATAAATGAATTTATGGATAGGGAGCTGCCACCATCCCCGTCCTGTTTTACAATGCAAATTTACAAAATTTTCCGTACTCCTCAAAATCTCAGGCAATGATGGCAACACACTATCCAGGAAATAATCTCCAATAGTTTGCCGCAATAAATGAATGGCGGGGGTTCATCAATTTTTCTTAAGAACTTATTAAAATATTTTGCATTTGATTGTGAGAATTTTTAATTTTACATCAATTTTACCAAATATTGTCATTATGAAAAAAACTGATACTATCGCCCTTTATCTCGAAGAATATCTTAATGGGAAAAGTGATGAAGAACGTCAAAGGTTTTATGAAAAGCCGGTTGAAAAGCAATATTCAACAATAATGGCTTGGAAACGTCGGCGAGAAATTGCAAACAGCAATGCAAACCCGACTTCTGTTTCTGCTATGGTGGAAACTTTTAAGAAAATCAAAAAGGCTATTGGCGAACTCGACACACTTTCACCTAAAGACGCAGACAGACTCCGCGGCGCACTCAATGAAATATATTATGATATAGACAATTTCGATAAGATAAAGAAAAGTCAATTGCTCCGCGAGCTCGAATCAGAGAAAGAACGCATAGCACGAGAATCTGAAAATCTCGATAAGAAAATCGAGGCGCTACGCCAAGAACTTAGTTAATGAATGTTAAACCTACACTTATTCCAAAACTTTTTAAAACCCTCGTTGGTTTTACTAATGAAAAGAAAGAAGATAGATTTTTGTTCATTAAGTTTATGTAATGATAGAGACAATACTCTGTCAACAAAAGACGCCACTCGTGAGAGCGGCGTCTTTTATTTTCATATATTCGTCATTCCGGTTCTTCTTATGATAAAGTATCTATTGTTTAGGTATTTAGAGGGAACTCCCTGCCTCTCTAAGCCGGGTTATGATAGCCTCCGAGACTTCGGAAACTTTCACAAGTTCCTTTTTCAGATTTCGCTGGGCATTCATACCGGCAAGATACACAGGCAATCCGAACGGGAATAAAACCATCGAGATCCTTCCTATCCATTTGCTCCTCGCCGGTTGATAAAGCCATAATTTGCGTATCACAGGATAATCCATCAACTTATTGACAGCCATCTGATCTCTGCAATCCGTCATATAATCTACATCTTCTTCAAGGATAGCACTTATCTCTGAAAGACGTTTCAAATCATAACCCTGCATCCAATATTGCTTATAAGTCTCGACACCTGGATACATTTCACAGAATGCCTTACATTCCTCGCTCAAGGATGACAATCTCGCAATCGCCTCGTCATGAGAAATATCATTTATAATGACCTCCTTATATGCCACTCTTCTTTCCTGTTTTCTGCCAAGAAGTTTACGGAAAAATTCCTTATAACGGTCTCCGTCAAACACGGATGAATCATTCATGGCTTTATACGTGACATATACCCCCAACGGTGCTAATACAAATGTAGAAAGCCATATCCCTGCCCAAACTTCCCATCTGCCGTCGCGTGCCATCTTGCCTCCGGTATTGTCTATGATGTAATAGAAAAGGAACAGCAACACAGAAATGACGAGTGGAGTTCCGAGACCACCTTTACGTATAATGGCACCCAGCGGTGCTCCTATGAAAAAGAAAATCAGACACGCAACCGACAAAGTAAATTTCTTCAACAACTCAATTTTATGTCGCCTTATAGTATACTTATCGTCATGTACCATCATAGACTTGAACTGATAGTCTGTGACCTGTCTTTGAGATATATTTAAAGCAGCATCAAAAGTCTGTCCCCTTATCACCGGAGTAAGACTCAGTAGCAACGAATCTATATCAACTGGAATAACCTTGTCGGAGGTGTCTTTATTTTCTATATCTTCGACAGCCATGGAACCATTGTTGCGTAATATGGCTCCGTTGTCAGAATAATTCACGTGATCGCCACTGAATCTTTTGTTCAAGAGCGGGAACGCGGTGTTTTTCAACTCAGCGCCATAAATAAGCCCCGTTGAATCAAGACGCAACCCTACAGAGTCTATTGTATGTTGAAGTTCTTTAATATTTTTCCCGACATACTGATTTCTCATTCCCCCCTCATCAAGACGATTAAAATTGGCGTCAAACGGAATGAGCACCTCTTTGTCTAAAAAAGATTCCCTCCTGAAAGGCACATTCCTGTCGAGGCTTTTCTGCTCCCTGAGATTTTCAAACTGCTCACCATGGAAAAGATGCAGATATAAATATCGCATGTCGCCCGTAAAGGCAAGTCTGCCGGAATCCGCAAGAAGTATTGTTGAATTGTCTCCTCCATGGCTTACGTCATATATCATCATGTCGTATAGCATTCCGGTCTCCTTATCCTTATGGTTCACATATAGGTTGTAACCCGGAATCTGGACATAAAACACACCTTCTGGAATTTCAAGTTCAGGAGACTTCTGTTTCATTGAGAAAAGAAGAGTCCACATCTTGACCTGAGCCGTCGGAAGCACATTGTTTTGGAAGAAAAAGGCTCCTACCGCAACAAATGATATAAATATAATCAACGGACGCATGGCATGAAGCAAAGACACTCCGGAAGCCTTCATTGCGGTAAGCTCAAACTTCTCTCCGAAATTGCCGAATGTCATGAGACTTGCGAGCAGAATGGCAAGCGGCAAAGCCATAGGCACCATTGTGACCGCTGCATAAAAAAAGAGTTCGGCAATCACCGACATTTCAAGACCTTTCCCGACAAGCTCATCAATGTATTTCCATAAGAACTGCATCAATACGATAAACAGCACTATGAAAAATGTCATAGCCAGCAACGGAAGGAAACTTTTTAATATAAACCGATAAAGTCGTTTTAATATAATCATTTCAGTTGTCTCTTCTCCTGATAACCGACATGTTTTACGTCTTTGGAGAATATGGTTATTACTATTGAAATGTAAAATTACAAAAAAATGCCGTTTCAAAGTGCATAACGACCTCCAAAAATTGCCATAAAGATTAATTAAACATCTTTTTAATTAATTTTTCCCTTTTAAGACCACGCCATTAAAAATGTTTTTATAACTTTGCATCAACCTTAAACCATGTGACACACGCCGTCTGCCTCAGGCGGCTTGCGCAATGAAAATATTTAACATATCTAATCACATATCAGTCATGTCATTATTCGAAAGACTTACTAAAAAAGCACAGGAACATCCTCAGCGCCTTGTGCTCCCTGAGTCAAAAGAGCCTCGCACTCTTAAGGCTGCCGAGCAGATTATTGCAGGAAAAATCGCAAACATCGTTTTTCTTGGCAAAAAAGACGAAATCCTTGCTGAAGCCAATAAACTTGGTCTAAAATATATCAGCGAAGCTGAATTCCATGATCCGGACGACACTTCTTTCACTGAGAAATATGCTGAACTTTTCTGCGAACTCCGCAAGAAAAAAGGAGTCACTCTTGAAGATGCCCGCTATACAGTGAAAAATCCTCTTTATCTCGGATGTCTTCTTATCAAGGCAGGTGACGCCGACGCTATGGTGGCTGGTGCTCTCAGTCCCACTTCAAGCGTGCTCCGCGCAGCATTCCAGGTGCTTAAGACCAAACCCGGCATTTCAGTTGTCAGCGGTGCTTTTATCATGCTTCTTCCCGAAGACTGCAAATATGGCGACAACAATATGCTCGTGTTTGCCGACTGCGCCGTTGTGCCTGATCCTACTAAAGAGGAACTTGCAGAAATCGCTATCGCAACTGCAAAAACCACCAAGGATATCGCCGGTCTCGACCCGGTTGTGGCAATGTTGAGTTTCTCCACAAGAGGCAGCGCAAGCCATGAGCGCGTAGACAAAGTGCGCGAGGCTATAGAAATTGCAAAAGCTAAAGATCCTTCTTTGGTGATCGACGGGGAGATGCAGAGCGACGCCGCCATCGTTGCTTCCGTAGGTGCGCTCAAGGCTCCCGACAGCAACGTTGCCGGACATGCCAACACTCTTATATTCCCCTCTCTTGAAACAGGCAACATCGCCTACAAACTCGTTCAGCGCCTCTCCGGTGCCGGTGCCGTAGGCCCGATTCTTCAGGGACTCGCAGCTCCAGTCAACGACCTCTCTCGTGGTGCCACAGTAGAAGATATTGTCAACACTATCATCGTCACCTGCAACCAGGCAATTGGTGACAAAAACCTTTAATTAATATCAACAATCTCAACTTATGAAAATTCTTGTGCTCAACTGCGGCAGCAGCAGCGTGAAATACAAACTCATAGAGTCTGACTCAAAAGAAGTGCTCGCTGAAGGCGGCGTGGAAAAAATCGGTCTTCCCGATTCTTTCCTTAAATTCAAACGCCGCGACGGTAGCAAGGAAATCCTCACTGTCGACATGCCTACCGCAAAAGAGGCAGTAAAAAATGTGCTCGACATTCTTACTGACCCCAAGGAAGGCGTAATCAAAAGCTTCGATGAAATCCAGGCTGTCGGACACCGTGTGGTGCACGGTATGGAAAAATTCAACAAGTCTGTGCTTATCACTCCCGAGGTGATTGAAAAGGTGAAGGAATGCTACGCAGTTGCTCCCCTTCACAACCCGGCAAACGTGACCGGTATAGAGGCTGTCTCTTCACTCATGCCTGACGTTCCACAAGTTGCTGTGTTCGACACTGCATTCCATCAGACTATGCCTGCCCAGGCATATATGTATGCACTCCCATACGAGGCATATGAGAAATATGGTGTCCGCCGCTACGGTTTCCACGGCACCAGCCATCGCTATGTGTCTCGACGTGCATGTGAATTTCTCGGTCTCCCCTACGAGAAACAACGCATAATCACTTGCCACATCGGAAACGGAGCCAGCATCACGGCAATCAAAGACGGCAAGAGCGTTGACACTTCAATGGGTCTGACTCCTACCGAGGGACTCATGATGGGAACCCGCGTAGGCGATGTCGATCCGGGTGCGATAGTCTATATGATGGAGCGCGAAAATCTTGATGCCGCAGGAGTAAGCAAACTCATCAACAAGCGAAGTGGAGTAGCAGGGGTTACAGAAATTTCAAGCGACATGCGCGATATCGAAGCTGCTGTCGAGGCAGGCAATGAAAGAGCAAAGATGGCTCTCGACATGTATGAATACCGCATTCTCAAATACATCGGAGCTTACACGGCTGTGCTCGGCGGTGTCGACATTATCGTCTTCACAGGTGGTGTCGGTGAAAATCAGCTCGGCACTCGTGAAAGGATCTGCAAACAGCTTGCTTTCATGGGCGTCACTTACAACGCTGAAGCAAACAAGGTTCGCGGTGAAGAGATCGAAATATCAGGCGCTGACTCAAAGGTGCATGTTGTAGTGATCCCCACAGACGAAGAAATGATGATAGCAGAAGATACCGCAGCTATCGTGAAAGGCTAATTTCAGTCTCTCGTTAAAATATTACAATAAGATGCCGCGTCCGGACGTTTTTGTTTCAGACGCGGCTTATTTTTGCGTCTTGTCTAACTTATGCTCGATTTTATTACTTGGAACGCTGATCCTATCCTTTTCAGTTTCGGCCCCATATCAGTCAGATGGTATGGACTGGCTTTTGCAGTCGGATTTATAATCGGTTACAATATCGTTGCTAAGATGTTTAAGCATGAGGGAGCCCCAGAAAAATGGCTTGGTATCTTGCTTGCATATGTGGTGGTTGCGACTATAATAGGGGCAAGGCTCGGACACGTGTTCTTCTACGAATGGGATTTTTATTCCCAACATCCCGCTGAAATATTAAAAATATGGAACGGAGGTCTTGCGTCGCACGGCGGCACTATCGCAATAATTATAGCCGTATTCCTTTTTTCATGGTTCGTTACTAAAAAACCGGCATCCTGGACTTTCGACAAACTCGTGATTCCAATTGCACTTGTGGGTGGGCTTATAAGGTTGGGCAACCTCATGAATAGCGAGATTTATGGTGGTCCCACAGATCTGCCTTGGGGTTTTATTTTCTTGCGTAACGGTGAGACTGTTGCAAAACATCCCACTCAGATATATGAAGCGCTATGCTATTTCGCACTCTTTGCTTTGTTGATGTGGATGTATTGGAAAAAGAACGCTGAAGAGAGACCATACTTGATTTTAGGGACATTCTTCCTTGGCATATTTGTGCCCAGATTCATTATTGAATACGTAAAAAATGTTCAGGTGGCATCTGAATACGAAATGATCGCCAACTACGGCATCAACATGGGGCAGCTCTTAAGCATCCCCTTCATTCTTTTAGGCATTTTCCTCGTGATATGGGCTATGGTACATCCGCGCCAGCATTGGAAATTTCCAAACAAGTTTGCTGAAGATCTGCACAACACTTCTCATCGTCGTTAATTCCACAAATATATTAAGGCAGAATCTAAGGCTGATCAAAATAGACTGCCTCAAACATTAAAATAGAGTCTCGATCCATTCCGGACAAGGATGGTTTGAGACTCTTTTCATACCCTATCAAATCGTATATAAATCCTATATATATTCAGATATCAGACGGAATTTTCTTACCTTTCAACATTTTTTTCTTTTTTTTAATTAAAGAGCATATTTTTGGATTTTTTTTTATACAT
>CAJTZQ010000056.1 GCA_910583795.1 uncultured Muribaculaceae bacterium
CAAATACCATTTTGTGTCTGGAGATTTTTTATGCCAAAGCCAAAAGAATATCCCTCCGCCACACGTTAGGTTATGGCAAGCAACTCGTACTGACCCACTTGTTGATGGTACGCCTTGTTGAGAAGGCTCCCCCGGATGAAAGTCCGTGAAAACATAAATCGTCGCCGACCCAACGGTGGCGGCGATGGATTGAAACACTGAAAAAAGAAAATCGGTGCAACCCCGATAAAAAAGAAGTGTGCCGCAATGACGAGGATCTGAAAGTCCCGTCATTGCGACACTGTTCTTTTCGGTGGATGCTGTTTAAGCGGTGAGTGAGGGGGCGGTCGTAAAAGTCCTTATCCGGCAATGCGTCCCGGAACACGGACGACAGCCATTCAGTCTTATGGTGAAACGTCCCCGATGCCATTCCATAAGGCGATGGCCGTTGTCGGTGTTCAGCATTGCCCATAGGCGTGATGCGGTAAACAGGTGTCAGGGGACTTGTCCACCGTCACTTGTTGACGGCATATCGCCGCAGACACGGCAGACCGCCCCGTCTCTCACCGCTTCTCTAAAGAAAAAACATTCCTCTACTTAACTTTAAGGTGAATCTATTTGTTGTATTGGGAAAGAGTTATTAACTTTGCAAAGTTAATCTTTAAGTTAAGTATGACGCAGAAATATTCCATAGAACTGATTGAAGAGCATGACGCTGTGAATTTTTACAGCGTTCATCTTGATGAGGAAGAACTCTCTGAACTTGAAAGGTTCTTTGAGAAATTTCCCGAAGGCTGTGAGTATGATGAAGACATTGACACCATAATCGCATGGCTGGACAAAATTGGCGAGAGCGGAGCATTAGAGAGATATTTCCGCTATGAAGGAAAGTTTGGTGATGGGGTCAGTGCGATACCTATTGAAACAAGCAATCTGCGTCTTTACTGTATTCGGCTTTCAGACAAGATTCTTATCTTCGGCAACGGAGGAGTCAAAGACTGCGCCACATGGCAGGAAAGTGAATCGTTGTCAGATTATGTGGAGACACTCGTTGATACAAGTCGGTTTATTTCATCCCGGCTTTCGAACGGAACTCTCTATATTGTAGATAAAGAAATTATAGGAAATCTAAATTTTACCCGCGATGAAAAGAAGTAGCATCATAGAGGCTCGCCGGGCTAAAGTTTCTCCCGAAGTCCGTCGTCGAGTTGACCTGTCTTTCCTGATAGTTGACAGGATTCACAGCATACTGGAAGAAAAGGGGCTTAAACAAAAAGACCTCGCCAATATGCTTGGCAAGAAGGAATCTGAAATCAGCAAATGGATGCGAGGCACCCACAACTTCACGATTGAGACAATTTCATCAATCGAGAATGTTCTGGGTATTCCGATTCTTCAAGTTGCCGGAGTTTGATTGACGGATTACCTCATCAGGTTGTTTAACACTTAGCCATAAAAGAGTTAAAACGAACCTTCGGACTTGCACGAGCGAGAAAAAATGACTAAATTTGCATATGGCTTGGATACTTGTGGAGACAAGTAATGCAGCAGAAAAATCAGAACTGAATTTTCAGGCACTACCAAGGCACTAAGGAATTTTGAGATTATCTAACTGCTTGATAACAGCATATTTGGAGAATTAGGAACAAGTCCAATAAGCTCCAGTCCCTTTATTATTTATTTCCCAAGAAGATGTTTCGTCATCCATCCATAATTGAGCTGCCGCTGGCAAGAATATCGAATTGCCGTTTTTCGCTTTAAAAATAAATCCGTCCACACCGTTGATTGTGGATCGTATTTGCTCAGTGTTGTCAAGTAGCTCTTGGAATTGTTTTTTAGTAGGAGTCATGTAACCTGCCCCCATTATTTCTGTAGCTATATCTTTGTCGGTAGAACCTTCATAATATTCTCCAAAATCTGTGGGGTTTGATGCACCGACATTAACACAACACCATTTTGTTCCACTTGGCAATCCAAGATCAACGTTGTGAGGATGTAAATCATTGTTGCAGCCATTTACATCTGCAATCATTTCGATACCCATCCATTTTATCAAAGGATAGACTTGGTAATCGCCATCAGGAGATTTGCCTGAATAGACATGATTGAATGAAGCATCCGGCCCCTTGTAGTTGTTCCATTTATATACATAGTCCTCTTCAGCGAACTTGCCATCCTTAGACAATGCAAAACCGAGATCATTGCCGCCGACATAACCTTTTGCGTCCGCCTTTACAGAAATTGAATTGTCATTGTTCCTGGTAAGGCCTATATTGGAAAAGCTTGGGACAGTGGAAACACTATTGAGCGTCAACTGTGGTTTCATCGGAATGCCGCCAAGATCAGGGGGTGTGGTAGCGGACCAGCCGAACAGTTTTGCCTCGCCCTGCAACCCAAATTCGCAGAAAGCCTCTATTTTCTCGTTTTTAATTTTGTTGTAAAATTCAGTTGAAGTCTTTGCATCCTCTGTATCTGTCTTTAACGGGATGAATTCACCTTTAAGCCCGATACCCGCCTCAGCACGGAGGTTTATTTCAGCTATGTCAAAATCAAGTATCTTTGGGAACCGCGGACCTATTTTCGCGTAAAATCCTGTTGACAAAGATCCATCTATGGCATAGTTTCCGGATTCCTCATTCCTGACGTGGAAGAATTTGTTGACCGGCGAGACAGTGGCTTCCTTGTCTTTTGCCCATTCCCAATGGAACACGCTCCTGAAATACTGGTCCCATTCCTTGTCCAGGGCGACATGCACGTCTGCCCTGCAGTAGACGCCGAGTTCAAAGAATATTTCGACATACCCACACTTGACAGACTTGTCTATCAGCTCTATGTCGTGATCATATTCCATATTGCATCCGAGACTGAGCTTTTCCGTTAACCGATAATCTCCTATTATCGACAACGCGATGCTTGTTTCATAAGGGGGATTGTATATCACTCTACCGTAATATTTGAAAGACGGGGCGACAGTGAACGACATTTCCGAACCCTTGAAGTCTATTGCAAGGTCTTCTATGGGTTTATATTCTTCGGATGCAAAATCCTCAAGCAGGTCTTTTTTGTAAGGCTCCGGTGTCCAGGTACCCCATCCCGGCGGCACGTCGGTAGCTCTTGACGGCACGTTCCCTGCTGATCCGTCGGCAATAAATGATCCATAATACCTCTCGAAACCGTCTGCGAACGAAACGGGGGTGCATTTGATGGTGATGCCGTCGCCTTCAGTTGTCATCTCAGAAACCTTGCCGAGGAACAGACCATTCAGAGGACTGTCGCTTTCTGAAACAGAGACAACCGTATCACCGACCTTGGGCAACAAGTTTCCGGGTGTGGATGCTTTGAGCTTTATGTCAAGGTCGTCATAGCCAGAGACCCATGTCAGCAGGTGTTCATCAATGCTGAATACTCCGGGTTTCAGTATGGTTGACGGAGTGACGAAGCTTATGCTGTCTATCGATGCTATGGGGATGCGGTATGTGGTGTCACATGCGTGGATCTCGGTCATGCAATATTCAGACTGCATGATGCTGTCCGCATCCATACGGCTATAGGTGATGCTGTCTATCTCCTCTGTGATGAAAGAACTGATATATCCCTCATTACGATATATATACACCGGTTTTTGAGCAAAAACCTCACAGACACATGAAAGAGTGGCAATTATGGAAAGAAGCAGTAAAGATTTTTTCATTTTATCGCGATTTTGGCGGTTGTATTATTGATATTCAGCATATAGATTCCTGATGACAAAGCGTCGATGGCAATCTCCAATGTTCCGTTTTCGGCATTGTTGACCTTATCGAAAACACATATGCCGTCCACACGGTAGAGTCTGATGTGGTCACCTGCTTTAAGACCGTTTACAATGATACGGTTGTCGTCAATGGTATAGTTGGCCTTTTCGGACTTGATAATTTCAATTGCAGACGATTGATTTTCAAAACCGAATCTGGCGAGGTTATCGAGAGGAACAGTGAAAGATGAATTTTCAGAATTCACAATCAGTTCAGAAAGCGTGAACTTGATTGTGGGTTTGTAAGAAAGAAGACAAGACATGCTTGTGCCGTCCTTAAGATGAATCACGAGGTTTGAATCAGCTTCTTCAGCTGATACATTTGTAAAACTTGCAGCGGCAAGCAATAATGTCAGAAACAGATTTCGATACATGATAAACTTTCTTTTTTGTGTTACAAATGCTTAGTCGAGTTTTCTTGAAAATAACCTATCCCAACGACACTTTCAAATGTTAAAAAGTTATTTCGATTATGAATTGGTTCTCTTGAAACAGATAAACCTTATCCAAATAAAACTTATGGTTTGTCAATCTACTACTTTATATGGTTAAGGATGAAAGTATATGCAAATTTGCCGGGCAAACCCAAAGGATGCATATTAAGATTCCAATAAATAGTCAACTTGTTGTATTACGGATGCAAAAGTATGAATATTATTTAATATATGCAAACAAATTACACAAAATTTTAGAAAAAATCATTTATTCTGAGATGATCATAGAAACTCAATATCAGCGTCTTCCCTTTTCTCTTTACCGGATTCTAAACAATTTTAATGCAAAATTTTAAATTGAAACAAAATTGCAATGACAATGCTTAACTTTGCAGCAAGTTAAGATTGATCAGATGAAACTACCCTCACACGATTATTACCGAAAGTTGCTTGAAGACTTTTGCAAATCGGAAGATTTGCAAAAGGTTGATTTCAATGAAAAAGAAATCAATGATTCCGCACAGGAGAGAGTGTGTTTATCTCTTGATGGTTCTATCAATGTTCCGGTACGGGAAGCTGTCCCTGAGACAAGTGCCATGGATCAACTCATGGCACTCATCGGCTTAGAGGACGTAAAACTTGCAATAAGCAGTGAGGTGAGTTTTCACCGTATAATGTCTTTAAGGGAAAAATTTGGTAAGAAAGCGCCTAAACGGTTGATGCACATGCTTCTTACCGGAAATCCGGGATGCGGAAAGACTACAGTTGCTAGATTGATCGGCAAAATCTATAAGGAGGAGGGTATACTTTCTTCCGGTCACTTTGTCGAGGCAAACAGAGCTTCTCTTGTTGGAAGATATATTGGTGAGAGCGAGCAGATTACGAGTGCGAAAATAGAAGAGGCAAAGGGTGGAATATTATTTATTGATGAGATCTACTCCCTCACGGAAGGAAATGATGTAGGAACTAAGAATGATTTTGGAATGAAAGTAATCGATACCCTAATGCCGGTTCTCAGTGATGATTCGTTCGACATAATGGTTATCGGTGCGGGTTATCGTTCCAATATGCAGTCATTCGTTAAATCGAATCCAGGTCTTGCCTCCAGGTTTCCGGTTGTGATTGATTTTAAAGACTTTACACTTCAGGAACTTATGGAGATCTGTCACCGTCATATTGAAAAATATGATTTTAAGATAACTGCCGAGGCGGAAAATAATCTTTCCAATCTGATTGCGAGGGTATCTGCCGTGAAAAACAGTGGAAACGCCCGTGTTGCCCTAACCATTCTCGACAATCATGTTCTCCCGAATCTTTGTATGCGTATTGACAAAATGTTAAATACACATCCTATTAGTATAGAAAAAATGAGTCTGATTATACCTGAAGATATTCCCGGAATAGATAAAATTCTGCCGTTAATTGGGAAATCAGTATCAAGTATAGGTTTTGCATGCAAAGATATTTAATTTAAGTTTCGCAAGCTCACTTAAGGTTTGGAGATTAAGGCGTTAAAGGGTTATATCTATAGATAATATCTAATGAAGCTGGATATCTTTCCACAGTTGTGGATTAACCTTTTAACCTTATGATCTCATAACCCTCAACTTCCGCTTGCGAAAGTTGAATATTTAATTAATCATGACGAACCTCTTTAAAACAAAATATTATGAGAAATACTGTGATACCTAAAAAATATCTTACCATTAGATACTCGATGGATGCTTTTCACCGATTGCGGAAGTGGTGTAGTGATGACACCCGTATCATCCGTGCGGCGGAAGAAGTCGTGGAAGCCTATGAACAAGCAAATGAAGTAAACCGCAGGTATCTCGGGCGTCTGCTTGCAATGATAATGGGACTACGCTCAGAGGATTTTTCCCGCAAATGTATGTCGGAGACAGATTTGAAGATGTTGGAATGTCGGTCTGTGGGTGAAAGTATTTATATAGACTGCGACTGTCTGTCAGGAGATCCTCAAAGGAGTGAATGTTTTTCTCCTTGTGTATGGGATTGGAATCACTTGAAGATAAAATTCAACCTGTCTCGGCATAAATGGCTTTTTTATAGGGATAATTTAGGTAATGTATTGACTATTAGTAAATCGGACGATATTTATGCCTGTCGTCACAATGACGGTTCTGTCAGAGTCTTCATCCTTAATGATTGTGATGACGACATTCTTGTTGACGAAGAACCGTTTAACGGAGAATGCCCGATGTATTTCACAGAAGATTCACATTTCATTAGTCCTGTATTCAAAATAAAGGTAGTAATGAAAATCCTGAATTTTTTTCTTGCAGAAATAGGCTATCCTTCTGTAAACATCATTCCTGATGTGATATTTTCCTCTTCGGGGTTCCATTTTGTAAACAGGGATGAGTATATGCCCGGAGGAGAGTTTTTTTCTGCATGGAAGGGAATCAATGTGACCACCCGCAGAGATGTAAAAGGGTTATATATTTTGAATTCGATTGTAGGTTTTATTAATGATAACCCTGAGTCTGTAGTCAGGGATTTATTGGTATATAAATTGTTGGAGGCTCTTTCGGCAACTGCGATCATGTATTCAAAGATAAAACTTTCCCCTGACTTTCTGAATCGAACTACTTCAAATATAAGGAAAATGGCAAAATCTTTTGGGATCATGACCGATACATGACCGATAAAGATGACAGATAAAGAGACATAAGATTTTGCAGATTGATAAAAATTTATTAAATTGCAATCCAAAACTTTTACATCTTTCCATGAAACAATCGCCGGAAAAACTCATTCACACAAATTCTCCTGAAAAAGACAGGATAAGGGAAGAAGTGTCTGTAAGGATACGTCGGCTGGCATATATGGAACAGCTTCTATGTGAATATGATGGTCTTTCGATAGATGACCTTTATGAGAAAATAGAATTCCGATTCCCGGTAAATTCAAAGACTGTCAGAAATGACATCAAGTTTTTTGAAAATATAAAAGACAATGTTATTGAAGATTATGAATTTCGGAAAAGGAAAGAAGGTAAAACATGGTATTATTCAGTCAATCCGGCGAAAAGCCTCTTCCGAAGAAATTTTTCTCATATTGAGATAGAATTGCTTAGGGACATAATATCATATCTGGGTAAATTCGGTAGCGTCCCGGGATTGGAGAATATTCACGAATTGGAAACTCTTTTTAAATCTTCCAGGCATGGAGGCTGTCCTATTGTCGATATCAATATAAAGAGTCATCCTAAAAAGGATCTGTTTGCATTTCTTTTCAATGCGATTGTGCGTAATTGTATGATTGAGATAGAATACAGGAAGATCAATGATCTTGAGTCTCAAACCACACTTCGTGAAAAGATTCTTCCTTTTCAGATCAAACGGTTCGGAAACCGTTGGGTCTTGATAGGGGCCGTGAAGAGAAATGAGTTTATAGTGAATTTTTCGTTTGACCAGATTGTAAGTGCCAGATTATATCCGACAAGCATCAATATAGAGCATTTCGACGGCTTTAAGCGTGAGCGGGTGAAAGATCTGTTTAATAATGTTATTGGTCCTACGATGCCCAAGAAGCAGTGTACGTTAGAAACAGCGGAAGGGGAAGAAGATGTTGAAAGACTCGAGACTGTCTATATCTATGCTTTTCCAGGCAGGGCTAACCATCTGATGGCTTTTCCTATAATCGACAACGACAGTCAGGACGAGCTGTTGCCGGAGTCTCCTCAATATCGAGAACTTATGTCTGAACATCCTGAACTTCCGGAAGGAGGAAGGATATTCATGTTTGAATGCTACACATATCGCGAGCTTAAGGAAGCGATTATGTCGCGCATGGATTCTGTGGTCGTGCTTGCTCCGGAAAGCCTTCGCAAGGATATCGCTTCCCGGGTTGCCCGTCTCCACCTGTTGTATAATATCTAAAATTAACATTACATTCAATTATAAATTATTAAGATCATGAAAACAGTTATTAAATTTGTTGTAGCTCTATCATTTCTTATAAGTGATTTGTTCGCCATCAACGCATACGAGCTTAAAAAGGATTGGACTTATGAACCGATAATGATAGATGTCCCAAACAGTCCGGAAGGATTTATATACAGACATGCACTGTCCTGTGGTCCAACTCTTAGTGACTCCACCTATGCACAACATGAGATAATCCCGCTATTCGATGTGTATGCGATAAAAGGGAAAAACATCAGATGCGTTGGCATTATCAATAGTGTTGAACCTCCTCGTGTAGTTTTTGAGGTTGGCAAGAATGCCGGATCTTTTACTAAGTATAATCAGCAAAAAATGGAAGAACTGTTTGCACAATATGGTTGGGATAGATCAAAAAACATTAATTATGCATTTTTACCTGAGCAACGGACTTTCCTTTCTTCAGTTGCGGAAAATACAGCTGAAGAAATAAATAAAATATTGCCTCATACTGAATGTATAGCTTATGATTTTCATTCAAACAATGGGCTTTATAAGTCGAATGGTGAGTTTATGCAAGATATTTTGACACAGGAAGCAAAACAAAAATTTATAGACAAACAGGCACGAAAGGCTAAATATAGTCGTTCCTCTAAATATTCTGATTTAAAAAAACTCTTTGACGAGAAAGATCCGGAGACTATTGAGTTTGTTTCAAAATATTTAACATGGGCAGGCAAATGGGATAAACAAACGAAACAACGTCTGCAGCAGAAAAATAAATAATCTCATATAGTTGTAAATAATGAACGAACTATATTAATATTCAAACAAATATAGTTCGTCCATTGCTTAGAGGTTAATTAAACTTACAAGAATTGACGCAACGATATAAAAAATATTGATATGGATATTATAGATAATTTTATATACCAACATTTTGACAATATCTATGCACAAGTTATAAGTGGCCCGGATCCAATAAAAAGGGAATATTTGAAAACTAAGGATTTCGGAAACAATCTATGTAAATGGGATTTGTCCAGATATTTGAAAGATCAGTTTTCAATTGAAGGAATTAAACGAAATTTATATGATTCAATACGTCATTTTTTCTACATTTGCCTTAATTCTCCATCAATTAGTGTGCAATCGAAAACTGATAGGGAGCAATCAAAGATTAATCAAAATCCTTATGCAGGCGTAGCTGAGAAAATAAAGAAGCAACTATATTTGGCTTGTCTTCAACATGAGAGCCTCATGACAGCTGACATTTATGAGAATTATATAGGATTCACTGATCAGGTGATAAAATATATATTTTTATATCTTAATATAGGAACTGAAAGAGAATTAAGAGAATGTCAGGTCAGAATTGATAAATTTACTAATTTACTTCCCCAAGATATGAAAGGGGTGCATAGGCTTCTGTGTGCTATGCAAAGCACTCGCAACAAAAAGGCACATTATGCATACAAATACTATACTAATAAAAAAGATTGGCTTGATCAAATCACATATCTTTTATACGATTATATAACCATTTTTTATTATGCAAAATTTATAATTAAAGCTGATTGGAATAAAGATGCAGGGTACAAAAGAGTTAAGGATATAACTATAAAATTTTCTGTAGAAACAAAAACTAATCAAGTCAAGGATTTAAAAGTATATCTATATCCTGATAATGCTAAAAATACGGATAATAAGTCCTTATATAAAATAATTCAGGACAATAAAAATCAAGGATATAAAGTTGAGTTATTCAAGAAATATATTATTTGTCTGGATAAAGATTGGTCAGAACCCTTTGAGATAGATAATAAGTTTACTGATGGCTGTAGTGTCATTGTTGCTAAACCGCCATTTCCGAAACTTGATGAGCCACGATTATCGATTTCGGACATATTTAATGTAAATATTTTACCACCGGAGGCACTCTTTATCATTGATTCAATTAATGATGTCAGATCTAAATCTCCGTATGGTAAAGAGATAAATATGGATCTTGTAAAAGAGATTTTTTTGGCAATCTTTTCAGTTAAAGGAAATAATCAGAAGAATCTGATAGACTCTTTACATAAATTAGTGGAACATAACAAAGAAACGCTTATAAATCAGATGGATATCGATAACCTTTTTAAGGTTATCGATGATAAAATATATAATAACCGGAAAGATAAAATATTACTTAAAGGTTTATTAGATAGAATAGAAAAGTTGTATCAAAAACTATCTTCAAATAATCTCGAAGAATATGAAATAGAGAGATGCGAGAAAGCTATCGACAATATTACCTTGGCTGCACTTCTGGATTCAGAAAATACAATCAAAAATGATAGCAATACTTATGATGATAACGTTCTTTCAGCCATAAGTAAAGTAGACAAGGCACTTTTAAAAATCCTTGATTCAGACAGATCCGAAGATATTCATGAGGAAGTTTCTAAGATATTGAAAACCTCGGAAGATTGCTTGTATGCAGCAAACATCAGTAATCAAATATTTACTCATATATTAAAATTATCTGAATATATTTTTACAGATGAACTCAATTCTCCTGTTGCTGTAGATAAAGATGCTATCATTAAGATGCAAAAGGAGACATATGCTTTGGATCTAAAGACGAAAACACTCAATATGATTCTAAATCAGAATGAACTGAATCAAGTTAAGTTATGTGTCTATTTCGGCAATTTTATTATATCTAATCTTGTATCTACGTTGTCACTAATAAAGAGTTCTGAGTTAATAACAGATTATTCCGATTATGAAAAAGATATCAATGATTTTTCAATATTCATCAGGAATTTGATGAAACAACGGGATAATTCAATATTTCAATTAAAGTCTTTCGGGAATGAGGAATGGACTCAGAAATTATATGAATATTCACGTGTCTTTAATGATTATTTAGCAAAGGCGGACAACAACACTCATTTATATTGTAATCTTTTATGGTTAGTGAGGCTTATCGATAATGCCATGCTTCTTGATATAAAAGAAGGATCTAATTTGTTGTCATTACTATACGAAGACATGATCAAGGCGTCGATGCAAATAGATTTTTATGCTGTTTTTAGAAAGCATGCAGTGACCAACAATGATTTTACGTTGTTGTGCGAATATAGAAATTTCATAGAGCTGATAAAAGAAATAAATAATTCCTATTATAAAGCTTTATTGCTTGACCATAATAAGGGGATTGATGAAGAAAATCTTGTCGTGGAAAGATTGATTAAAATTATTAATGAAAAGTATAAAAATATCGATGTACCCAAATATATCAAAGATATAGAGGAAACAGAAATTGGCATAATTCCTCAAGATTTAAAAATAAGAATGTTAGCAATTTGTGGAGAGCCGTATTCAGATGATGCCAATTTAGAAAGTTTAAATGACTACGTATTATTAATAAGACTTCTTGCTGAGATTAATGATTTAGATTCGGATTTATTGAATAATGAATTCATAAGATCTTATATAAAAGAGTATCTTCCAGGCGTGTCAAATCCACAACTTTTGGATATGTTTTTTGATATAATGAAAGATGCAAAAGAGTATTGCAGAACAATAATTAGACTTATTTTGGAGTTGGGACAGGATGAAATCTCATTGGAATTAGCATATGGATGCAATTTTGTAGATGAGCATACGCCTAAAAAATATGGACTGTCTATAAGAGAATTTATTGGATATGGATATCATAAAAGATTTGAAAATTCTATAACTCCGGATGAAGGAGGGTTACTCAATCTCGCATTGTGTCATTCCAGACGTTTATCCAGACTGGAGAATTGGACTAAAGATTCGTCTGAATATGAAAATATTGTAAAGACATTACGACATAATCTAATGAATAAATCGACTTTATATTCACTTGAAAATTTTACTGAATATGCATATAATGATCTTTTAGGTTTAAAATCAACAGGTAAAGCTGATTTTAAGTTAAGGATACTTGAATATATATGTAAGAATAATCTTATTAATAAAAATTTATATAGTTAAGAGATTGTTTGATTGAAACAAACTTGCAATTAGAAATGCTAAATTTGCGGTGTGAAACTTAGAAATTGGCTTCTAATTTACTATGGCTGTATCAATCCCGACATCAACACCGACATTATGTGATTGCCGTCTTGTCAACGCATACGGTGATAAGCATAACCATGAGCTTCTTCAGTATCAGGAAACTTGTGAGACTGTGACCCGCGTGGCTGCAAAAACTGGTAGGAAAATAATTCTGCTTGGGAATGTAGTCTTTGGAGATTCATATCTGGACGCCCTTATTATCGGAGATTTCGGTATCGTTATTCTTGAATATAAAAGCTATGGTCAAGCCAGTGTCATAAGAATAGATGGGCAGCACCAATTCCATTGTTTAGATGACAATGGCAAGCCGTTGAAAGATGAGAAAGGGTTAGATCTTGTCGTGAAAGGAGGCAATAAAGAAAATCCCGTTGTACAAGCCATAATAAATTATAAGAATGTGTCAAACCTTTTGGATAAGGTTTTCGGTAAATCAATAACAAGAGTAATACCTCGAAATCTGACTATTGTATTTCCCGGCAAGAAACGCATAGAAGGGTTGGACCATGCAAAGCAGAATGCAAGAGAATGGCTTAATGTGATGGGGTCGGATAAATTATTTGACTTTTTGGTTTTCTTTCTGAAAGAAAACCTGGATAACCTTTCCGAAAGCCAGATCTCTTCCTTGATAAATTATATCAGTGCGAATAAAAATGTGCTGGAAAATGTAGATATTTTCCGGCAAGCCAAAGATCTGTTTAATATAAAAAGTTATAAGGAGGCGTTGTGTCTACTTAAAAAATGTGATGCTACGAGACCCGAAGTAAGGGAATTGATGCTTCGTACTTATTATAAGATGGGGGATAGGAATGATTTTAAGATAAATGCTACAGCTGCGTTGCAATCTGAAAATACTTCTTTGAAAATGCGTGCCAATGAATTGCTTGGCTTAGCGTCTTATCTCGGGACAAATAACGTAGCCGTCAACCTTGAAAATGCTGTTAAATATCTTTCGGCAGCGGCTCCTTTGTTTGATTATTCTAAACTTATAAGTGAAATTAAAGGTGAAATAGATTCAAAAGAAAAATCAAAACTTCAGGAAGAGGCTAAGAAGAGGAATGCAGAAAATTCAAAAAGATTATTGTCACATGCCATTGATATTTATAAGAAAGGAAGCAGAATAGCATCTTCAGCATTATGGATTGTGGTGTCTGCGTTTGTGTTATCCTTGTTGATTCCCGGGAATTGGGAATGGCGAGGAATTGTCTTATCGGTCATTGGAGTCGGGATTATGGTATACGCATTATATAAAGGGATGTGGAATACTGACAGATGGTTCATACGTAAAGAATCGCAAGAATATATAAATCTACTTAATATCAATACAGTAAAAGTGGATAGTTATGATATTTCATTCAAATTGCCGAGATTTAAGGCATTTGCAAGTGGTCTGATTCCATTGGCAATGATTATAATTGTGTTCATATTTGAGTTTTTGATTGTGAAATCCGTTTTGCGAACCGGTATCGCAAACGATATGGCTGTCTCAGTCTATAAGTTAAGCGGACTTAATATTTTATATTGGATACCGTTTTTTATGGCTGTTTATTTTATTGCGACTATGACCACTTTTACATATTCGCTATGGAATAATATTTCTGCTGATGGTACATCCATGACTTCCGAGTCACTTAAATCCTATTATATAATTGCCATTCCCGGGGCTTTAAGTCAAAAGAAATATGGTTTTAGTGTTGCATGGAGCATTTCTTTAATGGCTTTAAAATTCTCTATAGCGTTGACAATTTTCTTGTCGGTGCTTGGAGTTGTGAAACCGGTTTTATATAAACTTATATTGTTTCTGTTAGAATCTGTCTGATTGAAACAAACTTGCAATCAAATTTTATAATTTTGTCCACGATTAATAATGAAGTAGTTTAAACTTTTTTACGGAGATTGATTTTTTTGCTTTTTACGTTAAAAAGACCTCTTTTCCAATCTTCCGCCATCTTTTTGGTCGTTTTTGAACCTTTCATCGGTCGTTTAGCCCGCTAAACTCCATCTTCAAGTTTCAAAATCTCCTCGAAAATCTGACGAAATCTTGAAAAAGAAAAAAGTTTAAACAACTTCAATAAATGATTTTACTATAGCTATGAAAACAACTTCTTTAAAAATCTCTTCCTTATCATCAATAGTTCTTTTCACGATGTTTGCGCTTGTTCTTTCAGCGTGTGCCGGGGAGTCGATAAGAGATGTTACAATAAATATGGAAAACGTATTATATTCACTCAATGAAGAGGGAGATTATGCCACTGCTATCGGATATAATTATAAAGAAATCGACAGTCAGTCATCTCTTCTGATCCAGGACTTTGTTTCTGCAAATGGCAAGGAGTATAAGGTGACCGGAATCTGTGAGAGGGCTTTTATAAATTCAAAATTTTCTACTGTCGACCTCGGCAGTAGCATAGACGTCATTGAAAGAGAGGCTTTCAAATATTCCACAACTATTGAAGAAATAAGCTTCTCGGGCAGCACTCTTCCAGTCCTTTATGAAAATGTATTTGAAGAATCGGTTTATGATTCAGCTGTTCTTATTATTCCGGAAAACACCCTGGTTTCAGCTCCCTGGGATAAATTTAAAAATGTGAAACGTTCTTTTGTTTTGGAAATAGAATGAAATATCTGAGGATTGTCATATTGTGTTTTTTTGTTTATGCAGTGTCTGTTGTGGCATTACCATCGTGTAACGGCACATCATCGCGTCGAGGGGATTCCATGGCGAGCCAGGAATGTCCTCAAGATGACGATGACTCACATGAAATCAGTGAGCAAGATTTCGATGCCGAGATGAGGGTCAGAATCAATAAATTAAAGGATGCCGTAGGGTCTGATGACGCTGCGACCGTTGCTTCTCTATGCCGTTATCCAATAGAGCGGCTGTATCCGATCCACGATATTATGGATTCCACGGAGATGACGGAAAGATATGGCGAAATTTTCGATAAAAAGATTAAAAATGCCATCATTTCTTCAAAATCGGATGACTGGGGTGGCATAAATTGGCGTGGTTATACTCTTGAAGAGGGTGACTGGATCTGGTTTGATGAGGATATCTACCTTATACCGTATCATTCGGATTATGAGAAATTTATTAGAAATAAATTGATTAAAGAAGACCTTTTATCCTTAAAACCGGAATTTGCAAAAGGTTGGTTTCCTGAAATGTGCTTGCTTGATTCTATTTCAGGCATCATTTACCGTATAGATTTGAAAGAGCTTGATTCGACTATGACTGATTGTCGGCTCATGGCTTACCAAACAGGTTTTGTCTCTAAAGATACACCTTCCTTTATTATGTATGGTAGAAAAGAGATACAGGGTTCGGCGGCTACCCGTTGCTATGTATTTCCGGAATCGGATGTCTTGGAATGGAGGATATGCAATTATTGGTATGAGAACAAGATTGTGTTATATATCAGGAAAGACGGGGTGACAATTGTAAGCCGGAATCTTAACAAAGTTTATTGGCTTGATATGTTTGCCGATAAATAATATTCTGAGAAAGAATGTAAAAAACACACTATGCCGGTTGCAACCGAGCATGGTGTGTTCTTTATCTGATTGTATAGGATTGTGCGGTTTAAGAGGAATCAGATGAGGAGGGAGACGGGGAGGATCGGCATGGCGCCTGCTTGGGTGCAGACGTATGCGGATGTTTCGACTGCTCTTGTGTGGGCTGTCTTCACGTCATTGCCTTTCAGTATGCTTGAAATGAAAGCGGCTGTGAAGGAATCTCCCGCTCCGACAGTGTCTTCAACCTCTACAACGGGAGTGGGCTGGAACGATACATTACCGGGCGTGAACACGTAGCTGCCGTTGACGCCACATGTCAGGATCAACATCTTAAGATTGTATTTGCCGAGCAGTATCCAGCATTTGTCTTGAAGATCTATTCCCGGATAACCGAACAGACGACTTATGGTTACAAGTTCCTCATCGTTTATTTTGAGGATATTGCAACGTTTCATCGACTCGCAGATAGTTTCTTTTGTGAAGAATCCCTGACGCAGATTGATGTCGAAAATAATGAGTGGATCGTTCTCGGCAGGAATTGAGTCTATGAATTTGGTGATGGTTTCTCTTGACACCACATTCCTTTGTGCCAGAGAACCGAAGCATATAGCTTTAGTCGCTTTTGCAAGATTTTCGAGCGCCGGAGTAAACGGTATGTTGTCCCATGCCACATTTTCCTTGATATCATATTGCGGGATGCCTGCCTGGTCTATTTCCACTTGCACTGTCCCTGTAGGATATGGGACTGTGTCAATAAACATATTGAGTCCTTTGGTATTAAAATTATCAAGGATTTCTTTGCCGAGAGCATCATCGCCGACTGCGCTTACGACACAGCTGCGAAGTCCGAATTGAGACACATGGTATGCGAAATTGGCGGGAGCACCCCCTATCTTTTTACCTTCGGGGAGAACGTCCCAAAGAGCCTCCCCCATTCCGATTACAAATTTATCTGACATATGTGTTGAATTTTGAGTTTTGAGTTTTGAGTTGTGAGTTTTGAGTTGTGAGATATGAGTCTTGAGTCTTATTGATAGTAATGAGTAAATTTCTCACAACTCATAACTCACAACCATTGATAAAGTCTAAAC
This sequence comes from uncultured Muribaculaceae bacterium, assembly GCA_910583795.1. Taxonomy (GTDB): domain Bacteria; phylum Bacteroidota; class Bacteroidia; order Bacteroidales; family Muribaculaceae; genus Lepagella. The sequence continues at coordinate 16,811 of CAJTZQ010000056.1, forward strand.
TTTCTTGATTTTTGAGATGAAATATACAAGATAAACAATCGGGATGCACATGATTGCCACTGCACCGGTCTGGTTACCTATGAAGTCACTCGCATAACCCATGGCAAGCGGGAAAACTGTGCCACCGAATAGTCCCATGATCATTAGTCCTGACACCTCGTTTTTTTCTTTAGGGGAAGCAAGGAGCGCCTGAGAGAAAATGATTGAGAATATATTTGAGTTGCCGAATCCTACAAGCGCGATCCCGGTATAGATAACTCCGAGGGTCGTACCAGTGAAAAGCAGGACAGCTGCGGCAAGCATCATCAATGCACTTATTGCAAAGAATATGCGAGGAGAAACATAGCGGAGAATAAATGCACCGAGGAAACAGCCGATCGTACGGAATATAAAATAAAGACCGGTGGCAAAACTTGCTTCCTCAAGTGGGAGAGCAAGACGCTCCATGATGATTTTTGGTGCGATGGTGTTAGTGCCGACGTCGATTCCCACATGACACATTATTCCAAGGAAACAAAGCAGAATGAACGGCGTGCCGAGGAGCTTCACACATTCCTTGATACCTGAAGCCTTGTCGGGTTTCTCCTCTTCTATAGGTGTTGCGGCAAGGGCGGATATCGAAAGGAAGCTTACAATAGCGTAGATCACGAACAGGGCTCTCCATCCAAGACCGAAAGTGGGAAGATAAGTCGTGGCAGCCCAAGCAGCGATTATAGGGGCAAGGAATGATGCGATAGCCTTGACAAACTGTCCGAAAGTAAGCGTGGATGCGAGTTTGTCACTGCTGATAAGGTTTGTCACTAACGGGTTGAGAGACGTCTGCATTATGGCGTTTCCGATACCAAGAAGGGAGAAAGAGATAAGCATCGTGTAGTAGCCGTCGCCGGTGATTGGAATGATAAGGGAAAGAGTAGTCACGACGAGGCTGACAAGTACGGTTTTCTTGCGTCCTATCTTGTTCATCAGGATGCCTGTGGGCACAGAAAACAGAAGGAACCAGAAAAATACGAGAGAGGGAAACAGGTTTGCCTGGGAGTCGGAAAGACCGAGATCTTTCTGAACATAGTTTGATGCAGTGCCGACCAGGTCTACGAAGCCCATTGCGAAGAAACAGAGCATCACTGGCACTATCTGGAGAAGAGAGTTCCGCTTTGAGGCAGTTATAGTTGTTGACATTTCCATATTATTATTTGTTGAGAGTTAATTCTATTATCAATTATCCATTATCAATTCACTTTCCCTTTAACCATGTAGACTTTCAGATTCTCCAGTTTGGCGTTGCCGCCTTCGGATCTGACCGAAAGGGTAGAATACGGCTCATTGGGGAAAACAAGATTTGTCATGACGAAATTTCCGTCGTTGCCGAAGAGTTCGATGCTTGAGCGGTCGATGAAAATTCTCAGGCTTGTTTTTCCATTTTGTTCAAACGTCGGAGACACGGTGACTGCCGGGAAGTTTTCATTGAAATCTACCACACCACTCTCTCTGCGGTCGAATGCCATTGTATGATTCTTTGGATCGTAGGTCATTACAACTTTATCCCCGGCTTTATTGGCGAGTGTCATTACAATAGAAGATGCATTTTTAGCGTCCAGGCTTGCAGTGATTTCACACGCCCCAAGGGTGGCTGCCGGAATAGAGACAACAGTCGGTTTCTTACCGATGGATTTTCCTGAAAGAGAAGAAACAGCTTTCCCTCTTAAGGCGTCTATCTCGGGAGAGGGAATGGAAGCAAGATAAATCTGTCCGTCAGGCTGGGTGAACAGTTTCATTTCGCGGGGAAGAGTGTTGGCACTGCGGTATTGAGAGGTCGGGACATCGGCTGCATATTGCCAGTTGCTCATCCATCCTATGACCGTGCGACGGTTATCGGGGGCGTCACTCCAGCTCACAGTAGCATAGTGGTCTTTGCCATAGTCCATCCATTTTGTAGGGATATTCCCGTCTGCATCCGTGTCTGCTGTGAATTTCTTTCCGTCGAAATCGCCAATGAAATATTGGGTTGCGCTCCCACCGAAAGGCCCTCCCGGATTAAGGTTGCAAAGAAGTACCCATTTCTTGACATCGGATCCTTCTACAGGGAGTTCGAACAGGTCAGGACATTCCCAGACGCCGTCTTGTGCTCCTATCCCTTTGCCGAAAGCACTATGTAGAGTCCAGTTCTTGAGGTCGGGAGAGGTGAAGAAAAGCATTTCGTGGTCAAGGGCATGAGCGAGAACGAGATTCCATTCTTTAGTAGCCTCATTCCAGAACATATTGGGGTCGCGTGCCTCACTTTCAAGAGTTATGATGGGATTGCCGGGATATACGGAAAATGTCTTGCCGTTGTCTGTGCTTGATGCGAGGCTCTGCATCTGGCTTGTGCCTGCAGATGTGAAAAGCGCAATCACGGCATCTTCTCCGAACCCTGCGGTATTATTTTTATCGATTGTACAGCTTCCGCTGAATACAGAACCGAGACCGTCAGGGCGTATGGCTATAGGCTCATGTTTCCAATTGATAAGGTCGGTAGAAGATGAATGTCCCCATGTCATGTTTTGCCATTTTGATCCGTAGGGATTGTATTGATAATAAAGATGCCATACGCCATCTTTATAAAACATCCCGTTCGGGTCGTTCATCCAGCCATATTCGGGAGTATGATGGAAAAGAGGACGATATTTTGTTTCACGGTCGGAAGTATCGAAAGAATCTGCAAGATGAATGCCTTCCCAACAAACGGCATCCTTTGCCTCGCGTATCGAACTGCGGTCGTGAGGAGCCAGTATGTCGAGCATAACGTTGTGTCCTTTATATCTTGAAAGATCGAAAGGGACAGAGAAATCGGTTTTAGACTGTGCGAGTCTTACATATATGGTTTCAGCGATTTTCCCGTCCACCAATATGTTTATACGGGCATCGTCGATACTTTCCTGCACTGGAAGTATAAGAAGATTGCTGTCGCCGGTCACTCTCACGAGAGTATTGTTGACGCCAAGATGATTCACTTCCACACCTTCCGCACCGTATAAGGATAGCGGAGCTAAAAAGGAAGCGCTTGTCATGATGGCTGCTGTGATTCGGTCAGTTATTTTTTTCATCTGTTTTTGATTTGATTTTCTAATTAAAAATGAACCTGAAATAATCTTTTTTACCGGAGAGTCTTTTCTACGGCTGTCCCGATTTGCGGGAAGCATTTATCAAAGGATGTGATGGTAAAACCCATTTGGTTTTCACATTGCAAAACTACTATATAATTGAAAGAGCGTGTATAACAAATGATGCAATGTGTATTAAAAATGTTGTAAATCATAAATATTTATAGTATTTACATTTTTTTTCATAGGATAATGCTTAAATTTGTAGGCACGAAGATCATATATGCTGAATTATACGGAAACTTTAAGTTTTAATAAGACATATCATGAAACAATTCATAAGTTTTTTAATTGTAGTTTTCACGTTCATGGGGGTTACTTCATGTGGAAGTGATAAGAAATATAAAATAGGTGTCTCACAATGTAGTGAAGACGATTGGCGTGCCAAAATGAACGATGAGATCAACAGAGAAATCATGCTCCATGAAGACGCGATGGTGGAGATACGCTCCGCCGGCGATAACAATCAGAAGCAGATTGAGGATATACGTTATTTTGTAGACAATGATTTCGATATATTGATAGTCTCCCCTAACGAAGCGGCAGCCTTGACACCAATAATAGATGAGGTGTATGGGAAAGGTATACCGGTCATAATTTTTGACCGCAACATTAATTCTGATTCCTACACAGCAAGGATGGGTGTGGATGACAAAGGACTTGGGAAATCGGCGGCACATTATGCTTTTCATATTCTTGGATACAATCCCAAGGCAATAGAAATCTATGGTCTCCCCGGCTCAACACCAGCCGAGGACCGTCACACCGGTTTCGCCACAGAGTTTGAACAGCATGGCGGCACGTTGCTTGCCAGCAAACCGGCAAATTGGAATCAAGAGGATGCTATTCTTTTGGTAGATTCATTATTAAATGAATATCAAGATGTAGGTCTTATCTTCGCGCACAACGACAGAATGGCTATAGGAGCTTCAGAGGTAGTTAAAAGACTTGGCAGGGATAATATTAAGATCATAGGTATAGACGCCGCTCCCGAAATAGGTATAAAGGCTGTGAGAGAGGGTATTATAGATGCTACATTTCTTTATCCCACTGAAGGACACCGGTTGATTCAGACGGCATTGAAGATATTGAAGGGTGAGCCTTACGATAAAGAGATTATAATTCCCGCCTCTTCAGCGGTAGACAAGACTAATGCAGACATTCTTCTCTTGCAAAACGAGACTTTGAAAGCCGAGACGGATAAAATGAAGGTGCTTAAAGGTCAGATTGACGATTATTGGGCGCAACATTCGTCGCAGACATTCCTGTTTTATGCCAGTATTGCAATCCTTGTCCTTTTAAGTGGGTTTCTTTTTCTTTTGCTGCGCACGTTCTGGATGAATAAACGCCATCAGGCAGTTCTGATGAGTCAGAATCGTCTTCTTGAAGAAGAGAGAGACAAGCAGAAGGAGCTGAATATAAAATTAGAAGAGGCTACACAATCCAAACTGATGTTTTTTACTAATGTCAGCCACGATTTGCGCACACCTCTGACTCTGATTTCCGAACCGGTTTCACAATTGGCTGCGGCATCAAATCTGACACCGCAACAGCATGCCCTTATGAAAATAGCCGATAAGAATGTTAGAATTCTTTATAGGCTTATAAATCAGATTCTTGATTTTAGAAAATATGAAAACGGCAAATTGAAATTACATCTGTCGGAGATTGATTTCAGAAAAGTGGTAGACGATTGGATGGATTCGTTCAGGGAGATGGCAAGGAAAAGGGATATAAAACTGAGACTAAACGCACCTGAAGGGGATAATCCATTGTTGATTGCCATCGATGTCGAGAAATTTGAACGTGTATTTTTCAATCTGGTTTCAAATGCGTTTAAATACACAAAAGACAACGGGTCAATAACTATATCGTATACTTTTGATAATCAAAAACTCGAGATGAAGGTTGTCGATACCGGCGAAGGTATTAGTGAAATGGATCTGGGAAATATATTCGATCGTTTCTATCAGGTGGATCGTATACATCCAAAAGGATCCGGTATCGGATTGTCGCTTGCCAAAGCGTTTATAGAACTTCATGGAGGAACGATATCTGTTGAAAGCGAGATTAACAAGGGGTCTGTGTTTATTGTGACCTTACCGATTGTTCATGTTGCTGAAAATCCGGTTGATGTGGTTAAGAATATAGAATCTTCGGCAGTTGAGTCAGAACTTGACTCGATAGAAGGAGAAATCAAGTTTGATTCGGACAGACCGGTATTGCTGATTATAGACGATAATCGAGATATAAGGCAGATGGTCAGTGAATTGATGAATGATGAGTATAATATTATAACAGCCTCTAATGGCGCGGATGGTGTGAAGAAAGCCGCCAAGTATGTCCCTGACCTAATAATCTGCGACGTGATGATGCCGGGTATGGATGGTCTTGAGTGTTGTTCTTTACTCAAGGAAGAAGTTTCTACTTCGCATATACCCGTATTGATGCTCACGGCATGTTCGATGGATGAACAGCGGGCGCAAGGATATGACAGCGGAGCCGACGGCTATCTGTCGAAGCCCTTTTCATCACAAGTATTGAAGTCCCGGTGTGCCAGCCTCATAAAGAACAGAAAGCGTATTAAGGAGCTGTGGCAGAATCCTGCAAGCCGGACAATGGATGATGTTAAATCGAGTGTTGACAGAAAGAAAGAGATTTCCAAAACATCTGATATCGAGAATGCTTTCTATGCAAAATTTCTTGAGATATTTGATTCTGAAATGGGTAACGCCGACGTGAGTGTAGATAGTCTTGCCGCTAAAATGGGTCTTGAAAGGACGCAGTTCTATCGCAAGATAAAGGCATTGACCAATTATTCACCTGTTGAACTGATGCGCAATCTAAGGCTTAAAAAGGCACGCAGCCTTATCACGGGGAGTGATAAGACAATCAGTGAGATAGGATATGAGGTGGGTTTCTCTACACCTGCATATTTCACTAAATGCTATCGTGAGGCATATGGAGAAACCCCTACAGAAACACGTTCAAAATTAACAGGTAGCGCCTCTCTATCGTAATTAAGGTTATACGTTTATGAATCTCAAAATATTTTTTTCATCATTGGCATTGTCGGCATGCCTGTCTTTACACGGAGTTGAACTACAGAAAGACTCGCTTCTCTCTGACTTCGATACTCTTGTGAAGATAATAGAGATGACTCATCCGGATCCATACTCCAATTATGGAGGACGTGTGTTTTTTCATAAGAAAGCGGCGGATTTCCGCAATAATCTGTTAAAAGACTCCGGTCTTAATGTCGGCGGTCTTTATGAAAGGGCTGCGGAATTTATGTCGCTTCTTCAAGACGGACATTCGTTTATTTCTCCCTCTATGGATACCCAATCCGGATTCGGCACGGATTCTCTTTTGGTTGTGAAATTTATGTATGCAGATGGCTCGCTTGTGGTCAATGCTATAGATTCAGTTTCAGGTCATTTATTGGGGAGCCGTCTGATCGGCATCAACGGAATTCCGGTTAAAGAGATAACTGATCGTGTGGCACGCTATTATCCCTGTGAAAATCAAGCGGGAAAATATGGATTTCTTTCAGATTATTTCCGGACTCTGAATATTTATAGAAAATTAGCGGGAGATAAAAGTGCAAGATTAATATTCGATCTTGTTACTTCGGAGGGTGATAGTGTCTCATATTCTCCAGTAGTGGTCAATACCCGTGATTTTTCCAAAGTTCTTAAAGCGAGAGTGCCGGAAAGTGATAGGTTTCCTTCTCACCAGATGGAATGGCGTGATATTGATGGCACAATGTTTTTCCGGTTGACTACCGTAATGTCTCGAGAGAATTTTGAATTTCAATATAATAACAGTTGGGATTTTTATGGTCAACTTAAAGGGTATTATCGTATGGCAGGTATGGATATGCCGCTTGATACAGTTGCCGCCATTAAGGCAGTTCCTTCCATGTCTGAGAGTTTCATGGATATGTTGTCGGATATGAAATCTAAAGGGATCAAAAGGTTGGTGATAGATCTCCGCGGAAACGGGGGTGGATGGACCCCTATCACATTGCCTACCCTTTATATGATGTATGGCGACGATTATCTTGAAACCGATATGTCAAGCGATTTCTATCGCCGGATATCTGATCTTTATTTGAATAAAGAAACCGCAAATTAGGACACTATGCAGAGTTCGGCAGCGATGTCTTCAA